>NZ_JBQEQC010000024.1:0-121051 GCF_052044195.1 Variovorax sp. 22077
AAGGCAGTGTTGCCTGGTCGGCGCAGTACAAGGCGTGGGGAGAGGCGCGGGAGGCGATCAGCGAGGCTGGGAGAAGGGCGGGGTTCAGGAATCCGATTCGGTTTCAGGGGCAGTATTGGGATGAAGAGACCGGGCTGCACTACAACCGGTATCGGTATTACGACCCTGCGAACGGTAGATACGTCGCCCGTGATCCGATAGGTATCGTTGGGGGACTCAACGTATACGCGTACGCACCTAGCGCCGTAAGTTGGATAGACCCTCGCGGTTTGAGCGGTTTTCAACCGAAGAAACTCACTAGCGGAAGCGTGTTTAGAGGTGCTTCTGGAACTGCTGACAGCCTTACGCCGCGTCCAGGAATTGACGACACGCCAAAGGATTCTCGGCTACCCGGCCTTTCTGCCAATGTCGGCATTGAGGGATTGGGCCCAGGGAAGTATGTAGAGATTGATGTTGCTCATGCTTGCAGCTGTGGATTGGACGTAATACACGACAAGGCTGATGGGCACGTAACCATCAGACCCAAGGATGATCCGTCGAATGAGAGGTTGAAAAATTGGGCTGCCACGCGAGGTACCGGGGCTTCAAATTCATATACGGACGGATTGCTTGACAGTGTTAGGTCTCGAGGAAAAAAATGACGATTGATATTTTTTTTGAGTTTTTGTTGAGCTACTTAGGAAGAGTTGAAGAGGTGGTGCGGCAGAAAGTTGAAATTGAAAAATCTAACTCCGGATTTAATCGAAACTCCTCAAGCCCTTATGCGTACGTAAGTTTTTATCCTCACGAAATTGATTTGGTTGTTTCTGTTGAGCCGAAAGGCGGGTATTTTGAGATTTCAATTGAATTGATGAATCAGGAAGGGCAGGATCCAGAGTTGGTCTCTCGGTTTGAAGGGGCGCTTTCAGGTATTTTCTTTGAAATGGAGGATGGTTTTAATGAGGTGGTTTCGAAAATTTCTGATCGATTAGATAGAATTCCGGGTTGAGATCTTTATCGAGAGTTTGTCGAAAGCAGCCCAGGAACACATGCATTTCGAGAACGGGGCCATAGCAAGCGCGGCAACATGACCGAGCGCGTACGCAACGGCTGGCGAACCGTCTTCGCATGGGGCGGCTTCAACCGCATGACAGCGGCGACCGACCACAGCGGCATCACCACCACCTTCAGTTATGACGCGCTGGGGCGTCGTCTTTCCAAGAGTTCGGGCGACACCACGACGCTGTTCGGCTGGGACGGCGACGTGCTCGCATTCGAGAGCACGCAGAGCAGCTCAGCGATCGAGGAGGGCGGCGAGCACGGCTGGAGCGTGCACTACATCCACGAGCCGAACTCGTTCGTGCCGCTGATGCAGGTGCGCCGCGCGAGCGCGATGGCGCTGAGCGAGACGACGGATGCGAAGGCGCTGATGGAGGCCAATGGAGGCGCCTACGACATCGAGCAGGATCCGTTGTGGAACGGCGAGCAGAGGCAGGTGCCGCGGGCGTTCGATAGAAGGGAGATGGCGTTCTATCAGTGCGACCATCTGGGCACGCCGCAGGAATTGACGGACCACGAAGGCAGTGTTGCCTGGTCGGCGCAGTACAAGGCGTGGGGAGAGGCGCGGGAGGCCGATCCGAAATAAGAGCGTTGGCTGCTTCCAAGGATTAGTTGCAACCGGGCAGCCGGATTCTGCAGGATTGCCTCGTAAATGGAAATTTCCATGTGCTGGCAATCAAAGATTGCGCTTGAATCGCGGGGACATTGATCAGCAAACAGGATTGCCCTACAACGATCCGAAGGCTGCTGTGGATCACGTACAGGGGCATCAGCCGGATGGTTTGACAAAAATTGTGGCGCTGGCGGATGGGAGCGCGCATTTTCCAACGAAGGGGCCATAAAAAATGAGCGAATTATTAAAGCGATACACGTCAGCTGATGGTTGTGTTGACGCTTGGATTGAGCAGGAGTCGTCGATTCATCTGAAATCTGTTTCTAAATTTGGGGATCCAGTTGAGTTGACTGCCAAGGAGGCTCGAATATTGGCGGAAAATTTAAATAAATTGGCGGAATTGTTGGATGCGATGGACGAGTAGCACTACATCCACGAGGCGAACTCGTTCGTGCCGCTGGTACAGGTGTGCGCCGGGCGAGCGCGATGGCGCTGAGTGAAACCACCGACGCCAAGGCGTTGATGGAAGCCAGCGGAAGCGCCTACGACATCGAACTGGATCCGCTATGGAACGGCAGGCAGAGGCATGTGCCTCAGGCGTTCGACAGGAAGGATATGGCGTTCTAGCAGTGCGATCACCTGGGTACGCCGCAGGAGTTGACGGACCATGAGGGAAGCGTTGCGTGGTCGGCGCAATACAAGGCGTGGGGAGAGGCGCGGGTGTCGAAGGACCCGATCGGACTGAAAGGCGGTATCAATGTCCATCAGTACGCACCGAATCCTGTAAGTTGGATCGATCCGTTGGGCTTAGCTCGATCTGGTCAGTGGGTTACCGTTGGGAACGGTCGAATAAGAATTGATCCACCACATGTGGAGAATACGAACCAACAAGTTCATGCTCACTGCCAATGCAAGTCCAGAAAGCAGGAGATTGTTGTGAATAAGGACGGCACACAGAGCCAAGGATCGCGAGGGGACGTCTCTGGACTGACGCGAACAGAGAAAGATTATTTGCGTGAAAAGGGTTTCGATCTATGACTGAGCTTGGTGAAATGAAAATCGTTGGAACAACGGAAGGCGACGATAGGTCGTTAAAGCTGGATGAAATTTCCATCCTTGCCAAGCCGGAGGTTATTAGGGCTCTTGGTGTATTCCTAATTAGTGCGGCTTACGAAATGGATTCCAATGATGCTGAGCATGTGCACCTGCAAGATTCGATCTCGAACTTCTCATATGAGAATCACACTGATGTGATTGCCATCAATCAAGAAAAAGTGAAGTTGCATGTTGGTTAGCAGCTAAATGACCAAAGGGCCGCGTGAGCTACCCTTGGAATTAGCGGGTTTGTCGGCGAGGCGGATGATCTGCTCAACCTGTAATGCGGGAGTGTCTGGGCGGCGGCAATGGTGAGCTTGCCGCATATCATGTAAATTAAGGTGTCTTATGATTTGTCCGCGATGCGAGCAAGATGAAATTTTTGAGGCGAAAATAAAAGCAAATGGACGTTTGATTTTTATATGCCCCGAATGCGATGCGATGTGGCTGTCTGATAGCAAAATTGGCGGTGACAATTTTCTTGATTATGGGTCGTATATGAAATCTATCGGATTATCTCAATTGTGGGACGAGTTGGATGTTATGGAGCAGAAATGATGTGTGTGGTTCTTAAGGTATTTCCAAATTTCAAGTTGAATTGAGTGTGTTTGATAAATTGAGTCATCTGGTGTGGCCCTGTCACTACGACAAGGGCGACTGTAGTTAGAGGTTCGAATGGGATCATCACGGGGTATCCTGAGCTCGGGGCAGGGAGGCCCTGATCTATGCAAATATTTCTCGACTACATCCACGAGATGTACTACTACCTGCTCTCTATGAGTGACGACGATATCGATAATTGCTACATCAATGACAAGGCTTGTCGAGGCAAGCTATTTGAGGAGATGAAAGCTGACTTCGACACCTATGGACCAGTGAGCAAACAAAGGGTCTTGGATGCGATTGAATTCATCCTGTCATCAGGTGACATCAAAGGGTACTGGCGTGCCGCGGTGCCGCACGCGGTCCCACTCGACGACGTTGAGGACAAGCCTGCATATTTGCGTGAGCTTTATGAAAAGCTGACGGGGCATGTGCCACAGCCGAGAGACTTCGGCTCCGAAGTGGAGTTGGTCAATGCCGCTGGATCTCAAGCAATCGACGTAAGACTTTAAGGTCAAGCTTACGAATTCGAGTCGCGTCGATCGCTCGGCTCGGAATCTTCTCGATCGGCCTTGTCGGCAACATGCCGCCCCTCGGGTGACCAACGATCCCCTGAGGCACCCAGCCGGCAAGCTGCTGGACAACCTGCTGAAGAACTACGCCGGCACCAGCTACCGCTACGACGAACACGGCAACATGACCGAGCGCGTGCGCAACGGCTGGCGAACTGTATTCGCATGGGACGGCTTCAACCGCATGACCGCAGCGACCGACCACAGCGGCATCACCACCACCTTCAGTTATGACGCGTTGGGGCGGCGCCCTCGCAGAGAGAACTTGATTACTTCTTGGCCTGGGCGGGTTACCCATCTGCTTTCTCGCCGTCCGCCGTCGCGACCGTCTCCAGTGAGGCAGTCGCAGTTCAAACCTCGGGTTTTCGATAACTAAATCACCTTGATTTAGTCCCTCCACTACCCGATAGTCCCCTTGCGCCCGGACGCCCGCTTCCCACCCCGCGATCCGGATCCAAAACCGCAGGCGCAAACCAACCGCCCGCTCAAGGAGACAAACCATGCACACCAGCCCCCGCTCCGTCCTCGCCCTGGCTGCACTGTCGCTCGCCGCAGCCGCTGCGTCGACCGCTGCCTTCGCCGCCGACCAGCCCGTCATCGGCCTCGTGACCAAGACCGAAACCAACCCCTTCTTCGTGAAGATGAAGGAAGGCGCCCAGGAAGAAGCCAAGAAGCAGGGCGCGAAGCTGCTGTCCGGCGCGGGCAAGGCAGACGGCGACAACGCCGGGCAGATCACGGCGATGGAGAACATGATCGCGGCCGGCGCCAAGACCATCCTCATCACGCCGAGCGATGCCAAGGCCATCGTTCCCGCGATCAAGAAGGCGCGTGACAAGGGCGTGATGGTGATCGCGCTCGACAGCCCGGCCGATCCGCCGGATGCGACCGACGCGCTCTTCGCCACCAACAACTACACCGCCGGCGTGCTGATCGGCGAGTACGCCAAGGCCGCGATGGCGGGCAAGCCGGCGAAGATCGTCGCGCTCGACCTGCTGCCGGGCCACCCGGTGGGTGCTCAGCGGCACAACGGCTTCATGAAGGGCTTCGGCCTGCAGGCCAACGACGCGAAGTCGAACGAGTTGTCGAAGGCGCCCGAGATCGTCTGCATGGCCGACAGCTACGGCGACCAGGCCAAGGCGCAGACGGTGATGGAGAACTGCCTGCAGAAGGCGCCCGACGTGAACCTGGTCTACACCATCAACGAGCCCGCCGCCGCCGGTGCGTACAACGCACTCAAGCGCGCCGGCAAGGAAAAGGGCGTGATGATCGTGTCGGTCGACGGCGGCTGCCAGGGCATCAAGGACACGGCCGCCGGCATCATCGCCGCGACCTCGCAGCAGTACCCGCTGAAGATGGCCGCGATGGGCGTGGCCGCGGGTGTCGAATACGCCAAGACGGGCAAGAAGGCTTCGGGCTATGTCGATACGGGCGTGACGCTGATCGCGGGCAAGAGCGTGGCGGGCGTCGACAGCAAGGACACCAAGACCGGTGCCGAGCTGTGCTGGGGCAAGAAGTAAGCAGCCGAGCTGACGACGAATTCCAGGGAGGCACATCTCGATGGCGAAATCCGCATCAGCCACGCACCACATCCCGTGGGGCGCCCTGGGGCCGTGGCTGGCCCTGCTGGGCGCATGCATCTTCTTCGCGACCCAGTCCGACCGCTTTCTCACGGGCGGCAATCTCTCGCTGATCCTGCAGCAGGTGATGGTGGTCGGCGTGATCGCCATCGGCCAGACGCTGGTGATCCTCACGGCGGGCATCGACCTGTCGTGCGGCATGGTGATGGCGCTGGGCGGCATCATCATGAGCAAGTTCGCCACCGAGCTCGGCCTGCCGGCGCCGGTGGCCATCCTCTGCGGCATCGGGGTGACGACGCTGTTCGGCCTTGCCAATGGCCTTCTGGTCACCCGCATCAAGCTGCCGCCGTTCATCGTGACGCTGGGCACGCTGAACATCGCCTTCGCGATCACGCAGCTTTATTCGTCGTCGCAGACCATCACCGACCTGCCCGGCGGCCTCACGGGCCTGGGCACCACCTTCACCATCGGCGGAGCCGAAGTGGCCTGGGGCTCGGTGCTGATGGTGGTGCTCTATTTCCTCGCGTGGTTTGTGCTGCGCGAGACGGCGGCGGGGCGGCACGTCTACGCGGTGGGCAATAACGCCGAGGCCACGCGCCTCGTGGGCATCCCGACCCAGCGCGTGCTGCTGGGCGTGTACGTGATGGCGGGCGTGCTCTACGGCATCGCCTCGCTGCTGTCGGTGGCGCGCACCGGCGTGGGCGACCCGAACGCTGGCCAGACCGAGAACCTCGACGCCATCACGGCCGTGGTGCTCGGCGGCACCAGCCTCTTCGGCGGCCGCGGCATCGTGCTGGGGTCGCTGATCGGCGTGCTGATCGTGGGCGTGTTCCGCAACGGGCTCACGCTGATGGGCGTGTCCTCGATCTACCAGGTGCTGGTGACAGGCATCCTGGTGATCCTGGCCGTGACGGCCGACCAACTCTCGCGCAGGGGAGCCCGCTAGCATGAAGCTCACCCCCAGTCTTCGCGCACTTCGTGTCGCTTCGCCAACCCCCTTGCAGGGGGCAACGCCTGCGGCCGGGCAGAGCCCGTTCCGCGGCGTTCCCCGAGGGGGCCGCGCCAGTCTCGTCGGCCGCAGTTCGCGTGCCAGCGTGGTGGAGAACTGAAATGAACACCACTACTACGGACCGCAAGGTCGTGATGCAGGCCAAGGGCCTGGTGAAGCGCTACGGACAGGTCACCGCGCTCGCCGGCGTCGACTTCGAGCTGCGCGAGGGAGAGATCCTCGCGGTGATCGGCGACAACGGCGCGGGCAAGTCCTCGCTCATCAAGGCGCTGTCGGGCGCGATCGTGCCCGACGAGGGGCAGATCCTGCTCGACGGCAAGCCGGTCAACTTCCGCAATCCGCTGGAGGCGCGCCGCGCGGGCATCGAGACGGTCTATCAGGACCTGGCCGTGGCGCCTGCCATGACCATCTACGAGAACCTGTTCCTCGGACGTGAGCTGCGCCGGCCCGGCTTCATGGGCAACGTGCTGCGCATGCTCGACAAGAAGAAGATGCTGCAGGAAAGCACCGCGCGCATGGCCGACCTGAAGGTCGGCATCCAGTCGATGACGCAGGCGGTCGAGACGCTCTCGGGCGGCCAGCGCCAGTGCGTGGCCGTGGCGCGCAGCGCGGCCTTCGCGCGGCACGTGGTCATCATGGACGAGCCCACCGCCGCGCTCGGCGTGAAGGAGGGCAACATGGTGCTGGAGCTGATCCGCCGTGTGCGCGACCGCGGCCTGCCCGTGGTGCTCATCAGCCACAACATGCCGCACGTGTTCGAGGTGGCCGACCGCATCCACGTCGCCCGCCTGGGCCGCCGAGCGGCCGTGCTCGACCCGAAGAAGATCAGCATGAGCGACACCGTCGCCGTCATGACCGGCGCCATGCCGCCCGACCAGCTGCCCGCGGAGGCGCATGCCTGATGCGCAAGCACCCCCAGCTGTGCGCACGCCCGACCTGCTGCGGCCCCGCGGCTCCAACCAGGTCGGCATGCGCCAGTTCAACGAGCGCACGGTACTGCAGGCGCTGCGCGTTCACGGCAGCCTGCCCAAGGCCGACCTGGCCCGGCTGACCGGGCTGAGCGCGCAGACCATCGGGCTCATCACGGCGCGGCTGGAGGAAGACGGACTCATCGTCAAGCAAAGCCGCGTGCGCGGGCGCATCGGCCAGCCCTCTGTGCCGCTGGCGCTCAACCCCGACGGCGCCTTCGCCATCGGCATCAAGGTGGGCCGGCGCGGCGCCGAATGGCTGCTGATCGACTTCGCTGCGCAGGTGCGCGAGCGCCACGCCATCGGCTACGACTTTCCCGATGCCGACGAACTGCTGCCCGCCATCGCGCAGCACATCCACCGACTGCGCGACGGCCTGGGGCCGCTGGCCGCGCGCAACGTGGGCGTGGGACTGGCCGCGCCCTTCCTGCTCGGTGGCTGGCACCGCACGCTGGGGCTGTCGAAGGCGCAGTCGGACCTGTGGAACCAGATGGACCTGGCCGCCGAGGTGCGGTCGCGAATCGACCTGCCGGTGAGCTTCGCGCGCGACACGGTGGCGGCCTGCGTGGCCGAACTGGTGGGCGGGCGCGGGCACGACCTGAAGAGCTTTCTCTACATATTCGTCGACACCTTCGTGGGCGGCGGGCTGGTCATCAACTCGCACCTGCACACCGGCGCGCATGGCAATGCGGGCGCGCTGGCATCGCTGCCGATGCAGCCGCCGGGCACCCGTGGGGCGCTGCCGCCGCAGCTGGTCGCGCAGGCATCGCTGTGGGAGCTCGAACAGCGCCTGTCGGCCGAAGGCCTGGACCCCATGGCCGCCTACGACGACCGCGCGCTGCAGCCGCCTTTCGCGCAGACCACGACGGCCTGGCTGGCCAGCGCATCGCAGGCGCTGGCGCATGCCATCGTGTGCGGCACCGCCATGCTCGACCTCTCCGACGTGGTGGTGGACGGCTCCATGTCACGCCTGTTGCTGCAGGCGCTGCTCGACCAGACCCGCGACGCGCTCGACCACTGCAACTGGGAAGGCCTCTGGCAGCCGCAGCTGCATGGCGGCAAGGCCGGCGTGCAGGCCTGCGCACTGGGTGGCGCGATGCTGCCGCTGCACGCGAACTTCGCGCCGGACCACGATGTGTTCCTGAAGGCGGCCTAGCCCGCGTGCCCGCCCTGACCGGTCTTTCGCGATCGCGCGAGGCTCAGCGCCTCGGCGATCAGCGGCTTGACCCTCTCGAAGGTCTTGGCGCTCGGGTTGATCACGCTGACCCAGTACATCTTCGCGTAAAGCGGATGCGGCATCAGCGTGTCGATCGCGCCGTAGTCGGGCGCGGCCGGCTGCTCGCCGAAGAGCGCGCGGAAGGTCTCCTTGCCCACGCCGAGGTTCAGCCGGAACACGCCAGGGCGGTCCAGCTTCGAGGCGTTGTCGAACTCGTTGTCCTTCGTCACGATGGTCGCGAAAGGGAACTTGTCGTCGCCGTCGTGGAAGAAGAAGGTGTTGTCGTCGGCGATCTGGAAATGGCCGCCGGCCAGCATGTCGATGAGGTATTGGGTGATCGCGTCTTCGGTCATGGGCGCGATCTTGCCCGTGTTCTCGTCAGGAGGTCGGCCAGCGCCGCAGCCCCAGTTCGTCGGCCAGCCGACGGTAGGCCTTGAGCTGCGCCTGCACGTAGTCGTCGAGCGCGGTGCCGGTGAGGGCGAAAGGGTAGAGCCCGTGCTGCTCGCGCAGGGCTGCATAGCCGGGTGCGGCGCCCGCCTCGCGGAACGCGGCGACCCAGGCCCGCACGGCGGGCTCGGGCACGTCGGCGCTCAGGTACAGGCCGCGCACCGTCGGCCACACGAGGTCCACCCCTTGCTCGCGCGCGGTCGGCACGCCGGTGAGCGCGCCGCCCAGGCGGTTCTCCGACAGCACAGCGAGCAGCCGCACCGGCGTGCCGCCTGCCATGGCCTGCAGCGCCTCGGCGGCGTCGCCGGGGAACGCGTCGACATGCCGGCCCTGCAGCGCGCTCAACGCGTCGCCGCCGCCTTCGAAGGAGACGAATCGCATCGCCTTGTGGTCGCGCCCGGCCGCGCGCACCAGCAGCGCGGCCTTCACCCAGTCCTGGCTGCCCACGGTGCCGCCCGCGCCGAAGGCGATGCGCGACGGGTCCTGCCGCAGCGCGGCGACCAGGTCCTGCAGGCGCCTGAAGGGCGAGTCGCGGTGCACGGCGACCACGCCGTAGTCGGTGCCCAGCGTGGCGATCCAGCGCACGGCCGAAGGCGGATGGGGCCCGAAGCGGCCCTGCGCCAGGTTGAGCAGCGAGCCGCTGGAGAACGCCACCAGCGTGCCCGGCCCGCCGAGCTTGCCGGTGGCGATGCGGTCGAAGGCCACGGCGCCGATGCCGCCCGGCAGGTAGCGCTGACCCAGCGGCGGGCGCGCCGGCCGCACGGCCTGCAGCGCGTCGCGCGCAAGGGCGCAGGTCAGTGCGAAGCCGCCGCCGGCCTTGGCGGGAATCACGCAGTCGGCAGCTTCCTCGGAAGGGTCGCCGGCGGCGGCCATCGCGCGCAGGCCGAAGGACGGCGCGAGCAGCGCACACAGCGCCCGCAATGCGTGACGTCGGTGGAGGGCAGGAGATGGCATGGCGGCGGACCTGTCAGTTGGAGGTTGGGGCCGACGAGGTGCGCGGCCACCAGATGATCGCGTGCAGCCCCGGTCCGGCCTCCCTGGCTTCGAGCCGCAGCTCGCCGCGATGCCGCTGTGCGATGGAGCGCGCGATGGCCAGCCCGAGCCCGAACCCGCCCTTGCCGGCACGTGCGCCGCGGAGGAAGCGCTGGCCCAGTGCGGCGCGTTCTTCCTCACTGAGGCCGGGGCCGTTGTCCTCGACGTTGAGGCTCCAGCCCGCTGCGTCACTGGCAGCGAAGAGCGTGATCGTTCCTTGTGCGGGGGTGTAGGCGATCGCGTTGCTCACCAGGTTGCCGAGCGCCTCGCGCATCAGCGCGCGGTCGGCCACGGCGGGGAAATCGGGCATGGCGGAGTGGATGCCCAGATCGATGCCCAGGTCGATGCGCTTTGCGCGCGCCAGAGGCAGCAGGTCGACGGCCACTTCGCGCAGCAGCGCCTCCAGGTCGAACTCGGCCGGCTCCACCGACACGGTGTCGCTGCGGCCCAGGGCCAGCAGCTGCTGGGCGCTGCGCGTGGCGCGGGCGATCTCGGCGCCGAGTGCGTCGAGCGCGGCTCGCACCTGCGCCGGGTCTTCCTCGCGCCGCGCGTAGTCGGCCTGCATCTGCAGCGTGGTGAGGTGGGTGCGCAGCTGGTGCGAGGCGTCGTCGAGGAACTGCCGTTGCTGCGAGACCAGCTCCTGCGTGCGCGACATCTGCTGGTTGACTGCCGCCACCAGCGGCCGCACCTCGGCGGGCAGGTCGGTCTCGGCGATGCGCGTGAGGTCGTCGCTGGTGCGCGCGCCCACCTCGCGCGCCAGCCGCGAGAGCGGCCGCAGCGCCGCCGCGAGCGCGATGGCGGTGCCGCACAGCAGCATCGCCAGCACCAGCCCGTCGCGCAGCGCCGCGCTGCGCACGAATCGCGCGCTGAATTCCTGCCGCGAGCGCGTGCTCTCGCCGACCTGGATCAGCACGCTGCGCCCGGTGCTGCCGGCCGGCGTGCGGTCGAGGTCGCGGCGGTAGGCCGCGAGCCGAACGGCCTCGCCGAAGTAGGTGGCGTCGTAGAAGGCCGGCACGCCCATCGCGAGCTCGGCGGGCGGAGCGGGCAGGTCTGCGCTGCCGAGCTCGACCAGCCCGTCGGAAGTCGAGACGCGGAAGAACACCTGCCCGCTCGCCGTGAGCTCGAAGAACTCGAACATCGTGTACGGCAGTTCGACGGAGAGCCCGCCCGAGGCGGTCGAGATGTTGGCATCGATGGACTTGAGCGCGCCGAGCAGCGAGCGGTCGTAGGCGGCGTTGGCGGCTGCCAGCGCGTCGTGCCGCGTCATCCACAGCTCGATGCAGGTCACGACGAGCAGGGCGGGGAAGAGCAGCAGCGCCAGCCGCTGCCAGAGGCTCGCGCGCCGCAGACGGGCCGTGAAGTTCAGCGGCATGCCCACGACGCGAGAAATCCAGGCGTTCTCTTCGCGAAACACCGTGGAGCTGGCTCCGCCGGGCCGCAGACGCCGCCCCCGGCGCAGGGGGAGGAGAAGCGACACGAAGTGGGCGAAGCCCGGGGCCGTGTCCTCATCTAGTCAGCTTCCAGCACATAGCCCAGCCCGCGCAGCGTGACGATGCGCACGCCGCTGCCGTCCAGCCGCTTGCGCAGCCGGTAGACGAAGACTTCCACTGCCTCGGGGTGCACTTCTTCGTCGTCGGAGAACACGCGCTCCAGGATCTGCTGCTTCGACAGCGGCTCGCCGCTGCGCTGCACCAGCACGCGCAGCACCGCCAGCTCGCGCGGCGAGAGCGCCAGCGCCTCGCCGTTGAGCGTGAAGTGCCGTCGCGCCCCGTCGTACACCAGCGCGCCGCAGGCCTGGCGCGGATGCTCCACGCCGCGCGCGCGGCGCACCAGCGCATGCAGCCGCGCCTCGAGTTCGGCGAGTGCGAAGGGCTTGGCGAGGAAGTCGTCGGCGCCCGCGTTGAGCGAGGCCACGCGCTCGTTCACCGAGTCGCGCGCAGTGAGGATCAGCGCCGGCAGCCGCTGGTCGCGCTCGCGCAGCCGCTGCAGCACCGTGTGCCCGTCGAGCCCGGGCAGGCCGAGGTCGAGCACCAGCGCGTCGTGGTCGCGCTGCTGCAGGGCACGGTCGGCCAGCCGCCCGTCGTCCACCCATTCGACCTGGATGCCCGCGTGCTCAAGCGCCTTGCACAGCCAGGTGCCCAGGGTGTGTTCGTCTTCGGCAAGAAGGATGCGCATCGACCGATCCTATTAGGGCCGGATATTTTCGCGAAACACCGCGGAACCGGCTTTGCCGGGCCGCAGGTGTTGCCCCCTGCAAGGGGGTGGCGCAGCGACACGAAGTGCGCGAAGCCTGGGGGTGAGTCCGAGGCCACCGCGGAACCGGCTTTGCCGGGCCGCAGGTGTTGCCCCCTGCAAGGGGGTAGGCGCAGCGACACGAAGTGCGCGAAGCCTGGGGGTGAGTCCGAGGCCGCCGCGGAACCGGCTTTGCCGGGCCGCAGGTGTTGCCCCCTGCAAGGGGTGGGCGCAGCGACACGAAGTGCGCGGAGCCTGGGGGTTTGCCAATCAGTCCGGCTTGATGTTTGCCCTTGCGATGACCTTCTGCCAGCGTGCCTGCTCGGACGCGATGAACTGCGCGAACTGCTCCGGCGTGCCGCCGACGGCTTCGGCCGCGTCGTTGGTCAGCCGCTGCATCGAGTCGGGCGACTTCACCGCCTTCATCGTCTCGGCCGAGAGCTTGGCGAGCTGCGGCGGCGTGATGTTGGCCGGCGCGAGCATGCCGTACCACTGCGTCATCTCGAAGCCGGGGAAGCCCTGTTCGGCCACGGTCGGCACGTCGGGCAGCTGCGGCAGGCGCTTGGCGGAGCCGGTCGCGATGCAGCGCACCTTGCCTGCCTTGATGAACTGCAGCACCGCCGCAGCGCCGATGGCCGATGCGTCGAGCCGGCCGGAGAGCAGGTCGGTCACCATCGGGCCGGTGCCGCGGTAGGGCACGTGCAGCATGAAGACGTCGGCCGTCATCTTCAGGTATTCGAATGCCAGGTGGCCTGCGCTGCCGTTGCCCGCCGAGCCGTAGCTGAGCTTGCCCGGCTTCGACTTGGCGTAGGCGATGAACTCCTTGAGGTTCTTCGCCGGCACGTCGGGGTGCACCACGTAGAGGCTGGGCACCTTGGCCAGCAGGCTCACCGGCTTGAAGTCCTTGTTCGCGTCGTAGGGCAGCTTGGCGAAGATGTACGGGTTGACCGCCAGCGTGCCGATGTGGCCCAGGATGATCGTGTGCTGGTCGGTCGCGCGCGCCACCTCGCCCATCGCGATGTTGCCGGCCGCGCCCGGCTTGTTGTCGACGAACACGCTCTGGCCGATGGTGCGCGAGAGTTCCGCAGCGGTCGAGCGCGCGACGATCTCCGAACTGCCGCCCGGCGCGAAGGGCACGACGAAGCGGATCGACTTGCTGGGCCAGGCGTCTTCGGCGAAGGCCATCGAGGGCAGCAGGCCGCCGAAGGCTGCCGCGCCGCCGGCCTGGAGCAGGCCGCGGCGGCTCAGGCGGGCGTCATGGGGGAAGAGGGGGGCGGACATGTTGCTTGTGTCTCCAGCGCTTTTTGGATTGAAAGCGCGCATCGTGCCCGGGGGATGCTGTCGGAAAGCTGTCAGTCCGGACGGCCACCCGGGTCAGATCAGGTTACGCATCGCCTGCGCCGTCTCCCGCAGGACCGGCAGCACCCGAGTCACCGCATCCTCCGAGCTCTCGTGCCCCATCGGCATGGTGATGTTCAGCGCTCCCACCAGCGTGCCGTGCCGGTCGCGCAGCGGCACCGCGATGCCGCGCGAGTTCAGGTCGAGCTGCTGTTCGGAAAGGGCCCAGCCTTGCGCCCGGATGCGCGCGAGTTCGAGCTTCATGCGCTCCATGCTCGCGATGGTGTGCGAGGTGAAGACGGTGAGCTTGCGCGTGGTGAGCCACTCGTCGAGTTCGGCGTCGCTGCGCAGTGCCAGCATCAGCATGCCGGAGGCGGTGACTTGTGCCGGCACGCGCGCGCCGAGCACGTAGCCGGTGCTCATGCTGCGGTTGGGGCCGTTGCGGGCGATGTAGACCACCTCGTCGCCGTCCATCACGCTGAGGTAGGCGATCTCGTTGGTGCCGGCGGCCACCCGCTGCAGGAAGGGCTGCACCACGCGCGGCAGGCGGGCCGACTCCAGGTACGACTGGCCCAGGCGCAGCACGCGCGGCGTGAGCCAGAACAGCTTGCCGTCGCTGGCGACATAGCCCATGTGCTGCAGGGTCAGCAGGTAGCGCCGCGCGGCGGTGCGGGTCATGTTCGTGCGCTGGCCGGCCTGGCTGGCGGTGAGGCGCGGGTTGGCGTCGTCGAAGGCTTCGATGATGCTCACGCCGCGTTCCAGGCCGGCGATCCAGTCGCGCTTGTCCAGGCCTGGTGGGGGCGCCGGGTCGTGGTTGCTGTCCTTGCTCATGGGCGGAAGTGTGATCTGGCGAGAAGGGTTCGAGTTTGCAATTGGTGCAGGTGAAAACCCTTGAAGTGATCGATCATTGAATTCGAAAGATCGATGATCGCACGTTTTGATGTCCCGAAGGCTGCAGGGGTTGGCTGGAGAGACTATAAAGCTCGCCATCCGCCCTCCAAAAGAGCGATTGACGAACGGAAGCACGCACATGAGCCATTCCATCAGCGGCAGCACCCAGGCTTACCTGATCCCCGGCGACCCGGTTCGCAACGTGCGGCTGCCGCGCATGTTCAATGCGGCTTTCGAGCGCTTCGGCATCGACGCGGTGCTGCTGCCCATGCAGGTGCCGGTGCGCGACTTCGCGGTGTTCTTCAAGTCGGCCTTCCTCGCGCGCAACGTGCGCGGCATGGTGATCGCTCCGCCGCACAAGCCGCTGGTGGTCGACCTGCTTGAAGGCTGCGGGCTCTTCGGCCGCGTGGCAGGCTCTGTCAACGTGGTGCGCCGCACCGAGGGCGACCAGCTCGAGGGCGATCTCTTCGACGGCGAGGGCCTGATCGGCGCACTCGACCACTACAACATTCCCTTCCGCGGCAAGCGCGTGCTGATCCTGGGCGCGGGCGTGAGCGCCGCGGCCATCGGCGTCGCGCTGGCCGAGGGCGGCACGGTGAACGGCGCCGCCCACATCGCCATGTACGACAAGGCCGCCGGCAAGGCGGCCGGCGTGGCCGCCAAGCTCGACGCCTTCTTCGACGCCGAGGTGGTCGCCGCCGACAGCAATGCGCCCGAGGGCTTCGACCTCGTCATCAACGCCACGCAGCTGGGTCTGAGCGACGACGACGCGGCGCCGGTCGACGTGACGCGCATGGACAGCCACGCCGCGCTCTTCGACATCCTGCTGCGCAACCAGCCGACGCCGCTGGTGCGCGCGGCCCGTGCGCGCGGGCTCAATGCGCAGGCCGGCTTCGAGATGCTGATCCAGCAGATGCCGCATTACTTCCGCTACTTCGGCCACATGGACGCGGCGGATGCGATGACAGCCGACGCCGGTTTCCTGCGCGAAATCATCTATCCGCCCGCGATGCGCGCCGAGATCGCGCAGCCGCTGCGCTACCACTCACCGAGCGTGGCGTGAATGGCTCACCCCCAGGCTTCGCGCACTTCGTGTCGCTTCGCCAACCCCCTTGCAGGGGGCAATGCCTGCGGCCCGGCGAAGCCGGTTCCGCGGCATTCCTGGAAGAAACCTTCGACCTTTGACTGCACAGATTGATCCACCAATGATTTCCGGCAAATCCACCCTCATCGCCCACATCGGCTTTCCCACGGAGGCCTTCAAGGCCCCGATGATCTACAACCCCTGGTTCGACAAGCACGGCATCGACGCCGTGGTCGTGCCCATGGGCGTGAAGCCCGAGGACTACGCGGTGTCGCTGCCGCAGATCTTCAAGTTCAGCAACATCCGCGGCGCGCTGGTGACCATGCCGCACAAGGTGACGACGATGTCGCTGGTCGACGAAGTGACGCCCACCGCGCGCGTGGCCGGTGCCTGCAACGCCATCCTCAAGCGCCCCGACGGCACGCTGCTGGGCGACCAGTTCGACGGCGCCGGCTTCGTGCGCGGCGTGGAGCGCAAGGGGCGGCTCTTCAAGGGCACGCGGGTGCTGGTGTCGGGCGCGGGCGGCGTGGGCTCTGCCATCGCGGCGTCGATCGCCGCGGCGGGCGCCGCAGAGCTGATGCTGTTCGACATGAGCGAGGCTTCGGCCAACGCGCTGGCCGCGCGCCTTCGCGAGCACTATCCGCAGATGAAGGTGGCCACCGGCTCGAAGGACCCGGCCGGCTACGACGTGGTGGTCAACGCCACGCCGCTGGGCATGAAGGAGGGCGATCCGCTGCCCTTCGACGTGGACCGCATCGACCCTTCGACCTTCGTCGGCGAGGTGGTCATGAAGACCGAATACACGCCGCTGCTGCAGGCCGCCAGGGCCAAGGGCTGCCAGGTGCAGGTGGGCACCGACATGCTGTTCGAGATGATTCCGGCGTACCTGGAGTTCTTCGGCTTCGGCACCGCCTCGCCCGAGGAACTGCGCGCCGTGGCGCAACTGAAATACTGAAAGAAGAAAGGAAGGCTCGTCCGATGAGTATTTTCGAAGGCTTCCTCTCCACATCCGAAACGCTGGGCGCGTTCAGCGACCGTGCCTTCGTCGACGCCATGCTGCGCTTCGAGGCCGCGCTGGCGCGCGCGCAGGCGGCCGAGGGGCTGATCCCCGAGAGCGCCGCCAACTCGATCGTCAGCAGCTGCAAGGTCGAGCTGTTCGACGTCGCCAAGATCGTTCGCGAGAGCGGACGTGCCGGCAGCGTCGCGATCCCGCTGGTGAAGGCGCTGCGCGAGGCCGTGGGCCTCTTCAATGCCGAGGCCGCGGCCTTCGTGCATTTCGGCAGCACCAGCCAGGACGTGATCGACAGCGCGATGGCGCTGGTCACGCGCGAGGCTGTCGCGCTGATCGAGGCCGACCTCGCCAAGGCCGCCGACGCGCTCCTGCGCCTGGCCGTGACGCATGCCGAGACCCCGATGCTCGCGCGCACGCTGATGCAGCCGGCCTCGGTGACCAGCTTCGGCTTCAAGTGCGCCGGCTGGGCCGCGCCGCTGGTGCGCAGCCGCATCCGCCTGCGCGATGCCGCCAAGCATGCGCTGCAGCTGCAGCTCGGCGGCGCCATCGGCACGCTGGCGCAGATGAAGGGGCAGGGCGCGGCCGTGCGCAAGCGCATGGCCAAGGAACTCGGCCTGGGCGACCCCGGCGCGACCTGGCATACACAGCGCGACGAATGGGTCGCGCTCGGCTGCGAGCTGGGCCTCATGACCGGCAGCCTGGGCAAGATCGCGGTCGACATCTCGCTGCTCGGCCAATACGAAGTCAGCGAAGTCACCGAGCCCAGCGAACCGGGGCGCGGCGGCTCGTCGGCCATGCCGCACAAGCGCAACCCGGTGGCCTCAATGGTCGCCATCGCTGCCGCGCACCGCGCGCCGCAGCGCGTGGCCGCGTTGCTCGGCGCCATGCCGCAGCAGCACGAACGCGCGCTCGGCGCATGGCAGGCGGAGCTGGGCGAATGGCCGCAGCTCCTGATGTCGGCGCATGGCAGCGTGCGTGCGATGGCCGGTGCATTGCCCGGCCTGCAGGTCGACGCCGCGCGCATGCGCGCCAACATCGACCGGCTGCGCGCCGAACTCCCGCGCGACGCGGCGGACGAATGGTTCGCCCCCGCGCTCGCCCACGAAGCCGGACAGACCGCGCTTGCCGAAGTGAAGGCGCTGCAGGCCCGGCTCGACGCACAAAAGGAACTATCCCAATGACCACCCCCGAAAACCCGCCCGTGGAACCCGGCGTCTATGAAGCCGGCCTCGTCAACCGCCGCCGCGTGCTCGGCGACGCCTGGGTCGACAAGTCGCTGGCCAACCGCAACGGCTTCAACGCCGAGTTCCAGGAGCTCATCACGCGCCACGCCTGGAACGACATCTGGGGCCGACCCGCGCTGGGCGACAAGACGCGCCGCTTCATGGTGCTGTCGATGATGCTGGGCATCCATGCCTATGAAGAGTTCGCGATGCACGTGCGCGCCGCGCTCGACGGCCCGCCCGAGTCGCGCCTCACGCCGGACGAGATCAAGGAAGTGATCATGATGGCCGCCATCTACTGCGGCGTGCCCGTGGCCAACCACGCCTTCGGCATTGCGACGGGCATCCTGCGCGAGAAGGGCCTGCTGCCGCCGCTGGCGCAGTGACCGCGCCGCCTGCCTCAGGGAGGGGCGGGAAGGGGCGCTTCGACGTCACCTTCACGCTGCTCCTGCCGCTGCTGCTCGCAGCGCAGCCGGTGGCCACCGACAGTTATCTTCCCGCGCTCCCCGCCATCGCCAGGGAGCTCGGCTCGGCCAGCACCAGCCTCACGCTGTTCGTGCTGGCCTTCGGCTTTGCGCAGTTGCTGTGCGGGCCGCTGGCCGACCGCTTCGGGCGTAGGCCGGTGCTGCTGGCGGGGCTGGGCTGCTACACGCTCGCGGCGCTGGGCGGTGCGTTCGCCGGCAGCGTGGCGCTGCTAGCGGGCTGGCGTGCGCTGCAGGGCTTCTCGATGGCGGCCATCCTGGTGTGCTCGCGTGCCGCGGTGCGCGACCTCTATCCCGCGCACGAAGGCCCGCATGTCATGGCGCGCGGCCTCACGGGCCTGGGCATCGTCGGGCTGATGGCGCCGCTGCTCGGCGCGTGGCTGGTGCAGGGCGCCGGCTGGCGCTGGGTGATGGCGGCCATGGCGCTCTATGCCGCCATCCTGTTCGCGATGTGCTGGCGCTCGTTCGGCGAGACGCGACGGCCCCTGGGCGAGGGCGAGTCGTCCGCGCCGCGCGGCAGCACGCGCGCCGTGTTCGCGAGCCGCTCGTTCCGTGCCTGGGCCTCGGTGGCGGCCACCACCTATGGGGGCTTGTTCTGCTTCCTGCTGCTCTCGCCGATGGTCTACATCGGCTACCTGGGCTGGTCGCCCGCCTGGTACGGCTGGATTCCGGCCGGCGGCTCGCTGGTCTACATCTTCAGCACCACCATGTGCCGCAGCCTCCTGCGGCGCTACGGGCCCGTGCGCACGGTGAAGCTGGGCGCGTCGCTGAGCCTGGCCGGCGCCACCATCCAGGCGCTGGGCTGCTGGCTCATGCCGCTGAGCGCGGTGCCGCTGTTGTTCGGACACGCCGTCTACTGCCTGGGCCACGGCATCCACCAGCCCTGCGGGCAGGCGGGTGCGGTGGGCGACCTGCCGCACCTGGCCGGCCGGGCCGTGTCGTGGTCCGGCTTCGGCATGATGATGGTCGCGTTCTGCGCAGGGCAGCTCGCCGCGCGGTTCGTCGACGCCGGTTTTTCCAACGGCGCCTGGCCGATGGTCCTGCCCATGCTGCTGGCCGGCAGCGTGCTGGTGGCGATCGCGTTCCTCTGGCTGCCGCGTCTGCAACACCCGAAAAAGGAAACCACACCATGACCCGTTTGAATGTCGTTCGCGAGGGCAACGGCCCCATCGTCGTGCTCAGCCATGCGCTCGGCTGCGACCTGAGCATGTGGGACGGCGTGGCCGCGCAGCTCGCCCGCGCCCACACGGTGCTGCGCTACGACCACCGCAACCACGGCGCCTCGGAGGTGGTGCCAGGCGAGTTGCGCATCGAGACGCTGGCGCAGGACGCGGCCGAGCTCATCCGACGCGAGGCGGGCGGCGAGCCCGTGCACTTCGTCGGCCTCTCGATGGGCGGCATGACGGCGCAGGCGCTGGCGGTGCGCCACCCCGAGCTGCTGAAGACGATCGTGATCGCCAATTCCGCCGCGCACTACCCCGACCAGACGCCCTGGCGCACGCGCGTCGAGACCGTCGGCGCCAAGGGCGTGGCCGCCATCGCGCCCGGCGCGGTGTCGCGCTGGCTCACGCCGGCGTGGGCCGCCACGGCCGAAGGCGCGGAAGCCGCGAAGAAGCTGCACGACGTGCTGGTGCGCACCGACGCGCAGGGCTACATCGAGAGCTGCAACGCCGTCGCGGCGATCGACTTCCGCGAGAGCAACCACCGCGTCGTGGTGCCCACGCTGGTCATCGGCGGGCTGCAGGACGAAGCCACGCCGATGGCGATGTCGCAGGCCATGGCCGCAGCCATTCCGCATGCGCGGCTGCAAACCATCGATGCCGCGCACCTGAGCGCCGTCGAGCGGCCGGCGGAATTCGCGCAGCTGCTGATCGATTTCTGGCGCAGCCTCTGAGCGCCGATGGCGGGATGCGCGGCCTAGGTGTATCCCGTATTTCGTGCGAATAACGGTTGCGAGTGATCGATGATCGATCAAAACTGAGCTGAATAGATTGTGACGATGCCCGGGTGTTCCTAAAGTCCACCCCCATGCATCGCTCCATCGCCACCGTCTCGCTCAGCGGCACGCTCCGCCAGAAGCTCGAAGCCGTCGCCGACGCCGGCTTCGACGGCATCGAGCTGTTCGAGGCCGACTTCATCAACTTCAAGGGCACGGCCGCCGAACTGGGCCGCATCGCCGGCGACCTGGGCCTGAGCATCGACCTTTACCAGCCGTTCCGCGACTTCGAAGGCATGCCCGAGGCGCAGTTCCGCCGCAGCCTGGAGCGCGCCGAGCGCAAGTTCGACCTGATGCAGGCCATGGGCGCACCGACGATGCTGTGCTGCTCCAACACGTCGCCGCTGGCCATCGACGACCCCTCGCTGGCGGCCGCCCAGCTGCACGAACTGGCCGAACGCGCCGCGCGCCGCAACCTGCGCGTGGGCTTCGAGGCGCTGGCCTGGGGCCGCTACACCTCGCTGTACGGCCAGGCCTGGGAGATCGTGAAGCAGGCGAACCACTCGCACCTGGGCCTGATCCTCGACAGCTTCCACACCCTCTCGCTGAAGGACGACCCGGCCGGCATCGCCGCCATTCCCGGCGACAAGATCTTCTTCCTGCAGATGGCCGACGCGCCGCTGCTGTCGATGGACGTGATCCAGTGGGCGCGCCACCACCGCTCGTTCCCGGGGCAGGGCGACTTCGACGTGATCGGCTTCTTCGAGCAGGTGCTGCGCGCGGGCTACACCGGGCCGCTGTCGCTGGAGATCTTCAACGACATCTTCCGCGAGACACCGAACCGCCGCACCGCCGTGGATGCGATGCGTTCGCTGCTGTACCTGGAGAGCGAAGCGCGCCAGCGCCTCGCCAAGCCTTCGGTGCCGCAGCAGGTGACGCTGTTCGACCCGCCGCCGGTGCCGGCGCTCTCGGGCCTGTCGTTCATCGAGTTCGCAGCCGACGAGGCTTCGGCCGCGACGCTGGCAACGCTGGTCGGCCAGCTGGGCTTCCGCCGCATCGGCAGGCACCGCTCCAAGGCGGTGACGCTGTACCGCCAGGGCGACATCAACCTGATCGTCAACGCTCAGCCCGACTCCTTCGCGCGTCAGCGCTTCGAGGCGCACGGCACCTCGGTCTGCGCACTGGGCGTGCGCTGCGACGATCCGCTGGCTGCGGTGGGCCGCGCCACCGCCATGCGCTCGCAGCGGCACGACAGCCCGGTCGGTCCCAACGAGCTGCGCGTGCCGGCCATCGTGGCGCCGGGCGGCAACCTGATCCACTTCGTGCCCGAGATGCTGGGTGCCGATGGCCTGTACGAGAGCGACTTCATCCTCGAAGACGAGGGCGCAGGCGCCAACGATGCGGGCCTGCGGCGCATCGACCACGTGGCACTGGGCCTGGCGCTCGACCAGCTCGACACCTGGGTGCTGTTCACGCGCGCCGTGCTCGGCCTGGAGCCCGGCGAGAGCCTGGAGCTGGCCGACCCGTTCGGGCTGATCCGCAGCCGCGGCGTCGCCAACGCCGACCGCAGCCTGCGCCTGGTGCTCAACGTGTCGCTGAGCCAGCGCACCCGCACCGCGCGCACGCTGAGCGTGACCGGCGGCGGCGCGGTGCACCACATCGCCCTGAGCTGCGCCGACATCTTCGAGACCGCCGCGAAGCTGCGCGCCAACGGCACGCGCTTCGTGCCGATCTCCGACAACTACTACGACGACCTGGCCACCCGCATCGACATCGACCCCGCGCTGCTTTCGCGCATGCGCGAATCGGGCGTGCTGTTCGACCGCTCGCCGGCCGGCGACTACCTGCACATCTACACCGAGAGCTTCGAGAGCGGACTGTTCTTCGAGGTCGCGCAGCGCGTGGGCGGCTACGACGCCTATGGCGCGCTCAACGCACCGGCGCGCATGGCGTCGCAGGCGCAGGACTGACAGAGGCCCGCAGGCGCATCGACAGACCGTTTCGTTCGACAGACAGAGAGCTGATTTCTTTTTTTCACGTCACCACTGGAGACAACACATGGCAAACACCTCAGCCCATGAGCCGCAAGGCAGGCACCAGTCGAAGAAGGCCGCGGCAAGCGGCTGGATCGGCTCGGCGCTGGAGTACTACGACTTCTTCATCTACGCCACCGCCGCTGCGCTGATCTTTCCGCAGATCTTCTTCCCCAAGGGCGACCCGACGACGGCCATCGTCGCCTCGCTCGCGACCTACGGCGTGGGCTACGTGGCACGCCCCATCGGCGCCTTCGTGCTCGGCCACTGGGGCGACACGCACGGGCGCAAGCAGGTGCTGGTGCTTTGCATGTTCCTGATGGGCTTTTCGACCGTGGCCGTCGGCCTGCTGCCGACCTACGACCAGGTCGGCCTGCTGGCGCCGGTGCTGCTGGTGCTGCTGCGCCTGGTGCAGGGCTTCGCGGTGGCGGGCGAGATCTCGGGCGCGAGCTCGATGATCCTGGAGCACGCACCCTTCGGGCGACGCGGCTTCTTCGCGAGCTTCACGCTGCAGGGCGTGCAGGCCGGCCAGATCCTGGCGGCCGCCGTGTTCCTGCCGCTGGCGCACTACATGCCGGAGGACGCGTTCAATTCCTGGGGCTGGCGCATCCCGTTCCTGCTGAGCTTCCTGGTGATCGTGGCGGGCTACATCATCCGCCGCGAGGTCGACGAGACCCCGGCCTTCGCCGAAGTCGACAAGAAGGGCGAAACGGCCAAGGCGCCGATCATCCAGGCCTTCACCGACAGCTGGGCCGACATGCTGCGCGTGGTCTGCATGGCGCTGATGAACGTCATTCCGGTGGTGGCCACCGTGTTCGGCGCGGCCTACGCCGTGCAGGCCGCTTACGGGATCGGCTTCCAGAAGGACGTGTACCTGTGGATCCCTGTGCTCGGCAACATCCTGGCCGTGATCGTCATCCCGTTCGTGGGCAACCTGTCGGACCGCATCGGCCGCCGCCCGCCGATCATCGTCGGCGCGCTGATCTCGGGCCTGCTGTCGTTCGTGTACCTGTACGCCATCAGCATCCGCAACGTGCCGCTGGCCATCGTCATGTCGCTGCTGATGTGGGGCGTGATCTACCAGGGCTACAACGCGACCTTCCCGAGCTTCTATCCGGAACTGTTCCGCACCCGCAACCGCGTCTCGGCCATGGCCATCTCGCAGAACATCGGCACCACCTTCACCGCGCTGCTGCCGGCCCTGTTCGCCGCCGTCGCGCCCCCCGGCTCGACCAACGTGTGGTTCACCGTGGGTGCCATCACCTTCGCGGTGACCGTGCTGTCCGCACTGGCCGCCTTCAGCGCCCGCGAAACCTACCGCATCCGCATGCGCGACCTGGGCGACCCGAACGCGGTGCCGGTCGACAAGCAGGAGTACGACCGCCTGCGCGAGCAGACGATGCAGGAAGCGCGCGTGACCAGGGTCGCGGCCTGAGGCCGGCGCGGCAGGCGAAGACCTTTCGCCTGCCAAGGGTTGTGGCGCCGGGAAGAATGGCGCCATGACCTCCACATCTTCCCCCTCCCGCCTCAAGATCGACTTCGTCTCCGACGTGTCCTGTCCCTGGTGCGCCATCGGCCTGAGTTCGCTCGAGGCGGCGCTGGGCAAGGTGGCGCCGGAGATCACCGCGGAGCTGCACTTCCAGCCCTTCGAGCTGAACCCGCAGATGCCGCCCGAAGGCCAGGACACCTTCGAGCACCTCAACCAGAAGTACGGCTCCACGCGCGAGCAGCAGGCCCAGTCGCGCGAGATGATCCGCCAGCGCGGCGCGGCGGTGGGCTTCGAGTTCAGCCCCGAGGGCCGTCCGCGCGTCTACAACACCTTCGATGCCCATCGGCTGCTGCACTGGGCCGAACTGGAGAGTTCCGATAAGCAGGCGGCGCTCAAGAAGCTGCTGCTGAAGGCCTACTTCACCGACAGCCAGAATCCTTCCGACCCCGAGGTGCTGGTGCGCGCCGCCACCGAGGCGGGGCTCGATCCGGTTCGAGCCCGGCAGATCCTGGAAAGCGACGAGTTCGCGCAGGAAACCCGTGAACGCGAGCGCATGTACACCGATGCCGGCATCCACTCGGTGCCCGCGATCATCATCAACGACAGGCATCTCATCTCGGGCGGCCAGCCCGTCGAAGTGTTCGAGCGGGCCCTGCGCCAGATCGCCGGTGCTGCTCCTTCGAGCCTTGCCACAGCCTGACTTAGCTGGCACTTAGGCGCCGGCTTTGCCCGGCGTTACGACGGTAAAGACCGTCAACCCGAAGCGGGCTCCAGTGGTTGAGGAGGCGTCCCTGAACCACTGTCACACAGGAGCTCCGAAGATGAAGAAGAAAAGCCTAATCGCCGCACTTGCCCTCATGGCTGCGGCTTCGCTGCCGGCACTGGCGGACGAATACGGCAGGCACCCGTTCTATCTCCACGCCTTGTCCGACCTGCGCACCGCGGCCTGGAAAGTGGAGCACCGCCGCCCCGAGGACGGGCAGGTATCTCGCGACGAGCAGGTGGTGATCGACGAGATTCACGCCGCCATCGGCGACCTGCAGCACGCCGCATGGCTCGACGGCAAGCCCGTCGAGTGGCGCGAGCCCACCGATGCATGGCTGCCGCGCGAAGGCCGCCTGCACGCCGCGGCCGATCTGCTGCGCAAGGTGCGCTCCGACGTCGCGCGCGAAGAGGACGACCCGCGCTCGCGGCCGTACCAGCAGCGCGGCCTCGCGCACGTCGACCTCGCGCTGGCCACCGCGCAGCACGCCATCGGCGACGTGCGCCGCCACGACCTGCGCAGGGAGTGAGGGCGGTGCCGGCCACCGCTTCGCCGATCTTCTCCCAGCCCGCGCGGCGCGTGTCGATGGCGCTCGGCGCCTGCGCGCTGGCGCTGCTCGCGGCATGCGCGAGCGCGCCGGGGGATCATCGGCCCATGGTTTCGGTGTCGCTGCCCTCGCAGCAGGTGGACGAGGCCACGCGCCTGCGCTGGCTCGACCGCGTGAGCTGGGGCGCCAATGCGAGCAGCGACGCGCAGCTCGCCAGGCGCGGCCTGTCGCTGTGGATGCGCGACCAGCTCAACCCGCGCCCCGCGCCGCTGCCGCCGGCCGCGCAGGCGCAGATCGACGCGATGGAAATCTCGCGCGTGCCGCTCGACCAGCTCGTCACCGGCCTCGAGGCCCAGCGCAAGGCGGCCGACGCGCTGCCCGACGAAGACCAGAAGAAGGCCGCGCGGCAGGAATACCAGCAGCACCTCAACACGCTGGTGCGCGAGGCGCAGCAGCGCTTCGTGCTGCGTGCGCTCTATTCGCCCAACCAGCTGCAGGAGCAGATGACGTGGTTCTGGATGAACCACTTCAACGTCAACCTGCGCAAGGACAACATCCGCGCGATGGTGGGCGACTACGAGGACAACGCGATCCGTCCGCACGCGCTCGGCAGGTTCCGCGACCTGCTCGGCGCCACGCTGCACCACCCGGCGATGCTGCGCTACCTCGACAACGCGCAGAACGCCGCCAACCGCATCAACGAGAACTACGCACGAGAACTGATGGAGCTGCATACGCTGGGCGTAGGCAGCGGCTATACGCAGGGCGACGTGCAGGAACTCGCGCGTGTGCTCACCGGCGTGGGCGTGACCAACCAGCCGCTCGATGCGCCGCCGCCGAACGTGCGCCCCAACCTGCGTGGCGACTACGTGCGCAAGGGGCTGTTCGAGTTCAACCCGAACCGCCACGACTACGGGCCGAAGACGCTGCTGGGCCAACCCATCCAGAGCCGCGGTCTGGCCGAGGCCGACGAGGCGCTCGACCGCCTCGCGCGCGCGCCGGCCACCGCGCGCTTCATCTCGCGCAAGCTGGCCGTGTACTTCGTCTCCGACGATCCGCCGCAGGCACTGGTCGAGCGCATGGCCGCGGCCTTCACGCGCAGCGACGGCGACATCGCCGTCACGCTGAAGGCGCTGTTCGAGTCGCCCGAGTTCTCGGCTTCGCTGGGCCGCAAGTTCCGCGATCCGGTGCACTACGTGATGGCGGGCGTGCGCCTCGCCTACGACGACCGCGTGGCCACCAACGTGAATCCCATGCTCGGCTGGATCAACCGCATGGGCGAGCAGCTCTACGGCCACGAGACGCCGGATGGCTATCCGCTCAACGAGGCGGCCTGGGCCAGCGCCGGTCAGATGAACACACGCTTCGAGATCGCGCGTGCCATCGGTGCGAACGGTGCTGTGCTGTTCCGTGCGGACGACAAGGCGCCGCTGGAGAAGCCCGCGTTCCCGCCGCTGGCCGATTCGCGCGCGGTACGCACGATGCAGGGCAGCATGAGCGCCGACACGCGAGAGGCGCTGGCGCAGGCGAAGAATCCGCAGGAATGGAACACCTTCCTGCTGGCCTCGCCCGAGTTGATGCGCCGCTGAAGGTATTCGGTTTTTCTCCCTCTCCCGCCGGGGGAGGGCCGGGGTGGGGGCATGCGGCGTTCGACAGGACACCGAGGCTGAACGAACGCCGCATGCGCCCATCCCGACCTTCCCCCAGAGGGGGAAGGAGCAAGGCAGGAAGAAAGAAGAAAGGACAACCGTCATGCAACGCAGAGATATCCTGAAGCTCGCGGCCGCCGCACCGTTCGCAGGTGCTGCTGCCAAAGTGATGGCCGCGCCTTCCGCCGAAGGCGCCAAGCTGCTGGTCGTGTTCCTGCGCGGCGCGTACGACTGCAGCAACCTCCTCGTGCCCACGAGCAGCGACTTCTACTACGCCTCGCGCCCCAACATCGCCATCGCGCGGCCCGGCACGCCCAATGGCGCGCTGCCGCTGGACGGCAACTGGGGCCTGCATCCCGCACTGGCGCAGAGCGTGATGCCGATGTTCCAGCAGAAGCAGGCATCCTTCATCGCCTTCGCCGGCACCGACGACCTCACGCGCAGCCACTTCGAGACGCAGGACTCCATCGAACTCGGCCAGGCCCTCGACAAGCGCCGCGACTACCGCTCGGGCTTCCTCAACCGGCTGGCCGGCGTGCTCGGCGCGGGCCCCGTCACCGACGTGTCGCCCATCGCCTTCACCGACCAGCTGCCGATCTCGATGCGCGGCAGCGCCAAGGCCGCCAACATGGCGCTGGCCGGCAATGCGCGCTCGGGCATCGACGCGCGGCAGAGCCAGGTCATCACCGCCATGTACCGCAACACCGCGCTGGCCCAGCCGGTGGCCGAGGGCTTCCAGGTGCGCGACGAGGTCATGCGCGCGGTGCAGGCCGAGATGGACGCGGCCAGCCGAAACGCCATGTCCGCCAAGGGCTTCGAGCTGGTGGCACGCCGCATGGCGCTGCTGATGCGCGACCGCTTCGACCTCGGCTTTGTCGACGTCGGCGGCTGGGACACCCACGTGGGGCAGGGCGGCGCCACCGGCTACCTCGCCAACCGTTTTGAAGAGCTGGGCCGCGGCGTCGCCGGTTTCGCGCAGGAGATGGGCGACGACGCCTGGCGACAGACCGTGGTGGTCGTCATCAGCGAGTTCGGCCGCACCTTCCGCGAGAACGGCAACCGCGGCACCGACCACGGCCACGGCACCGTCTACTGGGTGCTCGGCGGCGGCCTATCGGCACAGGCCGGCGGGCGCGTGGTTGGCGAGCAGCAGGCGCTGACGCAGGCGACGCTGTTCCAGAACCGCGACTATCCGGTGCTCAACGAATATCGTGCGGTGTTCGGCGGGCTGTTCCAGCGGATGTACGGCCTTTCCCCGGCGCAGCTGGCCAAGGTGTTCGACGGCGTGGCACCCAGGGACCTGCGGCTGGTCTAGCCGGCGGCGTCGAGGCCGGCCGTGGCGGCGGCGGCCGGTCTTGCTTTCCTTTTCACCCCCTGATGGGCCTGCGTTCCAGGACGCCGGCCTGCGCCCGCCTGCGTCCCGGCGGCGGATTCTTGTATTCCGACATCCCGAATTCCGGGGATGGCTGAGACACAAATAGTTAACAAAGATAATGCTCGTCACGTCCAGACCAGTCGCGCAGGGGCGGTTTTCGCTTCGCGCGAGGTTCTAGTGCTTCGACCAAGACCTATCGCTGTTTCTGGAATTCGCCTCTTCCAACGCCGGCCAAGGGTGCCGGAACCTGTCGTTTCGCCGCCAGGCGAAGTGCCCACGTCCAAGAAAAGGAAACCGATGTTCTCGCCCCGCATGTCTGCTCTTGCCAGTGTCTGCGCCATCGCCGGTGCCACCGTGGTGCTGGCCTCCTGCGGGGGAGGCTCCGGAGGAGGCGGCGGCTTCGTTCCGCTGGCTCCCATCGTGCAGCCGCAGCCGCAGCCTCAGCCCGAGACGCCTGTGGCGATGCACACGGTCGGTGGAACCCTCAGCGGCATCACCAGCGGCAAGCTCGTGCTGCAGAACAATGCGGGCGACGACCTGACGCTCACGGCGGACGGCAAGTTCAGCTTCGCGACTCCCGTCAAGGAAGGCAGCACCTACGCCGTCACCGTGCGCACCCAGCCGCTGTGGCAGTTCTGCACCGTGAGCAACGGCGGCGGCAACGCAGCCGCCGAGGTCACCGGCGTGACGGTCAGCTGCAAGGAGGCACTGGCAACGGTTTCGACGTTCGCGGGTACGGGCACCCCCGGCGATGCGGACGGCGAGGGGCTCGCCGCCACCTTCCAAATCCCAAGGGGTGTAAGGCTGGATGCTGCCGGCAACCTCTACGTGACCGATGCCCAGAACAAGCTGATCCGCGCGATTTCTCCCTCGGGCTTTGTCTCGACCGTGGCGGGCAAGGGCGCGGGCGGAACCCTGTCCGATCCTTTCGACCTGGTCCTGGATGCCGCCGGCAACATCTACGTGACCGAACTGACGACCCACCTGGTCCGCAAGGTCACGCCGACCGGGGTGGTGAGCGCACTGGCCGGGACCGCCGGGACTGCCGGCTGGGCCGACGCGAACGGCACCAGCGCGAAGTTTTCCCAGCCTTCGGGCATCGCCTTCGATCCGCAGGGCAACCTTGTCGTCGCCGATTCGCTGGGCCAGAGGATCCGAAAGATCGCGCCCGATCTCGCGGTCAGCACCTTCGCGGGCTCGGGCGCGCAGGGCTCGGACGACGGCACCGGCACTGCCGCAACCTTCAGCGTGCCCGCCGGCATCGCGATGGACGCCGCCGGCAACATGTTCGTGACCGACTTCGGCAGCCACGTGATCCGCAAGATCACGCCGCAGGGCGTGGTCACGACGCCGTTCGGCAAGCGGAACACGAGCGGTCACGCCGACGGCAAAGGCAACGACGCGACCTTCTCTTTTCCGGTGGGCATCGCGATCGACTCCAGCGGCAGCCTCTACGTGGGCGACAGTTCGAACCATGTGATCCGCAGGATCACGCCGGACGGCATGGTCAGGACGCTGGCGGGCAAGGCGGGAACGTCCGGGGCGGATGACGGCGTGGGCAAGGCAGCGACGTTCTACCGGCCCTACGGCGTGGCGGTGGACGCCGCGGGCAACGTCTACGTGGCAGACCTGTTCAACAACAAGATCCGCAAGATCACGCCGACGCCTGCGCCCTGAGCCGCCTGGGTCCTCATGCGCCATGATCCGGGCCACCGTGCGAGAAGGATCGAGAGAAGAGAACATGGCCGTGATCGACCAACACCTGCGAATCCCCGAGCTGCAGCGGCTCGGCATGTCCGCCGCGCTGTTGCAGCTGGCTGCCGGCCAGTGCCTCCACGAGGCCTTCCGGGGCTTCTGCCTGGGGCCGCCGTTCTACAACTATCACGGCGCCCGTGCGCCCGAAGGGCCCACCCTGGTCCCGCTGTGGGACCACGGCAGCAGGGTCTGCGCGCTTCGTGAAAGCGAGGGCGGCCCGGAGTTCATCGAGTTCAGCATCGAAGACCCGGCCGGGTTCGAGCGGCTCGCCGGCACCGAGCAGGGGTTCTGGGCGACCCGCTTCGACTTTCTCTACGAATGCGATCTGGCCGATGAAGCCTTGCGCAGCGCCGCCGCACGGGTCGGATTCCGTTTTCTCGACCGGTACCTGAGGTCGAGAGAGGCGGCCGAAGAGCTGCTGGGCAGCTTCGGTGCCCATCGGGTGTGGCTTCGGGAGCTGGTCGCCGGCATCGACCGCGATGCCGCCGCGCCTGCCTGATCGCAGGGCGTAGAGCGTGGGCGGCGACACCGCGGAGAATCCCCGCATGCCTCACGCCGTTTCCCTTCTTCGCGCCGCCCGCCTGGCGCGAAGTGCCAAGCCCTTTCTCGCCCGCGGCGGTTTCAAGCGCGAGCGTTGTGCGGGCTGCCGCCTGCTGCCCAGCCATTGCATGTGCGCCATACGCCCATCGGTTGCGACACGCGCGGGCGTGTGCCTGATCATGGCCGACATCGAGCCGCTCAAGCCAACCAACACCGGCTGGCTGGTTGCCGACGTGGTGGCCGACACCTTCGCATTCGGCTGGGCCCGTACCGAGGTCGATCCTGCGCTGCTGGCGCTGCTGAACGATCCGCAGTGGCAGCCCTACGTGGTGTTTCCGGGGCAGTACGCCGCGCCGGAGCGGGTGGTGCAGGGCGTCGAGCAGCCGGCATTGCACGGGGGCGCAGCCGCGAAGCGCCCGCTCTTCATCCTGTTCGACGCGACCTGGGCCGAGGCGCGCAAGATGTTCCGCAGGAGCCCCTATCTCGACCGGCTGCCGGTGCTCAGCCTCCGCCCCGAGCAGATCACTCAGTACAAGCTGCGCAACTCGGGCCGCGACGACCACTTCTGCACCAGCGAGGTGGCGGCGATGTGCATGAACCTGGCGGGCGAGGGCGCGGCAGGGAAGACGCTCGAAGCCTACCTGCCGGTGTTCTCTCACCACTATCTGCGAGCGAAGAACCAGCAGCCCGTCGACTGGGCGGGCGCCGAGCACCTGCGGCTGCGCGAGGTGGTTTCCTCGCAAGTTTCCTGAGCCCGCGGCCGGCCGGGGGCCGGGCCGGCGTCAGGCGATCATCGATTCCAGTTCGGCCGCCAGTTCGCGAGGCGCCGGCATTTCCTGGACCACGTCCTCGGTGATGCCGGCCGCGAGTGCCGACTGGCTCGGCCAGCCGCCTTCGAGCTTGCCCAGGTCGACCCCCTGGCGCTCCAGCGCCACGCGCCACACCGCCAGGTGCAGCACGTCACCCAGCGCATCGGCATGCTCCGACTTGTCGGGGCTCACGAAGCTGGAAAGCCCGCCGACCAGGTCGGGGGCGAAGCCCCAGCGCCGCGCCAGCGACGCGCTCACGTCGCCGTAGTGGTAGCCGAACTCGACCAGCTCCAGCTGCGCGCGACCGAGCGACTCGAAGGGGTGCAGGGCGTTCAGCTCGCCGATCCGGCCGGGCATCGCCTGGGCCATGATCAGGTGACCGATGGCATGCATGCTGCCGGCGGTGAACGCCAGGTTCGGATCGACGTGGCGCGTCTTGGAAGCCAGGTACCGCGAGACCGAGGCCACGCGAAGGCTGTGGGCCCAGAAGGCCGGCAGGCTGACGCCCTCGACCTTCCTGAAGGTGCCCGCCAGGCCCGAACTCACGACCACCGAGCGGATCGCCGAGAGCCCCAGCATCAGGATCGCGCCCTGGATCGACGAAATCTTGCGCCGCAGCCCGAACAGCGGCGAATTGATCATCTGCAGCACCTTCGCCGCGAGCACCTGGTCGAGCTCGATGCGGTTCGCGACCGCCGCGAAGGACACTTCGTCGTTCCGCAGCATCTCGATCAGGTCGGACACCACCCGCGGGACGGTGGGGAGCGACTCGTCATTGGCAAAGAGTTCGTCGAGTGTCTTCATGGCGCTGTGGAGGGTGTTATTGCCTTTGTATGCAATGGATTTTCCTCCAGCGGATGGGCCATTTGGGGGCTCCAGCAGTGCAAATCCGCAATTTCCACTGATTCCGGTGGGGGAGGGATTACCCTGATCCAGGCGCACTTGGCGCCGCGTACAGGCGTTTCGTCGCATGGCGGTCGCCGCTCGGGCCCCGCGGTGACATAGTCCGGCCGAACCGGACATACGACCCGAACACCACCCGAGGAGGCCCTTCCCATGATTCACCCGGAACGCCTGACCGCCCGGCTGGACGGCGACTTCGTCGTCTTCCTCATCGGCATGCGCATCAACCAGCCGCTGAAGCTGCACAAGTGGCTTCCCGTCGCGGCGGCCATGCCCCGGATGCTCAAGGAACTCAAGCAGCAGCCCGAGCGCGGCCTGCTGCACGCCGACCTGTGGTTCTCGCGCACGATCCTCGTGCTGCAGTACTGGCGCTCCATGGAGCAGCTGCTGGCCTACGCCAAGGACAAGGAGGCCGAGCACCTCCCGGCATGGCGCGCCTTCAACAGGGCCATCGGCACCGACGGCTCCGTCGGCATCTGGCACGAGACCTACGCGGTGTCTGCAGGCACCTACGAGAACATCTACGTCAACATGCCGCCCTTCGGCCTCGGCCGCGCCGGCAGCCTCCAGAGCGTCGCCGAGGCCCATCGCTCGGCCGCTGCGCGATTGAGGGCTACGAAGGCGCAGGGGTGACGACCGGCGCATGCCGCGCCATCACCTCCACCACCCAGTCGATGAACACCCGCAGCTTGGCGCTCACATGCCGGTTCGGCGGGAACGCCAGGTACAGCGGCATCGGATCGAGGCTCCAGTCCTCGAAGAGCGGCACCAGCTCGCCGCCGGGCAGGTGCGCCTTCGCCATGTAGCCGGGCAGCCAGAGCACGCCCAGGCCTGCCAGGCCCGCCGCGAGGTAGGCGTTGCCGTCGTCGACCGAGAGCACGTAGCGGCCCTGCACCTCGATGCGCTCGCCGCCGCGCTGCATCGCATACGGAAAGGTCTTGCCGTTGCGCGACCACAGGAAGCCGACGATGCGGTGGTGCGAGTCTTCCAGCTCGCGCGGATCGCGGGGCGTGCCGGCGCGCTCCAGGTAGCCGGGCGCCGCGTACACGCCGAGCTGCAGGTCTCCCACATGGCGCGCCATGAGCGACTGGTCGGTGAGCTCGCCGCCGCGCACCACGCAATCGACGTTGTCGCCGATGAGGTCGACCATGCGGTCGCTCACGCCCATGTCGAGCTGGATGTCGGGGTAGCGTGCGTGGAACGCCGGAAGCTCCGGCACCAGGATCGTGCGGGCCAGCGGGGTGGGCACGTCCACACGCAGCCGGCCTCTCGGTGAAGCCGATGCGCCCGAGAGGCTGGTCTCGGCATCGTCCATGTCGGCCAGCAGGCGCACCACGCGCTCGTAGTAGGCCGCGCCGTCGGCGGTGAGACCGACCTTGCGCGTGGTCCGGTTGAGCAGCTTCACGCGCAGCCTGGCTTCGAGCTGCTGCACCAGCTGGGTCACGCTGGTCTTGCTCATGTGCAGCGTCTCCGCCGCCTTGGTGAAGCTGCCTGCCTCCACCACGCGGGCGAAGGCCTGCATCGCGTCGAAACGGTCCATGTGCGCGCTTTCCCAGGTGCCTTGAGTGTCGATCGATTGTTTGGTCTGTCCAAACAGTCATTGTCGGCATTGCCCGTTTATCCGCGAGGCGCGCTTTTCTAAAGTCCCTTCATCCCGTTCATTGATTGATTGAAGAGAAAGAAAGAAAGCATCCATGGCCAAACGCGACGTCGTCTTCCCGCCCGGGCGCCAGGCGCTCTATGAAAAGAACCGCTACTCGCCGGCGATCCGCTCCAACGGCTTCCTGTTCGTGTCGGGGCAGGTCGGCAGCCGCGAGGACGGCTCGCCCGAGCCCGACCTCGAAGCACAGGCGCGGCTCGCGTTCAAGAACCTGAACGCCGTGCTCGCCGCCGCGGGCTGCACCTTCGACGACGTGGTCGACGTCACCGTCTTCATCGCCGACCCGGAGAAGAACTTCGAGACGGTCTGGAACATCGTGCCCGAGTACTGGGGCGATGCGCCGCACCCCACGCTGACCGGCGTCGGCGTGACGTGGCTCTACGGCTTCAAGTTCGAGATCAAGGTCATCGCCAGGCTGCCCGACGGCGCGCAGGAATGACGACTTTCTTTGTATGAGGAGGGCTGTACAGCCCGATCGACCTGCTTCCCGGAGGCCGAAACTCACCTGTTCGAGTGATGCATCGCCGCACCGATTGACCCACATTGCGCCTGAGAGATTCGTGGCTGTCCAGCCAGCGATCGTTCGGCGTGGGGAACGATCGCTTCACCGGCAATCCCCGCATTGAAAGCCCGGTGCCTTCGATGGAAAGAGGGCGTCGCGGCGCCCATCCACTCGAGCAAGGAGCACAGCATGTCTTTCAAGATTCTCTGCTGCGACGGCGGCGGCATTCGCGGCGTCATCACGGCGTTGCTGATCCAGGACCTGGACCAGAGCTTCGGCATCGTCGCAGGCGCGAACGGCTTTGCCGGTACTTCCACCGGCGGGCTGATCTCGCTGGGCCTGGTGAACGGCGTGGCCATCGGTGACATCGTGAACATCTACGAGAACGACGGCGCCACCATCTTCAAGCCCAACGGCTGGCTGCTGGATGCGCAAGCGAAGCAGCAGGACAAGGCTCCGGCGAAGTCGACCGAAGAGCTGCGGGGCAGCGGCCCGGGCATCTTCAAGTGCCAGTACGTCAACACCGGCCTGCAGCAGGTCGCGCAGCAGCTGGTGGGCACCGGCGCGCTCTCTTCGGCCAGCCGCTTCGTGGCGGTCAACTCCGCGCGGCTGTGGGACCCGAGCCAGAACAGCTGGGAGCCCTGCACCATCTCCAACGGCCCGAGCAACGCCTATCGCGGCATCAGCATGGTCGATGCGGCGCTGGCCACCTCGGCCGCGCCGACCTACTTTCCGCCCTACCAGGTGGGCAGCTACGGCTACTTCGCCGACGGCGGCACCTTCGCCAACAACCCCTCGATGACGGCGATGGTGGAGGCGATCTACCAGGGCTACGCGAGCGGCACCTCCGACATCCTGATGCTCTCTCTGGGCACCGGCGTGAACCCGGTCGGCATCTCGCCCGGCTCGGTGCCGAACCCGCTGGACTGGGGCGTCACGCACTGGCTGTGGCCCTTCGGCAATGGCACCGTGCCGGCGACGGCGCTGCTCAACCTCACGATGGACGCCACCGCCGAACTCGCGGCGATCCAGGCCGGCCAGATGCTCGGCGGCAACTACATGCGCGGCAATGTGCCCCTGGCCCAGCCCTTCGGCCTGGACGACTACAGGAACGTCGGCGAACTGGTGAGCGCGACGCAGGACTACATCAAGAATTCCTCCGAGTGGGCGAAGGTGCGCGACTGGGTCGAGACGAACTGGAAGTGAGGCCGGCTCCGGCGGCTGCGGCCTTTCAATACGCGTCGAGCATCCGCTGAAGCTCCTTCCGATCGCTCGCCCTTGTCAGGCCTTGCATCGGAAAGACAAGGGCCTTCTGCGTCGTGTGCATCATCGATAGAAGAGGAATGCCGGCTCAGTGCCGCTGCAGCACCTTGCCGGGCCGCAGGCCGGTGGGGCGCCGCCCGTCCCAGACCCGCTGCCCGTTGACCCAGACGCCTTCGATGCCCCGGCTTGCCTGGACGGGGTTGTCGAAGGTGGCGAGGTCCGTCACGCGCTGCGGGTCGAAGGCCACCAGGTCGGCCCGCAGGCCGGGCCGCAGCAGGCCTCTGTCGACCAACCCGTAGTTGCTCGCGGCCAGTCCGGTCATCTTGTGGACGGCGGCTTCCAGCGTGAGCAGACCCTTGTCGCGCACCAGCCGCGACAGCACGCGGGTGAAGGTGCCCCACTGGCGCGGATGCGGATGCGGATCGAAGGGGAGCCCGTCGGAGCCCACCATCGTGCGCGGGTGCGCCAGGATGCGCTCCACGTCGCGCTCGTCCATCAGGAAGTAGATGGCGCCCGCGGGCGCGAGCCGCTGCAGCATGGCTTCGTCGTCCAGCCCCCATTCGCGCTGCAGGTCGGCGAAGTCGCGTCCCTGCGCGGACGGGTCGCCCTTCGACCATGCGATGAGCGTGCGGCGTGCCAGCCTCACGCGGTCGAGCCGCAGCATCGTCGAGGTGGCGGGATAGGGATGGCAGTCGAGGCAGACCGGCTGCATGGCGCCGGCCTCGTCGATGCGCGAGAGGGTTTGAACCGACCTGCCATGGTTGCGCTCGCCCGCGAGCTTGTGGTGCGAGAACACGACGCGCGCGGTCAGTGCACGTCCGATCTCCAGGGCCTCTTCGATCGCCTCGTCGATCCGGTCGGATTCGTCGCGCAGGTGAACCGCGTAGACCATGCCGCCGCGGCCCCGCATGGTCTGGCCGATGTCGGTGATCTCCTGCGTGGTGGCGTGCTGTGCGGGCGGGTAGAAGGTGCCGGTGGACATGCCGAACGCGCCGGCGTCCAGCGCCTCGGCCAGCAGCTGCCGCATGGCGGCTCGTTCCTGCGTCGTGGCGGGCCGCTGCAGATCGTCCATCGCGCTCACGCGCAGGCTGGCGTGGCCCACGAGGGGGATCACGTTGACTGCGGCGGGCGCCTGCCGCAGCGCGTCCATCCAGCCGGAGAAGCTCGCATAGCGGAACAGCTCGGGCGGGCCCAGCAGATCGAGCGGCTGGGGCAGGGGGCTGCCGGGCGGCACGGGCGCGAGGCTCACGCCGCAGTTGCCGGTCACCACCGTGGTCACGCCCTGCGAAACCTTGGGCACCATGTCCGGATGCGCCAGCAGGTAGCCGTCGTCGTGGGTGTGGGAGTCGATGAAGCCGGGCGCGAGGCTCAGGCCGTCGAGCTCGACGATGCCGGCGCCGGCAACCTCGCTGCCCGGCGGCAGGATGTCGGCGATGGTGTCGCCCTCGACCAGCAAATCCGCGCGGCGCGGCGGGGCGCCGCTGCCATCGATCACCGTGCCGCCGCGCAGCAGCAGCAAGTGATGTTGTTGTTGCTGCTGCCCGGATGGAGTCGCGGGGCCCGTCATCAGTCGAGCTTCTCGATGCGGTTGTGCTCGATCAGCTCGCCCCAGCGCCTGGTCTCGCGGTCGATGGTGCGCTGGAAGTCGGCGGGCGTGCCGCCGGCCGGCACGGCGCCCAGCTTGGCGAGGCCCTCGCGCACGCTGGGGGTGGCCAGCGCGGCGTTGATCGCGGCATTGAGCTTCTCGATCACCTCGCGCGGCGTGCCGCGCGGTGCGACCACGCCGCCCCAGGCCACGGTCTCGTAGCCCTTGATGCCCGCCTCGTCCAGCGTCGGCACGTTGGGCAGCATGGCGATGCGCCTGGTGCTGCTCACCGCGAGCGCGCGCACCTTGCCGGACGCGACCAGCGGGCCGACCTCGGAAGAGTTGGCGAACAGGTAGTCGATGCGTCCGCCCATCAGGTCCTGCAGCGCGGCCGGTCCTCCGTTGTAGGGCACGAAGAGCACGTCGATGCCGGCCATGCTGCGCAGCAGCTCGCCGCCCATGTGGCCGGTGGTGCCGATGCCGGGTGCGCCGAAGGACAGCTTGCCCGGCTGCTTGCGCGCCGCGGCCACCAGCCCGGCAACGTCGTGGATGGGAGACTCCTTGGGCACGATCAGCACGTTGTAGAGGTCGAAGGCCTGGGCCACCGGCACCAGGTCGCGGTCCACGTCGTAGGGCAGCTTCTTGAACAGCGTGCGGTTGACTGCCAGCGTGTTCACGTTGCCGTAGCCGATGGTGTAGCCGTCGGCCGGCTTGCTCTTGATCTGCAGGATGCCGATGTTGCCGGCCGCACCGGGACGGTTCTCGATGACCACCGGCACGCCGAGCGACTTCGAGACCTCGTTGGTCACGAGCCGCGAGAGCACGTCGGGCGAGCCGCCGGCCGCAGAGGGCACGACGAAGGTGATGGGCCTCTCGGGCCACGCGGCCCAGGTCGGGGCCGAGCCTGCGAGCAGGCCGAAGGCAGCGGCCAGCACGGCCATCGGGCGGGAGAACTTGCGATGGATCATCGGAAGGGGCTTTCGTGGATTTCGTGGAAGTAAAAAAAGGGGAGAGTGGGAAGGGCGCCTCAGTGCCCCCGGCGGCAGTGCGCGATCGCTGCCAGGGCCAGCGCGTCGATGGAGTCCGTGAGCACGCAGTCGAACTCGCCGCGCCGGTGATGCGGAACCGCCAGCGGAAGCTCGGTGCAGCCGAGCACCACGGCCTTCGCGCCGCGTGCGACCAGCGCGCGGATGCCTTGCGCGGCGGGCTCCCATGCGGCATCGACCTGCCCGGCCTTGACCGCAGCGATGGCGGCCACGCAGTGGCGCTGCACATCGTCGGCCGCGGGAACGATCGCCTCGTACCCCGCCTGCTCCAGCGCGCGCTGGTACAGGCCGAGCGCCAGCGTGGCCGGCGTGCCGAGCACGCCCACCTTGCCCTGCAGGAGCCCGTGGCCCCGCAGGTCCTGCACCACCGCCTCGGCGATGTTGAGCAACGGCAGATGGGTGGCGCCCTTCAGGTCGTCGAACCAGAGGTGCGCGGTGTTGCAGGGCACCGCGATGCAGCCGGCGCCTGCGGCCTCCAGCAATCGGATGCCGCGTTGCATGGCGGGCAGCGGGCTCTCGCCGCCCTGCAGCATGGCGCTTGAGCGATCGGGGATGCGCGGGTCGTTGCACAGGATCGTCGGGATGTGGTCCTGGTCGACGGCGGCCTCGGTCAGCTGCACCATCCGCAGCGCGAAGGTCGCGCCCGCCAGCGGTCCCATGCCGCCCAGGATGCCCAGGGCCCTCGGTGCGGACGAAGGCTGCTGCCCGCTCATGGCAGCGGATCCCCGGCGCCGGTGCGCTCGACGATCAGGCGGTAGTGCTCCGGGCGGCGGTGCTTGGCGAAGTTGAAGACGTGCTCGCGGAAGTGCGCGCCGAGCGCCAGGTCGGCGCGCACGCAGATCACTTCGTCTTCCTCGCTCACGGCGCGCGCGACGATCTCGCCGGTCGGCGCCACGATCACGGAGCTTCCGATCATGTGGTGCCCGTCTTCGGAGCCGCACTTGGCTGCCGCTGCCACCCAGATGCCGTTCTGGTAGGCATTGGCCTGCAGCGAGATCAGGTGCGTGGTGGTGCGCAGGTGTGCCGGCTCGTTCCAGTGGATGTTGAGCGAGGGCGTGTTGTAGCCCAGCACCACCACCTCGGCGCCCTGCAGCGCCATCACGCGGTAGGTCTCGGGCCAGCGGCGGTCGTTGCACAGGCACATGCCCATGCGCACGCCGTCGGTGTCGAAGGCGCGGAAGCCCAGGTCGCCGACCTCGAAGAACTTCTTCTCGAGATGCTGGAAGGGCGCCTCGGGCTTGTGCTCCGAATGGCCCGGCAGATGGATCTTGCGGTAGCGGCCCGCGATGCTGCCGTCGCGCCCGACGATCACCGCCGAGTTGAAGGCGCGGCCGTCCTCGGTGAGCTCCGCATAGCCGAGGTAGAAACCCACGCCGAGCCTGCGCGCCTCGTCGAAGAGCGGCTGCGTCGCCGGGCCGGGCATGCTGCGCTCGAAGAAGCGCTCGCGGGCTTCCTCCTCGGTCATCCAGTAGCGCGGGAAGAAAGTGGTGAGCGCGAGTTCGGGAAAGGTCACGAACTCCGCGCCGCGGCCGTGGGCCTGGCGCAGCATGTCGACCAGGCGGGCCACCACGGACTCGCGGCTGTCCGACAGGTGGACCGGGCCCATCTGGGCGACGGCAAGGCCGAGAAAACGGGGGGGAGAGCCTGGGCGCGATGTCATTTGAACCTTCTTCGTTGCAGCCGTGTGATCGGTGCAATCGATTATTCGAAGCGGCTCGCGTGACGTCGAATGACGATTTGTCGCTCGGGTTTAACAGCGTGCTAAAGGTCTGCCTCCCGCTGGTGCGCGCATGCGCGCCTGCACCGGCGCAGGGCGCGCAGGCATCCGGCAGGGGGCGTGCGCCCCCGGGCCGTCAGCGCAGGATCTCGTCGTCGTCCGCCAACGGCATCGCCAGCCCGCGCTGCAGCAGCACGCTGTGCAGGGCGCGCAGCAGCGCCTGGGCCGCTGGCGAAAGCGGCTCGGTCTGCAGATACACCAGGTCGGCCACGATCGGAAGCGCGCCGCGCACCGGTATCGCCTTGAAGGGCGACCCGAGCCAGCCTTGCAGCGAATACTCGTCCACCAGCGCGATGCCGGCGCCGGCATGCACCAGCGAGCAGGCGTACTGCGGCGAGGTCACCTCCACGCTGATGCGTGGCGACGCATCGCGCGTCTCGAACATCTGGTCGATGCGCAGGCCCAGCGGCGAGCCGTGCGGATAGCCGATGAATTCATGGGGCAGCAACTCGTCCAGGCCGACTTCCTCATGCATGGCCAGCGGGTGGCTGCGCGGGCAGATGCACATCAGGCGGCTGCTTGCCAGGGGCCTGGTCGCGAGGTTGGGGTGGTCGACCGGAAAGGTGGAGATGCCGAGGTCGGCCCGCTGCTGCAGGATGCGTTCCTTCAACGCTTCGTGCGTGAGGCAGTGGAAGTGGACCTGCACGTCGGGCATCGCGTTGCGCAGCTGCGAGATCGCCAGGGGCACCAGCGTCTGCCCGATGCTCGGACTCGAGAGAATGCTCAACAGGGTGCGCCGCCGCAGCGCGAGATCGTGAGAGAGGCTGCCGATGCGCTGCACGCCGCCATAGACCTGCTCCACTTCCAGATACAGGCGCCGCGCCTCCGCCGTCGCATGCAGGCGGCCCTTCACCCGTTCGAACAGCAGGAAGCCGAGCCGGCTCTCGGTATGAGAAAGCAGCCGGCTGACCGCCGGAATGGAAACGTGGAGCAGGCGTGCCGCGCCGCTCACCGAGCCGGTGATCATCACCGCGCGGAACACCTCGATCTGTCGCAGGTTCATGCCTGATTCTGAAGCATGCGGCATGCCGCCGATGCTGCACCTGCCACCCGGCTACGCCGCCTTCAACGCGCCCGCGAGCTTGTAGGTGTTGAGCAAGAGGCCCGACGGCGTCGTCTTCGTGCCGACGAGCTCGAAGGCGCGCCCCGGCGTCCCTTGCGCGAACAGGCGCTTGCCCGTGCCCACGAGCACCGGGTAGACGATCAGCATGACCTCGTCCGCCAGTCCCTGCGCCAGCAGCGTCGAGGTGAGCGTGGAACTGCCCCACAGCACGAGGTCCGGCCCCGCCTGCGACTTGATGCGCCGCACGCCCTCGACCACGTCGGTGCCGACTGCCTCGAACGGTCCCCACGCAAGGCTCTCCGGGCGGTGGGTGACGACGAACTTGGTGGCCGCATTGAGGCCGTCCGCCATCGGACCCGCGGGCGCCTTCGGCCAGTAGTCCGACCACATGTCGTAGGTGCGTCGGCCCAGCAGCAGGTCGAAGCGCTGCCCATGCGCGGCGAGCACCTCGTCACGGCCGGCGGGCGTGCGGTAGGGCACCGTCCAGTCGGCATAGGGGAAGCCGTCTTCGCCGGAGGACTGGATCACGCCGTCGAGCGACACGTGCTCCATGATCTTGAGCTTTCTCATTCGGGGTCTCCGTATCTGGTCGTTGGGATTGGAGGACTGGGGATGCTGAACTGCTCCCGGCCTTCGCGCAACTCCACCCGGCTGGCAGAACCTTCGCAGTGGCTTTCAGAGTGCGCAGAGAATGCGCCCAGGAACCCCAGGAGCATGAATTCCCGGCATTCAGGAATCTCTGCCATGGCCGAGGCTGTCCGACGCCACGAGCGGACAGCCATTCGCTTCACGATGAACCAGGCATCCCATGACGGCGAAACACTTCTCCCTGCCTGCCGCACGCGGCGGATTGCTCGCGCTGCTTGCGGCGCTTTTCTTCGGCGTCAGCACGCCGCTGGTCCAGCACTTCGGCAAGGGGCTGGGTGCATTCACCACGGCCGCGTTGCTGTACGCGGGCGCGGCAGCCATCGGCATGGCTTCGCGTCAACGCATGGAGCGAGAGGCTCGCGTGGTGCGGGGCGATGTTCCGCGGCTCCTGTCGATGGCCGCCTTCGGTGCCGTGCTCGGGCCCGTGGCGTTGGCCTGGGGGCTCCAGCACACCAGCGGCGCCAGCGCTTCGCTGATGCTGACGCTGGAGGCGCTGTTCACGGCGTTGCTCGCGCGTCTGCTGTATCAGGAGACGATGGACCGGCGCGTGTGGGCCGCGATGCTGCTCCTGCTGGCTGGCGGCGTCGCATTGGTGCTGGACCAGTGGCGCAGCGGCGCCATGCAGTCGTGGGGCTTGCTCGCGGTGTTGCTTGCCACCGCCGCATGGGGGGCTGACAACACGCTCTCGCGCGCCCTGGCTGAACGCGACCCGGGACAAGTCGTGCTGGGCAAGGCGGCCATGGGAACGGTAGCGACGGCCGTTCTCGCATGGCTGCTCGGCGAGCCCATGCCGGCGTGGGGTGCCGCTGTTGCGCTGTTCGCGATCGGTGCGAGTGGCTACGGGTTGAGCCTGCGCTTCTACCTTCTGGCCCAGCGGGCCTTCGGTGCGGCACGCACGGGCTCCGTGTTCGCCTTCGCACCGTTCATCGGCGCAGCCTTCTCCGTCGCGCTGGGCGATCGCAGCGGAACCTGGGCGATGGCCGCCGGCGGCACCCTGATGATGCTGGGTGTGACGCTGCACCTGGCGGAGTCGCACGGCCACGAGCACGAGCACGAACGCCTCGAGCATGAGCACGCGCACCGCCATGACGACGGCCATCACGACCACACGCACGACGTGCTTCCCGTGGGATCGCACAGCCACTCCCATGTGCACGAGCCGATGCGCCACGCGCACTCCCACGTTCCCGATGTGCATCACCAGCACATCCATTGAGGCGACCTGATCGTCGTGTTCCGGAAGGGCCTCGTGCCTCCACGGCTGCGCTCAGTCTCCCTCCAGCCGGTCACGCCGCATCGCGCGCCAGAGCGTGAGGTCGTAGGTGATCTTCAGGAGTCCGCATGCGACCAGCGGCAGCGAGATCCAGCCCGCTGCGAACAGCGCGCCGCTGAGCGTCGGGCTGATGGCCGCGGCCAGGCTTCGCGGCACGGCGGTGAAGCTCGCGGCCGCGCTGCGTTCGGCGGGCGTCACCACCGCCATCACATAGGCCGTTCGCGTGGGAACATCCATCGAAGACAGCGAGCTGCGGATCATCAGCAGGGCCAGCGCGACCGGCAGGCTCGGCGCCACCGCGGCGAGCACGAGGCAGACGTTGGCGGGCAGGTGCGTGAACACCATCGTGTTGAGCAAGCCGATGCGCTGCGCCACTACGGGCGCCGCCAGTTGCGATGCTGCGCTGAGCAGGCCGGTCCAGAAGAAGAACACGCCGGCCTGGGTCAAGGAGAAGCCGAACCGCTCCAGCAGCCAGAGCGACATCAGCGCGTTGACCGTGAGCCCGCCGGCGAACGCGTCCATGCTGAAGAGGGCGGCCAGCCGCATCACCACGCGGCGTGAGGGGCCCAGCGGAGCTGGCGCCACGGGCATGCTGTCAGTGCTGCCCGCGCCTGCTTGTGTTGGCAGGTTCCGATAGAGCCAGAAGACGATCAGTCCGATGGCGGCGTAGACCACGAACATCCCGCGCAGTGCATCGAGCCGCCCGAGTCCCGTGTGCCGCACCAGCCAGTCCGGCGCCGCCGCAGCCAGCGCACCCAGGGCCGCGCACAAGGCGCCGAGCAGGCTGTAGCGGGCGAAGAGGGCCGTGCGCGCGTGGCCTTGCGCCGCGCTGGCCAGCCGCGCGTGCTCCAGGGGGAGGAAAACGCTGACGTCGCCTGAACTGGGGTTGAGCGTGCCGACCAGCGCCACGACCAGCAACGGCCAGAACGAGCAGAGCCCGGCGAAGCCGATGCCCGTCGCGGCCATCAGCAGGGCAGCGCAGCGAAGCAGGCGCCCCGCCGCGAAGCGATATCCCCAGGCGCCGACCGCGAGTGTCGCGAGCGCCGAGCCCAGCATCGTCGCCGTGCTGACGATGCCGACCTCCAGCGTCCCCAGCCCTATCGACAGCAGGTAGGCCGGCAGCAGCACGGCCATGTATCCATCGGCGAAGGCGCGAAGGCCCCGCGCGACGAGCAGCGGCAGGGCGCCCGGATCGACCCCGGAGGGCAGCAGGCGCGCGAGGCCGCGGCGTGGTCGGGGCGTGGGGCTCGCCGGTTCGGCTCCGGCCGGGGCTCGGAGGGTCATGCCGAATCCTTCAGCGCAGCAAGGGTAGCGCCAAGGTCACCGCCAGCCCGATGGCCGCGCAGGCGCCCAGCAGCGGCATCACCCCGACCTTGAACCGGAACAGCGCGACGACCGCGGCCGCGGCGATCAGCGCCGACACTGCGTCGAAATGGCCGCCGAAGCCCTTGGGCCACAGCACGTGGTAGGCGAAGAAGAGCGCCAGGTTCAGGATCACGCCGACCACTGCCGCCGTGATGGCCGACAGCGGCGCGGTGAAGCCCAGCCTGCCATGCGTGGCCTCGATGGCGGGGCCGCCGGCCAGCACGAAGATGAAGGAGGGCAGGAAGGTGAAGAAGGTCACCACCGTTGCAGCCAGGGCGCCCGCCAGGAAGAGCGAGTCGGGCCCCAGCACCTGCTTCAGCCAGCCGCCGACGAAGCCCACGAAGGCCACCACCATGATCAGCGGCCCCGGCGTGGTTTCCCCGAGCGCCAGTCCGTCGATCATCTGCGCGCCCGAAAGCCACTGGTAGTGCTCGACGGCACCCTGGTAGACGTAGGGCAGCACCGCGTAGGCGCCGCCGAAGGTCAGCAGCGCCGCCTTGGTGAAGAACCAGCCCATCTGCGCGAGCGTGCTCTCGGTTCCCAGCACGGCGACGAGGACGCCCATCGCCAGCAGCCAGAGGCCCAGTCCGAAGGCGATCACCTTGAGCAGCTGCCGGCGCGAGAAGCGCGCATGCGGCGGCGTGGGCGTGTCGTCATCGATCAGCGCGGGGCCGTAGCCTTGCGTCGCGCTGCCATGGCCGCCGCCGAGCGCGAAGACCCCGGGCGCCCATCGCGCGCCGAAGTACCCGATGAGACCGGCGGCAAGCACGATGGCCGGAAACGGCGTGTCGAAGGCAAAGATCGCCAGGAAGGCCGCGCCCGCGATGCCCCACATCCACCGGTTCCTGAGCGCGCGGCCGCCGATGCGGTGCGCCGCATGCAGCACCAGTGCCGTGACCGCCGGCTTGATGCCGTAGAAGATGCCCGCGACCACGGGCACGTTGCCGAAGCGCAGGTAGATCCACGACAGCGCGATCAGGATGAACAGCGAGGGCAGCACGAACAGCGCGCCGGCCACGATGCCGCCCCAGGTGCGGTGCATGAGCCAGCCGATGTAGGTGGCCAGTTGCTGCGCCTCGGGGCCGGGCAGCAGCATGCAGAAATTCAGCGCATGCAGAAAACGCTTCTCGCTGATCCAGCGCCGCCGCTCGACCAGCTCGGCATGCATGATCGCGATCTGTCCGGCGGGGCCGCCGAAGCTGATGAAGCCGAGCCTGAGCCAGAAGCGGAATGCTTCGGCGAAGGAGATCGGCTCGGGGCGCGCGGAAGGCGCGAGGGAAGAAGTGTCGGGCAAGGCGGTGTCCACGGAAGGCTCCGTTGTGAGTCACCAGCGCTTGGACGGGACACCGTCTTTCTTTGCAGAGCGGGAGGCTGTTTTCCCGGGGAAACAATCGTAGCAGAGCAAAAGCGCGATGAAGCGCCTGCGGCGTCACGCATCGCTTCCACGCGCAAACCTCGGTGTGTCGAAGCACTCCGGCGTCTGTGGCGAGCCGGCCAGGTCGGCTCGGGCAAGCTGAAAGCAGTCCGTTCCCGGGGGAAGCATCACCCCCGTCTGCGCCGAGCTGGTCCAGATGTGGGTGCTGATCGAAACGGAGTTCGGGTCGTCGAAGGCGCCCCGGGAAATCGCCCGGAACTCCGGCCAGCGCTCGAAGGTGAGCGACAGCGTGGTTCCGCACCTGGGGCAGAAATGAACGTGCACCTGCTTCGAGCTGGTTTCCGATCTGTGCGAGTAGCGCGACATCGGTTCGCCCGAGAACCGCACCGCTTCCATCGGATACGTCGACTGCGCATAAGAAGTCGAGCCGGTCATCCGCTGGCAGAACCTGCAGTGACACTGCAAGGTGCGAGCAGGCTCGCCATGGGCGACGAAACGCACCGACCCGCAGACGCATCCTCCAGTACGCTGAATGCTCACGCCAACCTCCTGTGTGAAGCCGCGAGTATGGGCGAACGGGGCGGGGGGCTCAGCTTGACGTGCGTCATCTACAGCGCTTACATTGCCCCCGCCTCGTGATGAGCGAGGCCGGGTTTAGCAGCCCGCTGACATCCTGCGACGAAAGCCGCAGCTACCGCACTTGGTCTGCGGCTTTTTCGTTCGAACCTCTTTTAGGCGGCTCGAACGGGAGGGCTCGCGCCCTGCCGGTTTCCGCAAGGATGTCCCGGTCTGCTAACCCGTTCGAGCTGCCGCCCCCGTTTAGCAGCGGGTGCGTCGGTTTCTGCAAATCGACATCCTTGGGAGGCCCACACATGGCCAATGCTTCTTCGAACGACGCGGCAGGCGCCGATGCCCGCTGCGCCGGCGCGTCCTACCGTCCCACAGCCCAGTTCAGGCCCTTCGAGTGGGTCCAGGGCGAGCGCCTCGATGCTTCGCGGCAAAGCCAGGCCGCATTCCTCAACGATGCGCGCGACGTCGTGCAGGGCGCGCAGACGCTCGTCCAGCTGCTCGGCTGGGATGAAGACCGGCGCGATGCCGCTTCATCCGATGCGGACCCTGCGCCGCTGTTCGACGCGGGGCAGCGCAGCTCGCTGCAGCGGCTGCTGTCGGCGGCGCTGGGGCTGCTTCATGAGCGGATCGAAGTGCAGTGCGAGGCGCTGACGAGCTAGATCGCTCACTGGCCCGGCGGCATCTTCTCGAATCTGGTCAGCGCCGGGTCCAGCACATCCCATTCGTATCCGCGCACTGCATAAGTCACCGCCTGCGGCTTGAACCGGCTCGGATCGTCGAGGCTCGCGGCATGCACGGTGATGACGTCCGGCATCGCCGCATAGGTCATGTACACGGGTGAGCCGCAGGCGGGGCAGAAGGCGCGGGTCTTCACGTTGCCGCTGTCGCCGACCATGTCCCACAGCGCGGCGCTGCCGGTCTGCTTCACGCCGCTGCGCATGAAGCTCAGGTACGAGCCGTGGCCGGTGCCGCTCTTGTGCTGGCAGTCGAGGCACTGGCAGTGGTTCTGGAAGATCGGCTCGGAGGGGATCTCGTAGCGGATCGCGCCGCATGCGCAGCCGCCGGTGTAGGAAGGGTTCATTTGTCTTGTCCTTTCGAGGTTGCCTGGCCAGCGGGAGCTGGCGGGAGGCAACCAATTTATTTGGACAAGGGCAGGGCGGGTGAGTAACAAGTTCGTCGCGAATGGGTCCGCTCGAAGCTCAGGCTTCGACTGGCACGTGGAAGGATCGCTGAACCCGTAAACCTCGGTCGACTTCGACGGGCCTTCAACTACCTGCGCAAGCGGACGGTGCGGCGTTGCCAACCGCCGCGTGAGCGCGGCACGCTTCAACTTGCGGAAAAACGCACGTTGTGGGGGAACAGGACTTTGGGCCCGCTGGCGGCACATGCCTGAATCGATACCATGCGCCGGGCATCGCCAGGGCATCTGGCCAATCAAGGGAGGAAAATGTCAACAGGCATGCCCGGCGGGGTGATCGTCAAGATTCCGCTCGATCCGCCGGCCGGGATGAGTCGCGAGACCTTTGCACGGGAGTTGGTGATTCGTGCCACCAACTTTGCAAGCTATGTCTCGCCCTATCGTCCTCCGGCCAAGCTGCGGGGCGACAAGATGAATCCCGGTGAATACAACAGCAGCTCGTATTTGGCTGCGCTCCTGAGAAGCGTGATGGGTTACGTGCCGGAGGTCCATGTGGCCGGCTACCAAACGCCCGGGTGGGAGCAACCCATGCCGTTGCACTTCTTCAAGGGCGAGGCGCTGCGATGAAGCCGGGCTGGCGACTTGGTTTGCATATCGCGCTCTGGGCTATCGCCTCGCCTTTCATCGGGATGCTGACAGGGTTCATCGGGAGCAAGGCGTTTCTCGCATTGGGAGCTTTTGCGCCGAGCCTCGCCCTTGTCCTCGAGGGGGCGACTCTCCTGGCCTGGGCGGTCTGGATCTACTGGCGTCACGTGCCTGCTGCACCAACGGGCAGCCGCCGAATCGCGTACGCCATCGCATTCGTGGGCGTGCTGTTGGCTGCCGGTTATGCAGCTCTGTGGGCGGCCTGGATGCTGGCGACCCTGCTGTTCGGTGCGTAGGCGGCGCCCGGCGTGACCATCGGGTGCGCTGGAATTTGCTCGATGTAACGCGAAAGAATTGTTATTTGAGCGGCTCCAGCGTTGAAGTTCTTACAACTTCGGCGCCGTTCGTGGCGCGTTCAGGCGGTAAAGTCCTGTCTCCCGTTTCGGACTATTTCCGAATCTTTACTGCCGCCTCCCATCCGGTCGCTTTCGCGCTTTCTCTCCTCTCCATGTCCAACCTCATCGTGCACGGCGGTACGCCGCTGCGTGGCCGCATCACCCCTTCCGCCAACAAGAACGCAGTGCTGCCGGTGCTCTGCGCCACGCTTCTCACCTGGGAGCCGCTTCGCCTGCATGGCGTGCCCGACATCACCGACGTGCGCAAGATCCTCGACATCTTCCGCACCCTGGGCAGCGACGTTCGCATGGACCACGAGACGGGCACGCTGGAGCTGCACCACCGCGAGACGGCTTTCGACGCATCGCGCCACCGGCTGCCGGAGGAGATGCGCTCGTCGATCATGCTGGTGCCGCCGCTTCTGGCGCGCTTCGGCGTGGCCCGGCTGGAGGACAACGTCAAGGGCTGCACGCTGGGCGTGCGCGAGATCGATCCGCACGTGGAGGTGTTCCAGCGCTTCGGCGGCGAGGTGGAGCGCACCGAGGGCTCGCTGCTCGTGCGCAGCATGGGCCGGCTGATGCCCACCGACCACTGGCTGGACTACGCCTCGGTGACGACCACCGAGAACTTCGTGCTGTGCGCCGCCGCGACGGACGGCGCCTCGACGCTGACCAATGCGGCTTCCGAGCCGCACGTGCAGGAGTTCTGCCGCTTCATGGCGATGATCGGCGTGCGCATCGAGGGCATCGGCACCTCGCGGCTCACCGTGCATGGCGGCGGCGCGCTCAAGGGCGGCGAGTTCCGCTTCGACGAAGACTTCCACGAGATCACCACCTTCCTCGCGCTGGGCGCCATCACCGGCGGCGACGTGGTCGTGCGCAACAGCGCGCCGGAGAACTTTCCGCTGCTGGACCGCACCTTCGCCAAGTTCGGCGTGCAGATCGAGCACAAGGAAGGCTGGTCGCGCGCCGTGCGCAGCGGCCCGCTGAAGGTGCAGACGCCGTTCACGAGCAACGTGCTCACCAAGGTGGAGGCGGCGCCGTGGCCGTACTTCCCGGTGGACCTGCTGCCGATCTTCATCGCGCTGGGCGTGCGTGCCCAGGGCAACGCGATGTTCTGGAACAAGGTCTACGACGGCGCGCTGGGCTGGACGGGCGAGCTCTCGAAGTTCGGCGCGCACGTGTTCTCGTCCGACCCGCACCGGCTCATCACCTTCGGCGGCAATCCGCTGACGCCGGCGGTGGTCGAGAGCCCCTACATCATCCGCGTGGCGATCGCGCTCTTCATGGTGGCGGCCAGCATCGAGGGCCGCTCCGAGATCCGCAACGCGGCGCCGATCCGCCGCGCGCATCCGCGCTTCGTCGAGAACCTGCGCAGCCTGGGCGTGCAGGTGGAGTGGACCAGCGAGGAGTGAGGCCCTCCTGAACCCGGGTCGTCGCCGCACCGGGCGATGACCCTGCCGCGGCGGCGCCCAAGGGCTTGGCTGGAGAATGGACGGCATCCGACAAAGGAGCGCCCTCGAATGACAACCACCTCGCTGCAGCAGATTCTCGGCACCGAACTCCCCCTCATCCAGGCCCCGATGGCCGGCATACAAGGCAGCGCGATGGCCATCGCGGTCAGCAATGCCGGCGGCTTGGGTTCGCTGCCGGCAGCCATGCTGAGCACCGACGCGCTGCGCAGCGAGATCGCCGCGATCCGCGCGGGCACCGACAAGCCCTACAACGTCAACTTCTTCTGCCACACCCCGCCCGAGCCCAGCGCCGAGCGCGAGGCCACGTGGCGCAGCGCGCTGGCGCCTTACTACGCCGAGTACGGCATCGACGCCGCGAGCATTCCGGCCGGGCCGGGTCGCAACCCCTTCAGCGCCGAGGTGGCCGCGCTGCTGGCCGAGTTCAAGCCGCCGGTCGTGAGCTTCCATTTCGGGCTGCCTTCCGAGGCGCTGCTGGCGCAGGTGCATGGCTGGGGCGCGAAGGTGCTGGCCTCGGCCACCACGGTGGACGAGGCGCTCTGGCTCGAGGCGCACGGCGCCGACGCGGTGATCGCCCAGGGGCTGGAGGCCGGCGGGCATCGCGGCCACTTCCTCTCGCACGACCTGACGAAGCAGCTGGGCACCTTCGCGCTGCTGCCGCAGCTGGTTAAGGCGGTGAAGCTGCCGGTGATCGCCGCTGGCGGCATCGCCGATGCCGACGGCGTGGCGGCGGCGATGTCGCTGGGCGCGGCGGGCGTGCAGATCGGTACGGCCTACATGCTCACGCCCGAGGCGACGACCAGCGCGGTCCACCGCGCGGCGCTCAAGAGCGAGGCGGCGCGGCACACGGCGCTCACCAATCTCTTCACCGGCCGGCCGGCGCGCGGCATCGTCAACCGCGTGATGCGCGACCTCGGGCCCATCGGCAAGGCGGCGCCGGAGTTTCCGCTGGCTACCTCGGCCATCGCGCCGCTGCGCGCCAAGGCCGAAGCGAAGGGCAGTGGCGACTTCTCTCCGCTGTGGTCGGGGCAGAACGCGACCGGCTGCCGCGAGATTCCGTCGGCCGAGCTCACCCGCGCGCTGGCGCTGGGCTTCCGCTGATCCGAAGGAAGAGACGAACAACATCACATCCGCCCAGACCATGACCCAGCTTCACCTGCCCCTGAAATTCCTCGCGCACGGCGCGCAACCCGATGCCCGCGAGCCCTGGCTGCTGGTGCTGATGCACGGCGTCGGCAGCAACGAGCAGGACCTGTTCGGCCTCGCGCGCATGATGCCGCCGCAGTTCCACGTGCTGAGCCTGCGCGCGCCCTATGTGCTGTCGCCCGATGCCTATGCGTGGTTCGAGTTCCAGGTGCTGCCCAACGGCGAGCGCCGCATCGACGAGGAGCAGGAGCGCGAAAGCCGCTTCCTCGTCGGCGAGATGGTCGCCTCGGCCGCGCAGCAGCTGGGCGTGCCGCCGGAGCGCGTGATCGTCGGCGGCTTCAGCCAGGGCGGGATCATGGCGCTGTCGCTGCTGCTGACCAGGCCCGCGAGCGTGCGCGCCGCGATGGTGTGGCACAGCCGGCTGCTGCCGCAGGTGGTGCCGCACATCGCGCCGCCCGAGGCCTTCGAGGGCAAGGCGCTGTGGGTGAGCCACGGCAGCGCCGACAACGTGATTCCGCCGAGCGCGGCGCAGGCCACGCGCGAGCTGGCGCGCACCCTGCCGCTGGCGCTGTCGGGCACGGACTTCCCCGGTGCGCACGAGATTCGCCCGGCCGAGCTGCAGGCCACGCTGGCGTGGCTGCAGTCGCTGAGCGCGCAGCCGGGCTGAACCTGCCGAGCTTCTTGCTGAACTTCGGCGCGACAGCCGCGTCACAGGGCGTTACGACGAGGCGGGCCGGCCATGACCCGATCTGGTGCACCATAGCCGCTCGCCTTCCTGACACTCCAGCACAAGGAAACCGCCCGTATGTCCGACAGCGACAACCGCGACACCCGCGACGCCCCCGAGTTCAGACCCCGCCGTGAAACGCCCATCGGCACCATCGTCGTGGGCGTGCTCGTGCTGCTCGCAGCCGCGTTCTTCGGCTGGCGCTGGTATCAGCAGCAACAGCAGAAACCCGCCGAGCCCGTGCCGGTGGCCGCCGCACCCAACGACGCGCCTGCTGCACCGCCGCCTGCCGCAGCGCCCACGGGCCCGCAGAACCCGGTCGATGCGCTGGCGCAGCCTGACCCGGCATTGCCCAAGCTGGCCGATTCCGATGCGCGCGTGACGAAGGCGCTGAGCGAGCTTCTCGGCGCCAAGAGGGTCGCCGAGTTCCTGCGGCCCGACGGCATCGTGCGGCGCTTCGTCGCCACCGTCGACAACCTGCCGCGCGAGCACGCGCCGCCAAGCGTGTGGCCGGTGCAGCCCGCGGGCCAGCGCTTCATCACCGAGGGGCCGCAGGGCGGGGTGCAGACCATCGCCGCCAACAACGCGGCGCGCTACAACGGCATCGTGCTGCTGGCCGAGTCGGTCGATCCGGCGAAGGCCGCCGCCGTGTATGCAAAGCTCTATCCGCTGTTCCAGCAGGCGTACGAAGAACTCGGCTATCCGGGCCGCTACTTCAACGACAGGCTCATCGCCGTCATCGACCACCTGCTGCAGGCGCCGGAGCCCAAGGGCCCGGTGCAGGTGCGGCTTGTGGAGGTGAAGGGCGACGTGCCCTCGCAGCGCCCTTGGGTGCGCTACGAATACGTCGACCAGCAGTTGGAGTCGCTCTCCGCGGGCCAGAAGATCCTGGTGCGCATGGGGCCCGAGAACGAGCGCAAGGCCAAGGCCAGCCTGCGCGGGCTGCGCCAGCAGATCGCCACCGGCGAGATCGCGAAGAAGAAGCAGCCCTGACGGCGGGGCTTGCCGGCGCCGTGGGCCTGCTCCGGCGCGCGATGTAGGCCCGCACCGATTGCACGGCTCCTCGGGGTCGCCGAGCCTTGGCTGGTCGAAAACCAAGCTCGGAGACACACCCATGAACCTGATGAGCGTTGACCTCTACCAGAGTGCCACCGATTCGGAGAAATTCCTCGCGCTTCCCGCGGGCACCGACCCGGCCGAGCTGATGGGCCCGATGACCTTCGACCAGGACTACGCGCAGGTCAGGCGCTACCGCGAGGCATTCCAGTTCGATCCATCCGAGCCCTACGCGGGCGTCAACGCCGCGAAGATCGCGGCGGACATCCTGACGGTAAAGTGGGCGACCTACCGCCGCGAGCCTTCGCAGTAGAAGGCTTCGCAGGGCCTTTCGCTCAAGCCTCTTCGGCCTGCTCGCTGTACTCGCTCACCGGCACGCAGCTGCAGAACAGGTTGCGGTCGCCGTAGACGTTGTCGACGCGGCCGACGGGCGGCCAATACTTCGCGGTCTTGAGCGAAGCCAGCGGGAAGGCGCCGAGTTCGCGCGAGTAGGCGTGGCTCCACTCGCTGCCCAGCAGGCTGGCGGCCGTGTGCGGCGCGTGCTTGAGCGGGTTGTCTTCCTTCGGCCAGACGCCTTCCTCGATGCGGCGGATCTCGCCTCGAATGGCGATCATCGCGTCGATGAAGCGGTCGAGCTCGGCCAGCGGCTCGCTCTCGGTCGGCTCCACCATCAGCGTGCCGGGCACGGGGAAGCTCAGCGTGGGCGCATGGAAGCCGTAGTCGATCAGGCGCTTGGCCACGTCTTCGGCGGTGACGCCGCTGGTGTCCTTCAGCGGGCGCAGGTCGAGGATGCACTCGTGCGCGACGTGCCCGTTGGGGCTCGCGTACAGCGTGGGATAGTGGTCCTTCAGGCGCGCGCTGATGTAGTTGGCGCTCAGGATGGCCGTCTCGGTCGCGGCCTGCAGGCCCTTGGCGCCCATCATGCGGCAGTACATCCAGCTGATCGGCAGCACCGCCGCGTTGCCCAGCGGCGCGGCCGACACCGCGCCCACGCCGTTGGAAGGCACGCCAGCCGTTGCGTGGCCCGGCAGGTAGGGAACGAGGTCTTCGACCACGCAGACGGGGCCGACGCCGGGGCCGCCGCCGCCGTGCGGGATGCAGAAGGTCTTGTGCAGGTTCAGGTGGCTCACGTCGCCGCCGAACTCGCCCGGCGCGGCCACGCCGACCAGCGCGTTCATGTTGGCGCCGTCCACGTACACGCGGCCGCCGTGCGCATGCACCAGCTCGCACAGCTCCTTCACGCGGGTCTCGAACACGCCGTGGGTGCTGGGGTAGGTGATCATCACCGCGGCCAGGTTGGCGCTGTGCTTCTCGCAGGCGCGCTTGAGGTCGTCGATGTCGACGTTGCCCTGCGCGTCGCAGGCCGTCACCACCACCTGCAGGCCGACCATCTGTGCGCTGGCCGGGTTGGTGCCGTGCGCGGAAGACGGAATCAGGCAGATGTTGCGGTGGCCCTGGCCCTTGGCCTCGTGGAAGGACTTGATGGCCAGCAGGCCCGCGTACTCGCCCTGCGAACCCGCGTTGGGCTGCAGGCTGATGCCCGCGTAGCCCGTGGCCTCGCACAGCCAGGCGCGCAGCTGGGCGTCGAGCTGGGCATAGCCCTGCAGCTGGTCGGCCGGCGCGAAGGGGTGGATGTTGGCGAACTCGGGCCAGGTGATGGGGATCATCTCGCTGGTCGCGTTGAGCTTCATGGTGCAGCTGCCCAGCGGGATCATGCTGCGGTCGAGCGCGAGGTCCTTGTCCGACAGGCTGCGGATGTAGCGCAGCATCGCCGTCTCGCTCTTGTGGGTGTTGAACACCGGGTGCGTGAGGAATGCGCTGGTGCGGCGCAGGTCTTCGGGGATCAGCGGCGTGGTGTTGCCGGCGAGCTCGTCGAAGCGCGGCGCCTGCGTGCCGGCGGGCGCGAACAGGGCCCACAGCATTTCGACGTCGGCGCGCGTGCTGGTCTCGTCCAGCGAGATGCCCAGGTGCTGCTGCAGGCGTTGGCGCAGGTTGACGCCTGCTGCCTGCGCGCGCTCGATGATCGCCTGCGTGTCTTCGCCGGTGCGGATGGTCAGCGAGTCGAACGCGGTGGCATTCACCGGCTCGCGGCCCATCTGCGCGAGGCCCTTGGCCAGCACGGCGGTGAGGGCAGCCACGCGCTGCGCGATGCGTGTGAGGCCGTCGGGCCCGTGGTACACGGCGTACATGCTGGCCACCACGGCCGGCAGCACCTGCGCGGTACAGATGTTGGAGGTGGCCTTCTCGCGGCGGATGTGCTGCTCGCGCGTCTGCAGCGCGAGGCGGTAGGCCGGCTGGCCGTGCGTGTCGACGCTCACGCCCACCAGGCGGCCCGGCAGCGAGCGCTTGAACTCGTCGCGGCAGGCCAGGTAGGCGGCGTGCGGGCCGCCGTTGCACAGCGGCATGCCGAAGCGTTGCGTGGTGCCGCAGACGATGTCGGCACCCCATTCGCCCGGAGGCGCGAGCAGCGTCAGCGCCAGCAGGTCGGCCGCGACGATGAAGGCCGCGTCGCACTGGTGCGCGTGGCCCGCGAGCGGACGCAGGTCGTGCACGTGGCCGGTGGTGGCAGGGTACTGCGCGAGCACGCCGAAGAAGGCGCCGCTCACCATCAGGTGCGGCAGCGTTTCCGACACGGTGCTCACCTTGACCTCGATGCCCAGCGGCGCGGCACGGGTCTTGATGACCTCGATGGTCTGCGGATGGCAGTCGCCCGAGACGAGGAACACGTTGCTCTTGCTTTTCACGCTGCGCTTGGCGAGCGTCATGGCCTCGGCGGCGGCGGTGGCCTCGTCGAGCATCGAGGCGTTGGCGATGGCCATGCCCGTGAGGTCGCACACCATCGTCTGGAAGTTGAGCAGGGCTTCCATGCGGCCCTGCGAGATCTCGGCCTGGTAGGGCGTGTAGGCGGTGTACCAGGCGGGGTTCTCGAGGATGTTGCGCAGGATCACGCCCGGCGTGTGGTTGCCGTAGTAGCCCTGGCCGATGAAGTTGCGCAGCACCTTGTTCTTCGACGCCATCGCCTTCAGCTCGGCCAGCGCGTCGGCTTCGGTCACCGGCGCGGGCAGGCGCATCGGCCTGGCACGGCGGATGGCGGCGGGCACGATGCCGTCGATCAGCTCCGCGCGCGTTTCCGACCCGATCGCCGGCAGCATGCGCGCCTCGTCCGCCGCATCGATGCCGATGTGGCGGGCAATGAATTCTTCGGCGTTCTCGAGTTCTTGCAGGGTGGGGAGGGCAGCGGGCTTCGACATGGCAGGGCTGGTGATAAGAGCTTGGGGCGGGGGAGCGGGGTCAGAACGCGGAAGTCGCGAAGGTTTTGCAGAGGTCGCGGAAGGAGAACCAGGAGTTGATTCGGTTTCTTCTGCGACTTCTGCCTGGTTCTTGTATTCCTTCTGCGTTCGGCTGTCCGATTTCTGGGATCAGGACTCGGCAGCGAACTTGTCGTACGAGGCCGCGTCCAGCAGCGCGTCGAGCTGCGAGGGGTCGCTCAGCTTGACCTTGAAGAACCAGCCGGCGGCCAGCGGGTCGCTGTTGGCGAGAGAGGGGTCGGCGCGCAGCGCTTCGTTCACTTCGGTGATCTCGCCCGAGACGGGCATGAACACGTCGGCGGCGGCCTTCACCGATTCGACGACACCGGCGACTTCGCCCTGGGCGAAGGTCTTGCCGATCTCGGGCAGGTCGACGAACACCACGTCGCCCAGCGCGTCCTGCGCATGCACGGTGATGCCGACGGTGGCCGCGTCGCCTTCGGCCGACACCCATTCGTGGTCCTTGGTGTACTTGATGCTCATGGTGGAAAAACTCCTCGTGGAAAAAATGTTTCGGGGTACAGAGCCTAGCCGTTCAGCCGCGGTAGTAGCGGGTGGGCACGAAGGGCATGGTCGACACCTCCATCGGCACCGGCTTGCCTCGCACGATGGCCTGCACGCGCGTGCCGGGTTCGGCGAACGCGGTGGCCACGTAGCCCATGGCGATGCAGCGGTCGGCCGTGGGGCCGAGCAGGCCGCTGGTGACGAGGCCGATGTCCTGGCCTTCGAAAGACTGCAGCACCGTGTCGTCGCGCACCGGAATGCGCTCCAGCGCCACGAGGCCCACGCGCTTGCGCTTCAGCGTGTCGTGGTCGGTGCGGCCGGCCGCGCCGGCAGTGGCCGTGGCGAGCTGCGCAAGCACCCTGGCCGCGCCCGGAAAACCGCCTTCGCGCGCACCGCCCGCGCGGCGCACCTTCTGCATCGCCCAGTTGAGCGAGGCCTCGACGGGCGTGGTGGTGGTGTCGATGTCGTTGCCGTAGAGGCACAGGCCCGCTTCGAGCCGCAGCGAATTGCGCGCGCCCAGGCCGATGGGCTTGACCTCGGGCTGGGCCAGCAGCAGGCGGGCGAGGCGTTCGGCGTCGGATGCGGCCACCGAGATCTCGAAGCCGTCTTCGCCGGTGTAGCCGCTGCGGGTGACGAAGGCCGCAATGCCGCCGATCTGCACAGCGCCGCCAGTCATGAACACGAAGCGCTCGACGCCGGGCGACAACCGCGCCAGCGTGGCCGCGGCCTGTGGGCCCTGCAGCGCGAGCAGGGCATGGTCGGGCAGGGGGCGCACCTCGCAGCGCGAGCCGATCTTCTGCTGGATGTGGGCGATGTCGGCCGCCTTGCAGGCGCCGTTGACGATCACGAAGATCGAGCCGTTGCCCTCGTTGAAGAACATCAGGTCGTCGAGGATGCCGCCCTCGTCGTTCAGCAGCAGGCCGTAGCGCTGCTTGCCGGCGGGCAGGTCGATCACGTCGACGGGCATCAGGGTCTCGAACGCGGCCGCGGCGTCGGGGCCGACCAGGCGCAGCTGGCCCATGTGTGAGATGTCGAACAGACCGGCCGCGTCGCGCGTGTGCTTGTGCTCGGCCATCAGGCCGGCGGGGTACTGGACCGGCATCGAATAGCCGGCGAAGGGCACCATGCGTGCGCCCAGCTCCAGGTGGAGGTCGTACAGCGGCGTCTTGAGAAGTTCGGTAGCGGATGCGGAGGAAGCGGCCACGGGGCACTCCAAAGGGGCAGTCGAAATCCATGACGCAAGCCATGGGCCACCCCTGCTGTCCGCTTTACCTGAGAGATTCGCCCCACGATCGGGGTTTGCTCCTTCGGTGGGCCGCTGCCTGTGTTTGGCGGCGGCCTCTCTCCAGCAAGGAAACGCCGGTTTTCACCGGCGCCTCGTCAGTCCTTTTGCCTGAGCGTTCGGGGGAAACTTCCCCCTGCGCCTTCGGCGGCCCCGGCATGCGGGGCTCTCTCCTGACCCCGGGGAGTGTAGTGGATCGCGCGGCATGGCCGGCGATTCGGGCTTTTGCGATCAGCGCGCCCACAGGTACCAGCCCCCGGCGGCGACCGCAATCCACACCGCCACGGCCAGCGCGGCGCCCCAGCGGCTGGTCGGCCTGGAGCCGGCACGCTGGATCCAGGCATCGGCCTGCAAACGGCATTCGGCGAGGACGGATGCCGGAATCAGCCTGATCGTGAGCCAGATCAGCCCCGGCAGCAGCAGCACGTCGTCGACGTAGCCCAGCACCGGCACGAAGTCGGGGATCAGGTCGATCGGGCTCAGGGCATAGGCCACCACGAACACGCCCAGCGCCTTGGCATACCAGGGCGTGGCGGCGTGCCGGCAGGCGAACCAGAGCGTGACGCCGTCGCGCTTGAGGCGCCTGGCCCAGTTGCGAAGCCGCTCGGACAGCGCGGGTGGGGGACGCGAGGAAAGATTCACCCGGCGATGGTGTCACAGCCCCGGCCGGGGTCTTCAGTGAATCACTTCGGCCGGCGGCAGCAGCCGGTCGATGCGCTCGCGCAGCGATTCGGCGCGCTCCACGCCGGCGGTCTTCTCGATCTCGGTGAGCATCAGCGCGGCGATGGTCAGCATCGCCTCGCGGTCGCGCGCCTCGCGCAGGGCGTCGCGCATCTGCAGTGCGAACTTCGGGTCGCGGCGCACGAACATGCGCTCGCAGATGTCGAACAGGAACATGCGTGTGGTCGCCAGCGAGCGCTTGCCGTCGAAGGTGTCGGCGGCGGTGGCGACCTGGATCGGCTCGACGGCCGGGATGGGCGAGGGCGCGGGCTGTGCGGGAGGCTCGGCCGGTGCGGCTGCAGCCTTGGGGCCCTGCAGGTAGCCCTTGTCGATCAGCGCCTGGATCGTCCGCTCGGCTTCATCGCGGTTGGGGAAGAGGGGACTGAAGTCGGTCAGGGAGCGCCGGCCGTCGGCCATCAGCAGCAGGGCGCGTTCGCGCTGGGTGAGCGTGCGCTGTCCGCCCTGGAGTTCGTTGCGCGCCTTGTCGGTCTTGGTGGGAAACATGGCAGCCACAGCCTTGGGGAAACGAAGGCTGCAGCATGGTTGCAAGCGGTGACACCTTCGTGAACCGTTTGGCTTACAGGGCCATTGGTCCGGGCGCCTGCATCATCCGCCCGCGCCCTCCTTGCGGATGAGCCAGCGGCCCCCGACGCGCTGAAGCTCCAGCGTCTTGCGGCTCTTCTCGCGCAGCTTGTCGGCGCTGTAGGTCTGCTGGAAGCTGGCGGTGGCCGCCTGTCCCTTGAGGCTGATGACGAGGCTGTCGATCTCCACGCTGATGGCGGCCTTCTCCTCGATGCGGGCGCGGCGGTCGGCCTCCCATGCCTTGCGGTCCTGGCCGCGCGGCGGGGTGAAGTCGGGCGCGTAGGCGGCGAGGTAGCGAGTCACGTCGCGTGCGGACCATGCCGCGGCCCAGGCGCGCACTGCAGACTCGACTTCACGGATGCCTGCTGCGGGATCGGCCGGCGCGGCGGCGGCTGCCGGCGTCGTCGGCGCTATTGGCGCTACCGGCGCTCCTGGCGCTACCGCCGTCGTCGGCCCGGCGCCGAAGGCAGCCGGAGCCAGCAGCGTGCTCCCCAATACGCAGCTCAGGAATCGATTCATGGCGCAGTGTCCCTCCTTGTCGTTTCGCCGGCCCTTCGGCCCTGCGCCCGATTCTGGCAGCGAACATGCGCCGGGCCGCTTTCAGGCGGCGGCTCCCTCGGCGTCGACAGGCATCGTCTGCATGGTGCGATTGCGCAGCTGCAGCGCGAGCACCGCCGCCACGCACAGCAGGCAGAGCACGGCGGTCAGCGTCACGCCGAGGCCGCGCGCGTCCGACAGCATGCCGAAGAGCGGCGAGACCAGCCCGCCCACCGACAGCGCCAGCCCCAGCGCGATGCCGCTGGCGGTGGCCGGGTTGCGCGGAAGGTAGTCCTGCGCGAGCGTCACCTGCGCCGCGAAGGGCAGGAACATGCACAGGCCGAAGAGTCCGGTGCAGGCCAGCGCCCAGCCGGCGCTCGGTGCGAGCACGATGCCCGCGAGCGAGGGCAGCGCGAAGAGGTAGCCCGCGCGGATCGTGCCCATGCGCCCGATGCGGTCGCCCAGCCACCCACCGAGCAGCGTGCCGACCGCGCCCGCCGCAGTGAACGCGGTGAGCGCCGCCGCGCCCTGGAAGGCCGAGCCGTGCAGGTCGCGCGTGATGCGCAGCGACAGCATCGACATCACCGTGACGTATGGGATCGACCAGCCCACGATGGTCGCCACCAGCAGCCCGAAGGCGCGCCAGTCGTTGTGCGGCTTCATCAGATGGTCGCCGGCCTTTCGCGCCCCCGCGGCGGCACTGCCCGAGGCCGCTCCGCGCCGGGTGTTCACGACGAACCACACCAGGCCCATCGCCAGCGCGGGCACGCCCAGCAGGTAGCTGCGCGACAGGCTGCCGCCGCCCACGGCCGTGGCCGCCAGCACCGGCGCGAACGAGGCGCCGATGGTGCCGCCCACGGAGAACACGCTCATCGCCTTCTGCGAGCCGCCGCCGGCCGCGCGTGCAGCCACCGTGGCCGGCGGGTGGTAGGCCGCGATGCCCAGGCCGCACAGCGCCATCGCGATCCAGGTCAGCAGGTAGCTCTGGCTCAGCCCCGCCAGCACCACGCCCAGCGCTGCCACCAGAAAGCCCGTGGGCACCAGCCAGCTGCGCGGGTGGCGGTCGGCGTACAGGCCGAACAGCGGCTGCACCACGCTCGACAGGCCGGTGGCCGCCAGCATCAGCCCGCTGACGGCGGTGTAGCTGTAGCCGCGCTCCAGCACCATGAACGGCAGCAGGGCGGGCACGAGGCCCTGGTAGAGGTCGTTGACGGCATGGGTGCCGGTGAGCAGCCCGAGTCGGCGCTTGTTCATGACGGATGCTTCTTTCGTTTGCGGTAGGAGTGAAAAAAGCATCGTAGGAAGCCGTGAGAAGATGTTCCTGCTACGAATTGGCAAGCATCGTCGAGAAATGGACAAAGCGATCGACCTCCGCCCCGAGCAAGGCGAATCCACCCCGCGCGCGGTCGCGGTGCTGGCGACCGACCCTGCCGGCAACGCCTTCATTCCGCCGCACACGCACCGGCGCGGCCAGCTCATCCACGCGATCTCGGGCGTGATGCTGGTGAGCGCCGCCGCCGGCAGCTGGGTGGTGCCGACCGGCCGCGGCGTGTGGGTGCCCGGCGGCATGGAGCACCGCATCCGCATGGCCGGCGAGGTTCGCATGCGCACGGTGTTCGTCGAGCCGGGCACGCGTGCCGACCTGGGCAGCGAATGCCGCGTGATCCACGTCGGCGCGCTGCTGCGGGAGCTGATCGTCACGGCCGTGTCGCTGCCGCTGGACTACGCGCCGGGCAGCCGCGACGAGCGCGTGATGGAGCTGATCCTCGACGAGATCGAGGCCGCGCCGGCGCTCTCGCTGCATGTGCCGATGCCGCGCCATGCCCGGCTGGCCGCGTTGTGCGAGGAACTGGTGCGCGATCCTTCGCTGCCCGCGACGCTGGAAGAGTGGGCCTTGCGCCTGCACATGAACACCCGCACGCTCGCTCGCCTGTTCCAGCGCGAGACGGGAATGAACTTCGGTGCGTGGTGCCGGCAGGCGAGGCTGCTGCTGAGCCTGCCCCGGCTGGCAGCGGGCGCGTCGATCCTGGAGGTGGCGCTGGCCCACGGCTACGAGAGCCCGAGCGCCTTCACCGCCATGTTCCGGCGCACGCTGGGCGTGCCGCCGAGCCAGTACCTGCACCGGCCCGGCTGAGCGCCGGCGGTCGAGGTCGCGGCGCTACTTGAACCCGAGCGTGTGCGGCAGCCAGGTGCTCAGCGCCGGCACGAAGGTCAGGATCAGCAGCACCGCGCCGTGCGCCCACAGGAACGGCACAAGCTCCTTCACCAGCGCCGTCATCGGCACCTTCGATACGTTGCAGGTCACGAACAGCAGGCCGCCCACCGGCGGCGTGATCATGCCGAGCGTGAGGTTGAAGATCACGATCATCGCGAAGTGCACCGGGTCCACGCCCAGCTTCACCGCCACCGGCGCGAGGATCGGCGCCAGCACCATCACGCCCGGCAGAGGCTCGATGAAGATGCCGAAGAGCAGCAGGAAGATGTTGACGATGATCAGGAACATCCACGGCGAGAGGTTCATGCCGATCAGCCACTCGGCCATCTGCTGCGGGATGCCCTCGATCGTCAGGACCCACGCGAACGACGCCGACAGCCCGATGATGATCAGCACCGAGGCCGAAAGCAGGGCCGAGCGCGAGAGGATGTCCGGCAGCGCCTTCCATTCGAGCGTGCGGTAGACGAACTTGCCGCACACCAGCGCATAGAACACCGCCACCACCGAGGCCTCGGTGGGCGTGAACCAGCCCGCGCGCATGCCGCCCAGGATGACCACCGGCAACAGGATCGCGGGAATCGCCTTCCACGTCGTGACGAGGATCTCGCGCAGCGGCGGCGTCTGCCCGTCGCCCTTGTAGTTGCGCTTCTTCGAGACGTGGTAGTTCACCAGGCACATCGCCACCGCGATCAGGATGCCCGGCAGGATGCCCGCCGCGAACAGCGTGCCGACCGAGACCGTCTCGTCCTGCAGCGCGTAGATGATCATGATGATCGAGGGCGGGATGATCGGCCCCACGATCGCGGTCGAGGCGGTGAGCGCCGCCGCGTAGGAGCGGTCGTAGCCGGCCTTGTCCATCATCCTGATGAGCATCGACCCCGGCCCCGCCGCGTCGGCCAGCGCCGAGCCCGAGATGCCCGAGAAGAAGGTCAGCGACACCACGTTGGTGTAGCCCAGCCCGCCGCGCCGGTGGCCCACGAACTGGCCTGCGAAGCGCAGCAGCACCTCGGTGAGCGAACCGCCGCTCATCAGCTCGGCGGCCAGGATGAAGAAGGGCACCGCCATCAGCGGGAAGCTGTCGATGCCGGTGAAGGTTTCCTTCAGCAGCACCATCAGCGGGTAGTTCTCCGCCAGGATCAGCGTGGTGACGGTGGAAAGGCCCAGCGCGAAGGCCACCGGCACGCCGATGGCCAGGAACACGCAGGCGGAGACGATGAGAACGAGGCTTGCATCCACGGTCGTTCTCCTTACAGCGACGCGCTCGCGTTGGCGTCGAAGTGCGCGTCGGACGCGAACTCGCGCCTCAGCACGTAGCCGCGCACCACCAGCAGCCAGTGCACGACGAGCAGCACTCCGCCGAACAGCATCGCGCTGTAGATGTAGGCGAAGGGAATCTGCGTGACGGCCGTGAGCTGGAACATCGTGCGCTGCATGTAGAGCCAGCCGTACCAGACCATGAAGCCGAAGAAGGCGAACAGCAGCCCGGCGACGACGATGCGCAGCGCGATGGCCGCGCCGCGCGGCAGCGCGTCCTGCAGGTTCTCGACCGCGATGTGCCCGCCGTAGCGCAGCACCGGGCCGGCGCCCAGGAAAGTGAGCCAGATCATCATGTGGCGCGACACCTCCTCGGCCCATTCGAGCGATTGGCTGGTGGTGTAGCGCAGCACGACGTTGGTGAAGATGATGACCGACATGGCGGCCAGCAGAAGAATCAGCGCCCAGCGGTTGGCGGCGAGAAAGTAGCGCTCGAAGGCTTGCACTTTGAGTTGTTCTCTGTTGTTTCGGGAGAGAAGAAAAACGAAGCGCCCGGCGCACGCATGCGTACCGGGCGCGTTGCCGGAAGGCCGGCTCGGACGGCTTACTTGACGTCCGAAATCTTCTTGATGTTGTCCGCGCCGAATTCCTTGGCGTAGCTCACGTACGCCGGCTTCAGCGCCTCGCGGAAGGCGGCGCCGTCGACGGTACGCGTGACCTTCATGCCGTCCTTCTCGAGCTGGGCGATGCCGTTGTTCTCGTCGTCGTTGACCTTCTTGCGCTGGGCCACGGCGGCTTTCTTCGCGGCCTCGGTGAACACCTTCTTGTCGGCGTCCGAGAGCTTGTTCCACACCTTCGGCGACAGCAGCAGGAGCGCCGGCGAGTAGACGTGGCCGGTGAGGGAGAGGTGCTTCTGCACCTGCGAGAACTTCGAAGCCAGGATCACCGGAATCGGGTTCTCCTGCCCGTCGACCGTGCCCTGCTGAAGTGCGCCGAAGAGCTCGGGGAAGGCCATCGGCGTAGGCAGGATGCCGAAGGTGCGGTAGCCGTCCATGTGCACCTTGTTCTCCATGGTGCGCATCTTCAGGCCGGCCGCGTCGGTGGGCTTGACGATGTCGCGCTTGCTGTTCGTCATGTGCCGGAAGCCGTTCTCCGTCCACGCCAGCGCGATGATGCCCTTGCTCGGGAACTTGGTCAGGATGTCCTGGCCGATCGGGCCGTCCATCACCTTGCGCGCGTGGTCGTAGTCGCGAAAGAGGAAGGGGATATCGACGATCTTCACCTCGGGCACGAAGTTGCCCACCGGGCCGGTCGAGGTGTTGACCAGGTCCTGCGTGCCGAGCTGGATGGCCTCGATCTGCTCGCGCTCGCCGCCCAGCGCCGAGTTGGCGAAGTGCTGGCACTTGTAGCGGCCTTGCGTGCCCTTCTCGATCTCCTCGCAGAACACCGTGGAGCCCACGCCGTAGTGCGACTCCTTGGAGGTCGCGTAGCCGATCTTGAGAACGGTGGGGGCCTGGGCGAAGGCGGAAGTGCCCAGGGCGAGCGAAAGGCAGGCGGCGGCGATGTGGCCGAGTTTCATGATGTCTCCGGGGTTGAAGTCAGGTGCGCGTCAGGCGCACCTGACTATGCAACGCTGGGGAGCTTCACCGCGTCGGGATTTTCACGGACGTATTCCCGGATCACTGCCTCGAAGCTGTCGTCGGCGGTCAGCCCCAGCGCCCCGGCGCGCGCCGTCTCGAAATGCCCCGGCCAGGTCTTCACGATGCGCATGATCGTCGGGTCGGGCGTGCGGTCGAGCAGGGCGGTGGCGGCCTTGCCGGCCACGCGCTCCAGCGCCGCGGCCATCTCGCCCACCGTGGTCGGCAGCGAGGGCAGGTTCAGCGCGGTGCGCGGGCCCCATTGCGCGTCGCTCGCCTCGGCGGCGCGGATGATGCCCTCGATGGTGCGCGAGGGCGAAGCGATGGCTACGGGCGTCTCGTCGGGCACCGGGCAGGCTGCGCGCAGGCCAGCTAGCGGCTCGCGGATCATTCCGCTGAAGAAGCCCGAGGCCGCGCCGTTGGGCTTGCCCGGACGCACGCTCACCGTCATGAGCCTCACGCTGCGCCCGCGCACGAAGCCCTTGCGCGTGAAGTCGGCCACCAGCTGCTCGCCGATGAATTTCTGGATGCCGTAGCTCGTCTGCGGCGTGGGCAGCGTGTGGTCCTCGATCACCTTCGGCAGGGGCTGCTCGGGCGAGTCGCCGAACACCGCGAGCGAGCTGGAGAACACCAGCACCGGCTTCGTGCCGAGCGCGCGCACGCGTTCGAGCAACGCATGCGTGGCGGCGAAGTTGCTGCGCATGCCGAGGTCGAAGTCGGCCTCGCATTCGCCGCTCACTGCGGCCGCCAGGTGGAAGATGGCGTCGGCCTCGCGCCAGGGCGTGGCGTCGGCCTGTGCCGAGAGCTGGTCGTCCAGGTCGCCGGTGATGGTCCTGATGCGCGCATCGGCCGCAAGGTCGGCCGGCGGGGCCGCGCGGTCGACCAGCGTGATGCGCTCGATGGGGCTGCCGGGCGCGCCGGCCAGCGAAAGGCTGCCTTGCCTGAGCAGCGTGCGTGCGAGGCGCGCGCCCACAAAGCCTGCGCCGCCGGTGATGATGATCTGCATGGGTCCTGTCTCCTGTGAGCGCCGAGGATAAGCGTGCGGTGCATTTCCCGTCCGATCGCGGGCGGCGGCGAGGGCGACAGGCCTGTGGCATGCTCGATCGCAGGCTGCGCCTCGGAGCCCATCGCGAAACCCGTCGCGCACGAGCGCCTTCATCGACAGGAGACATTGCATGCTCACGGTCATTGTCTTGTGGCTACTCGCCGTGGCATGGCTCGTGGCAAACGGCCTGTTCGCCGAGAAGCCTTCGCCGCAATACCGGCGAAGACGGACGCTGGTGGCGTGGATGTTCCTTGGCGGCTGCGCGGGAGCGCTTGCCGGGCTGGCCGGACCGGCCTTCTCGCTGCCGGGCTCCATCTTCGGTGCCATGGCCGCCGGGCTGGCGGCGCGCAGCCTGGTTCCGGTGTGAAGTCCGGACTCCTGAGCAGAAACAACGACGACATGACGATGCAGTTCCCACCCGATTTCCTCGAAACGCTGCGGCAGCCGGTGATCGGCGAAGCCGACCTCGACACCCAGTCCTCGTTCTTCTCGCGCGAGGAGGTCAGGGATTTCTACCTCTCGGTGATGAAGAGCCCGGAGAAGAACGAGGTGCTGCAACTGGCTGTCGACCAGCTGCCCCTCCTGCATCCCCACCGTGCCGCGCTGCTCGCCCTGTTCTGCGGTGCGCTGGTGGAGGACGGGGCCGATCCGCACCTGCTCTTCGGTGCGGCGCTCGAACTCATGGCCGACCTGCTCGCCTCGCTCGAGCCCTTCTGCGCGACGCAGCCGCTCGAAGGCGACGATGACGCGGACCCCGACGATCTCGCCGAATGGCAGGCCGCCAATGCCGCCCTCGGCGCGCTGTCGGCGCAGGAGCGTTTCGAGGTCGAGGCGCGGCAGGCCGCGGCCGGGCTGCTGGTGCTGCCGCTGATGGCCATGCTCATGCGCGACGTGCGCAACCACCGCGCCCTGCTGGCCGACGGCGAACTGGTGGCGCGCATCGATGCGATGGCTGTCAACGATTCGCTGCCGATCGACGGCCTGCACTTCCTGCAGGGTGCCGCCGAGCTGACCTACGAGGACGAACTGGTCGTGGTTCTACCGGCCTCCGGCACCGGCATGCTGGTGAAGGCCCATGCCATCAACAACAATTTCCACGCGTTCTCGCTGCTGCAGAAGCTGATGCGCAAGCACGCCAAGGCGCTGGGCATCCAGCCGCCCCAGGCGCCCGCGGGCGAGGCGGGTGCGAACGCAAACCGTGACAGCGACTCGGCCGAGTACCTGTGGCTGCAGGCCCACGCCTTCAGCAACGGCGAACTTGTCGATCCGATGGCGTGGTCATGGGGCGAGGGTTCGCTGCGCGAGAACGTCCGCAGGCAGGGACGGCTGGTGCTCGTCGCACTGGACACGCAGAACAAGCCCAGCCGCAGCTGGAACGGGTTCGACCGCGTGCTCCATTCGGAGCAGAAGTCGCGTGTGTCGCTGGTGCGCCTGCTCACGCCCGAGGAGGTCGCCGGATACCTTGCCTGAGGCGGCGGGCCTTCCGGCCATGCCAAGGAAAAGGCCCTCCGAAGAGGGCCTTGAGCAGAAGGAAGCGAAAAGAAGCGGAGGAAGAGAAGAGGGCCGAGGGCCTTACATCCCCACGTAGTTCGGCCCACCGCCCCCTTCGGGCGTGACCCACACGATGTTCTGCGTCGGGTCCTTGATGTCGCAGGTCTTGCAGTGCACGCAGTTCTGCGCGTTGATCTGCAGGCGCTGCTTGCCGTCCTCGGTGCCGACGAACTCGTAGACGCCGGCGGGGCAGTAGCGGCTCTCGGGGCCCGCGAACTTGGCGAGGTTGACGTTCACCGGCACCGTCGGGTCCTTGAGCGTCAGGTGGGCCGGCTGCTGCTCTTCATGGTTGGTGTTGCTGATGAACACGCTGGAGAGGCGGTCGAAGGTGAGCTTGCCGTCGGGCTTGGGGTAGACGATGGGCTTGCACTCGGACGCCGGCTTCAGGTACAGGTGGTCGGGCTTGTCGCGGCGCAGGGTCCATGGGATGTGGCCCTTGAGCAGCCATTGCTCCACGCCGTTCATGATGGTCGCGATGCCCAGGCCCTTCTTGAACCAGGCCTTGAAGTTGCGGGCCTTGTTCAGCTCGGTGTGGAGCCAGCTCTTCTCGAATGCGGCCGGGTAGGCCGTGAGTTCGTCGTGCTGGCGGCCGGCCATGACCGCGTCGAAGGCGGCCTCGGCGCACAGCATGCCGGTCTTGATGGCGGCATGGCTGCCCTTGATGCGGCTCACGTTGAGGTAGCCGGCCTCGCAGCCGACCAGCGCGCCGCCCGGGAACACCGTCTTGGGCAGCGACATCAGGCCGCCGGCCGTGATGGCGCGCGCGCCGTAGCCGATGCGCTTTGCAGGCTTGATGCCCTTGGACTCGTCGCCCTCCAGGTACCAGCGGATGTTGGGGTGAAGCTTCCAGCGCTGCATTTCCTCGAAGGGGCTCAGGTAGGGGTTGCTGTAGTCCAGGCCCGTGATGAAGCCCATGGTGACCTTGTTGTCCTCCATGTGATAGAGGAAGGCGCCGCCGTAGGTGTCGCTCTTCATCGGCCAGCCGGCGGTGTGCAGCACGAAGCCGGGCTGGTGGCGCTTGGGGTCGATCTCCCAGACTTCCTTCACGCCGATGCCGTAGGTCTGCGGGTCCTTGCCGGCGTCGAGCTTGTACTTCGCGATGAGCTGGCGGCCGAGGTGGCCGCGCGCGCCTTCGGCGAACACGGTGTACTTGCCCAGCAGCTCCATGCCGAGCTGGAAGTTCTCGGTGGGCTCGCCGTCCTTGCCGACGCCCATGTTGCCGGTGGCCACGCCGCGCACCGAGCCATCGTCGTTGTAGAGCACCTCGGCAGCGGGGAAGCCCGGGAAGATCTCCACGCCCAGGTTCTCGGCCTGCTGCGCGAGCCACTTGGTGAAGGCGCCCAGGCTGATGATGTAGTTGCCGTGGTTCTGGAAGCATTCCGGCAGCAGGAAGCCGGGCGTGCGCAGGCCCGACTTCTCGCCAAGGAACACCATCGCGTCGTCGGTGACCGGCTGGTTCAGCGGCGCGCCGAGTTCCTTCCAGTCGGGCAGCAGCTCGTTGAGTGCGCGCGGGTCCATGATGGCGCCCGAGAGGATGTGCGCGCCGGGCTCCGAGCCCTTCTCGAGCACCACGACCGAAATCTCCTTTTCCTGCTGCGCGGCCAGCTGCTTGAGCCGGATCGCGGTCGACAGGCCGGCGGGGCCGCCTCCGACCACGACCACGTCGTATTCCATGGCTTCGCGAGGGCCGAACTGGGCGAGGATTTCGTCGTGCGTCATGTGGGTTGGATCGATAATGATTTTTCGGGGCGCGGTGGCAGCCCGGGACTGCGGGGCATTTTATGCGGCGTCCAGGCATGCCCCCTGTCGCCCGCGGGCGGGGCTTCCCCGCGTCACCTGCGCGACTCCACAGGATCCAGTCCATGGCTTACAGCATCGATCTCTCCGGCCGCGTGGCCTTCGTCACCGGCGCCTCCAGCGGGCTCGGCGCCCAGTTCGCGAAAACGCTGGCGCGAGCCGGCGCCGCGGTGGTGCTTGCGAGCCGCCGCATCGAGAAGCTCAAGGAGCTGCGCGCGCGCATCGAAGGCGAGGGCCACGACGCCCACGTGGTCGAGCTCGACGTGACCGACATCGCGAGCATCAAGGCCGCCGTGGCGCGCGCCGAGACCGAGGTCGGCCCGATCGACATCCTGGTGAACAACTCGGGCGTGAGCACCACGCAGCGCCTGCAGGACGTGACCCCCGACGACTACGACTACATCTTCGACACCAACGTGAAGGGCTCCTTCTTCGTGGCGCAGGAGGTCGGCAAGCGCATGCTGGCGCGTGCACGGGGCACCGCGCCGGGCACCTACATCGGCGGGCGCATCATCAACATCGCGTCGGCCGCGGCGCTGAAGGTCATGCCGCAGATCGGCACCTATTGCATGAGCAAGGCGGCAGTGGTACAGATGACCAAGGCCATGGCGCTCGAATGGGGCCGCTTCGGCATCAACGTCAACGCGCTGTGCCCGGGCTACATCACCACCGAGCTCAACGAGGAGCACTGGAGCACCGAAGGCGGCGCAAAGCTGGTCAACATGCTGCCGCGCAAGCGCGTGGGCAAGCCCGAAGACCTGGACGGCCTGATCGTGCTGCTGGCCAGCGGCCAGAGCCACTTCGTGAACGGCGCCGTCATCGCGGCCGACGACGGGTTCGCGCTCTGAGCCCGCGGGCCTGGATCGGCATTGCCGCCGGCCTGGGCGCGGGCGCGCTGTGGGGCTTGGTGTTCGTCGCGCCGCGCATGGTGGGCCACTTCGGCATGGTCGACATCACCGCTGCGCGCTTCCTGGTGTTCGGCGCCATCTCGGGGCTCGCGGTGTTCGCGCGGCCGGCCGCATCGCGCTGGCCGAATGCGCAGCAGGCGCTCGCGGCGCTGGGGCTCAGCGTGCTGGGGTTCAGCGGCTACTACCTGCTGCTGGCCTTCGGGATCCAGGCGGCGGGAACGGAGGTGCCCAGCCTCATCATCGGCACGATCCCTGTCTGGATGATGCTGCTGGGCCGTCCCGCGGGCCTGCGCATGAGTGCGCTGCTGCCCGGGCTGCTGCTCACGGGCGCGGGCATCGCACTGATGATCCACGGCGCATGGTCGGCGCAGCACGGCGCGGGCTCGGAGACCGGCGCCCGCTTCGGCTGGGGCATCGCGCTGGCGGTGGCCTCGATGGCGAGCTGGACGGTGTACGGCCTGCTCAACGCCGCCTGGCTGCAGCGCCACACCGAACTCAATGCGACCGACTGGGCCAACTGGCTCGGCGTGGCCACGGGCCTTGGCGCCTTGCTGCTGTGGCTCGTCGCAGGCAGCGACGCGGCCACGCTCAAGGCCCGGCCCGACGGCATGCTCTTCGCATGGATCGCGCTGGCCAGCGGCTTCGGCTCCTCCTGGCTCGCGACCATTCTCTGGAACGTGGCGAGCCAGCGGCTGTCGGCCAGCCTCTGCGGGCAGCTGATCGTGAGCGAGACGCTGTTCGCGCTGCTCTATTCCTTCGTCTGGGACGGCCGCTGGCCGCAGGCCACCGAGTGGGCCGCGGCGGCGCTATTCGTGCTGGGCATCCTCGCATCCATCAAGGCGCACCGATGAGAATCGAAATCCCCGAAAAGAAGAAGCTGGTGTACGAAACGTCCATTCCCATCCGCTGGGGCGACATGGACGCCATGGGCCACCTCAATAACGGCACCTACTTCCGCTACCTCGAGACGGCGCGCATCGACTGGATGCACTCCATCGGCTTCGAGCCGCAGCCCGACGGCGAGGGCATGGTGATCGTCAACGCCTTCTGCAACTTCTACCGCCAGATCGAGTACCCCGGCAACGTGATGCTCAAGATGTACGTGAGCGACCCGGGCCGCACCACCTTCGAGAGCTGGGGCACCATGGCCCGCGAGGAAGAGCCCGACGTCATCTGCGCCGCCGGCGGTGCCACCACGATCTGGGTCGACTTTCCGAAGCAGAAGGCGATGACCTTGCCCGACTGGCTGCGCGCGCTTGTGAGTGCCGACTGAGAGGAGCGCTGTCGGTCCGACGCCGGCAGCTTCTTCTTGCCGAAGCCCGCGCTGCAGGGCCTCGTGAAGGAGGTGGCGGCGATGTATGGCGCCCATCCGTTCGGCTTCGACGATTCCCGTGACCTCGTGTCGAGGAAGGAAGCCCCTCGGCGCCGAGGTCGCGCCGGCCGGCCGATCAGGCCTGCTGCAGCACGATGCGGGCCTCGAAGCCCTGCGTCGCGCCCGGCGGCGGGGAAGAGAGCTCCAGCCGGCCGCCGTGCTTCTCGACGATCGTGCCGACGATCGAGATGCCCAGCCCGTAGCCTGCCCGGTCGGAGCTGTGGCGCACATGGCGCTCGCGCAGCGTGGCGAGCTGTTCGGGGGTGACGCCCTTGCCCGAATCGCGCACGGCCATCGTGCACGGCGCCATCACCTCGATGACGACGCGGCCGCCGCCGTAGCGCAGCGCGTTCTCCACCAGGTTGCGCAGCGCGATGGCCAGCGCGTCCACGTCGCCCAGGACCTCCGGCGACGCGGTGTCGGGCACCTTGAGCATCAGTCGCTCGGTGTTCTGCGGGTCTTGCCAGAAGTCCTGCGCCACGGCGCCTGCGAGCTGCACCAGGTCGACCTGGTTGCGCGTGAACGAGGCGCCAGACTCCGCGCGCGATAGCTGCAGCAGCTTCTCGGTGCGGTGGCTCAGGGTGCGCAGCGCGTCGAGCGCGGCCTGCACGTCATTGCGCCTCAGGTCGTGGTCGAGTGCGGTCTGCAGCCGCAGGCGGGCCGCGGCCAGCGGGGTGCGCAGCTCGTGCGCTGCATTGGCCGCCAGGGCGCGCTCCACGTCCAGCGAATGCGACAGCCGCTCCAGCAGCCGGTTGAGGTGGTCGCCCACGGTGCGCAGCTCCCTCGGCAGCTCGCCGGGCAGCGCGATCGGCCTCAGGTCGGCGCCGCTGCGCTTCTCGATCTCGGCTGCCAGCTCCTGCAGGACGCGGAGCTCCGTGCGCGCCACGTTGCGCAGCACCAGCGCCAGCAGCGGCAGCACCGCGCCGAGCGGAATGATCAGCCCGAAGAGCGTGCGGTTGAGCGCATGGCGCCGCTCGTCGAGCGGGTCGGCCACCTGGAAGAACAGGCCCAGCGTGGGATGGCGCACGGTGTAGATGCGCCAGCTCGAGTTGTTCGCGAAGCCGGCGGCCAGCGGCACGTCGAAGGTGTCGGCGGGAGCCTCGGCGGAGCGCAGCAGCACGTGCTCGTGCGGGTCGACGATCTGGTAGATCACCGCGTCTTCCGAGAAGAGCTGCTTGGGCGCGATCAGCGGCTCGCGCGGCTGCTGGGTGCCCGAATGCTGCAACCGCTCCAGTTCCTGCACCGCCATCGCGAACATGCGGTGCGAGACCTCGATGAGCTCGTTGTCGAAGTTGTGGTTGATCTCGCGGTCCACATACCAGACCACTGCGAGCACGCACAGAAGCCACACGCCGCCGACCCACAGGATCAGCGTGCGGGTCAGCCGCCCGGCGAGCGACTGGCGGCCGGCGAGGAAGCTGCTCGTGCTCAACGGGCAGTCTCCGAGCCGCGGGAGCCTTGGGCCGTTCGCGCGGCGCTCATTCGTCCTCGTCCGAGGACGACAGCCGGTAGCCCAGGCCGCGCAACGTCTGGATGTGGCTGCGGCCGAGCTTGCGCCGCAGCCGGCTGATGAAGACTTCGAGCGTGTTGCTGTCGGCCTCGTCGCCGAAGCCATAGAGGGCGTCGGCGAGGTTCTCGCGCGTGTGGATGCGCTCGGGCCGGGTGGCCATCACGCGCAGCAGCGCCCATTCCTTCTGGGTGAGGGTGATCGGCGAGCCGCTCTTGCGCACCATGTCGTGCGCCAGGTCGATCTCGAGGTTGCCCAGTTGCAGCACCGGCGAGCTGTTCGAGCTGCGCCGCCGCTCCACCGCGCGCAGGCGCGCCAGCAGCTCGGCCGGGTCGTAGGGCTTGATGAGGTAGTCGTCGGCGCCGGCGTCCAGCCCGCGGATGCGGTCGGTCACCTGGTCGCGCGCGGTCAGCACGATGACGATGGGGCGCTCGGGCAGGGCGCGCACCTGCGGCAGCAGCGAGAGGCCGTCGCCGTCGCCCAGGTGCAGGTCGAGCAGTACCGCCGCGTACTGCACCGAGAGCAGGGCGGCGCGGGCATCGGCCAGGCTGGGCGCCACGTCGACCACGAAAGCCTTGGCGAGCAGGTAGCTGCAGACGGCGTCTGCCAATGCGGTGTCATCTTCGACAAGCAATATGCGCACGCCATGTCCTTTCAACGAGAAAAAGAGTCTAGCGTCCCCGAAAAAGCCGCCCCGAAAGCCCGCCGCCCGCGGGCTTTCCGGTCAGATTCGGTTCAGGTTGCTTCAGGCTCGGTTCATTCCGCAAACGTAGGCTCGCGGCTGTTTGTCAGTCCCGCCTGCCTCCATGACCCGTCCCACCCTTCTCCGCCTGTGGGTTTTCACCCTTTTCGCATTCGCTGCGCTGATGGCGTGGGACGCGACCGGCGGCGATCTCTTCCTGGCGCGCATGGCGGGCTCGCACCTCGGGTTCGCGCTGCGCGAGAACCCCTTCATGGTCCACGTCATGCATGAGGGCGCCCGCAATCTCAGCTGGGCCCTGGTGGTCCTGCTGTTCGTCGCGATCCGCTGGCCCTTCGGCGTGCTGCGGCGCCTCGATACCGCCTTCCGCGTCCAGCTGGCCCTGACGGTGCTCGGCTCGGTGATCGCGGTCAGCATGATCAAGCACGCGAGCCACACCAGCTGCCCCTGGGACCTGCAGGAATTCGGCGGTGTCGCGCGCTACGTGTCGCACTGGTCGTGGGGCGTGAGCGACGGCGGCCCCGGCGGGTGCTTCCCGGCCGGCCACGCCTCGGCGGCGTTCGCCTACCTGGGCGGGTACTTCGTGCTGCGGCGGGCATCGGCCCGCGCGGCAACGATCTGGCTGTGGACGGCCATGGCCGCGGGCCTGGTACTGGGCGTGGCCCAGCAGCTGCGCGGCGCGCACTACATGAGCCACACCCTCTGGACCGGCTGGGTCTGCTGGACGGTGGGCCTCGTCATCGACACGGCCGTCGCGCGCTTCGGCTCGCGCGGCACGGCCACGGCGATCCCGGCACATGCAGGGCCTTGATTTCGCGCTCTTCGGGCTGATCAACGCCGGCCCTTCGGCGGCGGCATGGAGCCTGGCCTTCGCCGAGTTCTGCTCCGACCTGCTGCCAGCCATGCTCACGCTGGCCATCGGCTTCAGCGCCTTGTTCAGCCGTCGCTGGCGCTATGCGCTGTTCACCGTGCTGCTGAGCGTACTGGCCGCCTGGATCGTGGTGACCGTGATCCGCTCCCTGGCGCCGATTCCCCGGCCGGCCTTCTACGGGCTGGGCATCCAGTGGGTGCCGCAGGGCGTGCGGCCGGGCTTCCCGAGCATGCATGCGGCCGGTACCTTCGCCGCGGCGTTCGCGCTGTGGTGCCTGCCGTCGCGCTTGCCGATGCTGGCGGCGCTGGTCGTGGCGGCGTTGGTGGCATGGAGCCGGGTGTACCTCGGCCTGCATTTCCCGTCCGACATCGTGGCGGCGACCATGCTCGGCGCGCTGGTGGCGATCGTGGTGGAGCGGGGCATCAGCCGGCCGCTGAGCCAGGCTGCATCGGGCGCCCTGGTGGCGCGGCGGCGCTCGGCCAGATCGAGGCTGCGCAGGGCGGCGAGTCTGAACACGGACTGAAGGGGCAATTCAGCCTCGCTTCAGCCGGGCTAGTTACATTCGCGAGATGTCTGTTTCGCGAATTTCGCCTGTTCCCGTGGAACAGGCGGGTACTCCTGAGTCCAAAACACCACAGTTGCCTCCCTCCGGCGCCCCGTGGGCACGGTTCGACCTCTGGTTGCAGCGTCCGCGCTCGGCGGCCCTGGTCGTCCTCTGGCTCAGCCTCTATCTGGTATTGACCACGAACTGGCCGCTCTGGAACGAGCTGGCCCGCATCGGCGGCGCGCCCAGCAGCTACATGTCCACGGTCGTGTCAATGAGCCTGCTCACGCTGTGCGGCTCGGCGGCCATCCTCTCGTTCACGGCCTGGTCGCGCTGGATGAAGCCGCTGTGGCTGCTGGTGGTGGTGCTGGCCGCGGTGGTGCAGCACTACATGCTCCAGTACCGCGTGGTGATGGACCCCAGCATGATCGCCAACGCGCTGCAGACCGACCCCAACGAGGCGCGCGACCTGCTGAGCTGGCGCATGGCCTTCAACGTGGCGGTGGTGGTGCTGCCGGCGGCCTGGCTGATCTGGCGGGTGCGCGTCGTGCCCATGCGCATCCTGCCCAAGCTCGCGCGCAACGTGGGTCTGCTGCTGCTGTCCGTCATCGTGGCGGTGGGCACCGCGGTGGCCATGAACCGCGAACTGGCGCCGCTGATGCGCAACAACGTGCACCTGCGCTACATGATGAATCCGATCGCGTCGATCTATTCCACCGGCTCGCTCTTCATCAAGCCTCTTTTCAAGCGCAGCGGCAAGCTGGTCTCCATCACCGCGGGAACGGCGCTGGGCGCGAGCTATGCATCGCAGACCAAGCCGCCGCTCTTCGTGGTGGTGGTGGGCGAGACGGCGCGTGCCGACCATTTCGCCCTCAACGGCTACGCCCGCGACACCACGCCCGAGCTGGCCAGGCGCGGCGTGCTGAGCTACCGCGAGGTGCGCTCCTGCGGCACCAACACCCTGGCTTCGGTGCCCTGCATGTTCTCGCCGCTGGGCAAGGAAGGCTACGAGTCGCGCAAGGACGACTACGAAACCCTGGTCGACGTGCTGCAGGCCGCCGGCCTGGCCGTGTTCTGGCTCGACAACCAGGCCGGCTGCAAGGGCGTGTGCGAGCGCATTCCCAACGCATCGGCCTTCGCCGGGCTCGACCCCGCCACCAAGAAGGCGCTGTGCGACGGCGACGAGTGCCTGGACGACGTGATGCTCAAGGGCCTGGACGAGCGCATCGCCGCGCTGCCTGCCGAGCGCCGCGCCAAGGGCGTGGTGCTGGTGATGCACCAGATGGGCAGCCACGGGCCCGCCTACTACAAGCGCTCCGCACCCGACGTGAAGCGCTTCCTGCCCGAGTGCAAGACCAACGCCCTTGCAGACTGCGCCCACGCCGAGCTGATGAACGTGTACGACAACTCGATCGTGCAGACCGACCGCTTCCTCGGCCAGACCATCGACTGGCTCAAGGCGCAGTCGAAGCGGTACGACCCGGCGATGCTCTACATCAGCGACCACGGCGAATCGCTCGGCGAGTTCGGCCTGTTCCTGCATGGCGTGCCCTACAGCTTCGCGCCCGACGCGCAGAAGCACGTGCCCATGATCACCTGGTTCAGCGAAGGCATGAGCGAGCGGCGCAAGCTCTCGCGCTCGTGTATGGAAGCGGGGCTCGACGCGCCGCTCACGCACGACAACCTCTACCACACGGTGCTGGGCGTGATGGACGTGACCACGCCGACCTACAAGCCGGCGCTGGACGCGCTGGCTTCCTGCCGCGGCAAGGGCTGAGGGAAGCGGGATCGGACTGCCGGCTGCAAAGGACGCGAAGATTCCGCGAAGAGCGCGAAAGAGCCCGACAAGAATCCGGTTCGCTCTTCTGCGCCCTCAGCGAAAGCGTCGCCCGCGTCCCGCTGCTCGTTCTGGTTCTTCAGCCTATTTCTTCTCGCGCGGCACCCGCCCCATCAGGAAGAACTCGTTGTTCGGCTGCATGCCGCTGAAGCTGGCGAGCCGGTTGCTCAGCCCGAAGAAGGCGGTGATGGCCGCGATGTCCCAGATGTCCTCGTCGTCGAAGCCGTGGGCGTGCAGCGGCGGGAAGTCGCTGTCGTCGATCTCGTGGGAGCGCTCGCAGACCTTCATCGCGAAGTCGAGCATCGCGCGCTGCCGCGGCGTGATGTCGGCCTTGAGGTAGTTCACCGCCACCTGGTCGGCCACCAGCGGCTTCTTCTCGTAGATGCGCAGCAGCGCGCCATGGGCCACCACGCAGTAGAGGCACATGTTGGCCGCGCTGGTGGTGGTCACGATCATCTCGCGGTCGCCCTTGGTGAGCGAGCCTTCCTCCTTGAGCATCAGCGCGTCGTGGTACGCGAAGAAGGCGCGCCACTCCGCGGGGCGGCGCGCGAGGGCCAGGAACACGTTGGGCACGAAGCCGGCCTTTTCCTGCACCGCGAGGATCGCGGTGCGGATGTCCTCGGGCAGGTCTTTCAGTTCGGCAAGGGGGTAGCGGTCTGCGGCCATGTCTGTCTCCGTCGTGGTTTGTTTGCCTTGACGGGTCATCATAGTTCCGCAGATGCGGAGGGCCGGCCCGCGAGATGGGCGCAGCCGAGGCCGGGTCTTATTTCAGCGCCTTGCCCTGCGTGGCGCCCAGCGGCGTGTGCAACTGCGAACTCACCCACGAGCCCGTGTTGTCGTCGCGCCCCTGCAGCAGGTAGCGCGTGTCGGCCTTGCCGTAGTTCTGCACCGCCATGGCGGAGAACTTGCCGATGTCGGTCTTCGGATCGCGCAGGCGGTTGACGATCAGCACCTTCTTCGTGTCGGCGAAGTCGGCCATCATGTTCTGGTCGCCTTCGCTGTCGCCGGCCACGAAGCTGGGGCCGTAGCCGTACTTGCTGACCAGGAAGCGCCGGATGTTCTTGGTCTTGCCCGGACCCTGCGTCTGGTCGTAGCCGCGGCGGAACTCGGGCTGGATCACGCCGCGGGCGTCGCGCTCCAGCTCCATCGCGAGCACGCGCTCGGGCGCGTTGTTGTAGCCGAAGGCCGGGTTCGACGAGATCTCCTTGATCACGTCGACGAAGGAGGCCGAGCACACCCACACGTCGAAGCCCGCGTTGCGGAACGCAGCATACAGCTGTTGCATCTCGGGCTGCAGGCGAAGGCCGTTCTTCCAGCTCACCGAGACCACGCCGGCGCGTCCGGGCAGGGCTGCGGGCGAAGTCCACTTGACCTTGGTCACGGGCTCCTTCAGCTGCCAGGCCACGGTGTCGACCGTGAGCTTGCGCACCTGCGCCTCGGTCATGCCGGCGAAGAGGTAGGTGACCCACGGGTAGGCCGTGTCGTGGTCGAAGGTGTCGCCGATGGCTTCGTAGAGATAGCGCACCTTGGTGGTGAATGCGCCGTAGTGCGGGCTCAATGCCACCACGGCCAGCGACTGGTCGCCCTTCAGCCCCTTGTAGTTCTGGTAGAGCCATGTGTAGCTCGCGAGGATGTCCGGCACCACGGTGTCGATGCTCACCGGCTGGCCGGCCGCGTTGTTGTATGCGGGCAGGAAGTCCTTCTTCGGAATGTTCTTGCGCAGCGCCACCTCGAGCTGCGCGGGCGTGGCGCCGAAGACCAGGTTCTCCAGCTGGTAGATGAGCGCGGCTTCCTCGATGTCGAGGAACACGCTGGTGTTGTCCCAGTCGAACACCACGTACGGCGGCTTCGCGGCGTCGTAGCCCGGGCTGCCCTTGCCCAGGCTGGCGATCAGGCCCTCGATCTGCGCGCGGTTGAAGGCGTCCCAGTTCGCGGGGGCAAGGCTCTTTGCAGGCGTGAGGCTGGCACATCCAGCGGCGACGAGTGCGGCGGCCATGGGGGTGAGAAGGACGAGGCGGCGTTGCATGCTTTTCCTGTTTTGAGCGTTGCAGATTGAGATGAGTCCCAACCTACGCATCAGGCGTGCCAGGCTGTGCGTGATGAGCATGCATTGCGCCGCAAGGCGCGCTAAGCCGCGATGCGTTCTGCCTGAAGTTCAACAAAGTGCGCCACCCGCCGCACCAGCGCCCCATTTCCCCCGGCAGTCGCCGCGCTTGCCGCCGCATGAACGGCAACCTTCTCGCCGATAGCCACAATGATTTCTTCCGCCGCTGCAGCCGACAGGCCAAAGTGCGGCGCCGCCTCGCGCGCCAGGGCGAGGCTCGACGCGTGCTGCCCTGGAAGAATGGCGAGCTCCTGATAGCCCGTGTGACCGCCAAGCTGCATGACGAGATCGAAAGCCGGGGCCAGACGCCACCTTCCGTCGTCGCTGCGCAGCGCGCCATGGTTCTTGACGTGATCGTCGCTGTTCCCAACTGCCAGGTTGAACACCAGCCGCCGGAACAACTCCGTCAGGTCCTCTTGTGGCTGCGCAGAGATGCGCCGCAGCAGTTGGGCCAGTTCGACATAGCTGCCCCGGCTGGATTCATAAGGCACATCGAGCAGCGCCGACGCCGAGAGGTAGTGAAAGCGTCGCTCGTCTGTCACCGGTCCTGCGCGGTCGAAGCGCTCGACCAGCAAGGCATGCCCTGACGAGAGAGGCTGCAACAGGAAAGGTGGTACCTCGATTCCGCACGCATCGGCCAGCCAGAGCGTGGCCGCCTCGATCACTTCCACGTCGTGGTCGTCACCGCGCGATGCGAACTTGGCGATCCAGCGCCGACCCTCGTGCACAAACGCTGCCTTGGGACGCGCGCCGCCCAGGCTTCCGCCGCGCAGCAACAGATGCATGTCGGGGCCGACCTCCAGGCCTTGCTCGATGCGATGCGAGGCATCGGCGAGTTCCTGTAGCGACCGGAGTGCGACCGGTGGTTCGTCGCTGCGGATGGGCAGGGTTTCGGCGAACACCATCGCACCTACGCGGTCCTCGTTGGTCAACAAAAGCGCGTCGATGTCCGAGAGTGGCCTGCCCTGGCGTATTTCGAGCACCTTGCGTCCCCAACTGTCTGGCAGTGCGTCGCGCAGCGTGAGCGGCATGGCGCCGCCATCGCGGATGCGGCCCTCGGCCAGCACGAAGGCAGCGTCGCGCAGCGGCAGGTGCTCGGGGTTGAGCGGTGCAGCTTCCGGGTCTTCGAGGTAGCGCCGGCCGTAGGCGAATTCGCCGGACTCCATGACACCACGGCGAACGAGCTTCATCAGCCCGGCCGGTTGTACCTGCGCGCCGGTTCGGTGCGCAAGCCCGACGTAGACACGCCGCTCGACTTCGCTGGCTTCAGAAGTCACGCTCGTCCTCCGCGATCACGCCCGCCGCGCCTTGCGTTGCCGACTTGCGCACCCGGCGTTTTGCCACCAGTCCTGCAGGGGCGGGGGCGACGCTGTCCAGCGAATCGATTTCGCCCAAGAGCCACAACGCATGGGCCAGCAGACCGATGCTGGTGCCCGGCTTGCCGGATTCGAGCGCGCGCAGCGTGTTGGGGGAACACAGCAGTCGCTCGGCCATTTCGGCGACCGTCCACTCGCGATGGACCCTGTGCGCGCGAAGGCGCAAGCCCAGCTGTTCAAGGGGACGAGTTGTCTGAGAAGGCAGGGCCGAAAGGCTGTGGCTGCTTTTGGGCATCAATAAAATGACTGTTAACCTGCTTAAAAGTCATTTTATTGCATATTTTCTACTTGGGGAGGCCGTCCGCCCGGCCGATCTCGGGCCCGTGGCGCTGCTCCAGCACCGCGAGGTCGCTCTCGTCCTTGAGCCCGACGCCCGTCAGCCCCCTGCGCAGGGACTCTCGCATCAGCCATGCCAGCTTGAACGCGGCCGCGCCGTAGGGCAGTCCCTCGGGGCGCACGTTCGAGATGCAGTTGCGCTCGGCGTCGTGCCGGCCGCGCTTGGGCGTGTGGGTCAGGTAGATGCCGAGGCTGTCTGGCGAACTCAGGCCCGGGCGCTCGCCGATCAGCATGACCGACAGCGCCGCGCCGAAGAGTTCGCCCACCTCGTCCGCCAGCGCCACCCGCGCCTGCGTGGCGATGACCACCGGAGCGAAGCGGATGTCGGGCGGCAGGTGCGTGCGCAGCGCGGCCAGCAGAGGCACCGCGTGGCGCGCGACGGCCAGCGAGGAGAGCCCGTCGCCGATCACGACGCAGACATCGCAGCCGTAGCGCCGCTCGCCGAGGAGGCGGGTGGCGCAGTCTTCGTCGAGCTGGCGGCCGAAGTCGGGCCGGCGCAGGTATTCGGTGCGGTCCGCGGCACGGCTGCGCACGCGGGCCACTTCCCAGTGCTGCGCGGCGAGCGCCGACTCGAGTGCATCCACGTCGAGCGCGGCATGGATCGCGTCGCGCGCCATCGCATGGGCCCAGCCGAAGCGCAGCGTCTCGTCGGTGGGCATGCCCGAGCCGGCGCGCCCGAGCGCGAGCCGGGCGGGCGTGGCGGAGCGCCATTGCGCCCACGGGTTGGGGGTGACGGGCGATTCGGGGCTGCTCATGACGCCAGTGCGGAAAGCCCGCTCATGTCGGCCAGCAGCCGGTTGGAGGAAGCGGGCGAGGGCGGGGCCAGCCTGCCGGCCGTGTCGGTGATCTGCATGCGCTGCAGCCATGCCTCGAATTCGGGCGCGCGCTTCAGGCCCAGCGTATCGCGCAGGAACAGTGCGTCGTGGAACGAAGTGCTCTGGTAGTTGAGCATCACGTCGTCCGCACCCGGGATGCCCATGATGAAGTTGATGCCCGCGGTGCCCAGCAGCACGAGCAGCGTGTCCATGTCGTCTTGGTCGGCCTCGGCATGGTTGGTGTAGCAGACGTCGCAGCCGATGGGCAGGCCCAGCAGCTTGCCGCAGAAGTGGTCTTCCAGCCCGGCGCGGATGATCTGCTTGCCGTCGTACAGGTACTCCGGGCCGATGAAGCCGACGACGGTGTTGATGAGAAAGGGCTTGTAGCGCCTCGCCAGCGCATAGGCGCGCGCCTCGCAGGTCTGCTGGTCGACGCCGAAGTTGGCGTTGGCCGACAGTGCGCTGCCCTGGCCGGTCTCGAAGTACATGACGTTGTCGCCCACGGTGCCGCGCTGGAGCGACAGCGCTGCGGCGTAGGCCTCGTCGAGCAGTTCGGGCGTCACGCCGAAGGAGAGGTTCGCCTTCTCTGTGCCTGCGATCGACTGGAACACCAGGTCGACTGGCGCGCCGGCTTCGGCAAGCTTGAGCGTGTTGGTCACGTGAGTGAGCACGCAGCTCTGCGTGGGAATCTCGAAGCGCTGGATGACCTCGTCGAGCATGTGCAGCAGGCGGCCGAGCACGGGCATGCTGTCGGAGGCCGGGTTGAGCCCGATCACCGCGTCGCCCGCCCCGTAGAGCAGGCCGTCGAGCGTGGAGGCGGCCACGCCGCGCAGGTCGTCGGTCGGGTGGTTGGGCTGCAGGCGCACCGAGAGATGGCCGGGCAGGCCGATGGTGTCGCGAAAGCGCGTGACCACGCTGCATTTTTTGGCGACCGATACCAGGTCCTGGTTGCGCATGAGCTTGGAAACTGCCGCGACCATCTCCGGCGTGAGGCCCGGTGCGAGCGCGGTGAGCGTGGCGGTGGTCGCCGCATCGGACAGCAGCCAGTTGCGGAAGTCTCCCACCGTGAGGTGCGACACCTGCGCGAAGGCCTGCGCGTCGTGGCTGTCGATGATGAGGCGCGTGATGTTGTCGCTCTCGTAGGGAATCAGCGCTTCGGTGAGGAACTGCCTGAGCGGCGTTTCGGCCAGCACGTGCCGCGCGGCCATCCGCTGCTGCGCCGTGGCCGCGCCGATGCCCGCGAGGTAGTCGCCCGAGCGGGCCGGGCTTGCGAAGGCCATGACCTGGCGCAGGTCCTCGAAGGCATAGCCCTGGCCGGCGATGGTGGTGCGATACAGCATCTATCTGGAGCTTGCGCGGGTGTCAGCTGGTGGTGGTCGATGAAGACAACATCTCGTCGGGCGCTGCCGCGTCGCGCTGCCCCGACGTCAGCAGGAAGTAGCCGTAGGCGGCAGCCATCAGCACGACGAACAGCAGCGTGAGCATGCCGTTGAACCACACCATCGCGCCCAGGCAGACCACGCCGAGGCCGAGCGCGATGGCCGGGAACACGGGGTAGAAGGGCGCGCGATAGGTGCGCAGCAGGTCGGGCTCGCTGCGGCGCAGCTTGAAGAGCGCGGCCATCGAGATCAGGTACATCACGATGGCGCCGAGCACCGCCATGGTCACGATGTTGGCGGTGAGCGTCTGGCCGCCGAACTGCACCCACTCGTCGCTGAAGATGGCGATGACGCCGATCACGCCGCCGGCCAGCAGCGCACGGTGCGGCGTGTCGAAGCGCGGGCTCAGGCCGGCGAAGTAGCGCGGCAGATAGCCCGCGCGCGCCAGCGCGAATATCTGCCTCGAGTAGCCCATGATGATCCCGTGGAACGATGCGATCAGGCCGAAGAGGCCGATCCACACCAGCATGTGCAGCCAGCCGCTGTTGTCTCCCACCACCGCCTTCATCGCCTGCGGCAGCGGGTCGTTGATGTTGGCGAGCTTGCGCCAGTCGCCCACGCCGCCTGCGAAGATCATCACGCCGAAGGCCAGCACCACCAGGGTGACGATGCCGGTGGTGTACGCGATGGGAATGGTGCGGTGCGGATCGCGCGCCTCCTCGGCCGCCATGGCCGCTCCCTCGATGGCGAGGAAGAACCAGATCGCAAAGGGGATGGAAGCGAAGATGCCTGCGATGGCCGTGCCGTTCAGCACGCTGCCGCCGGCCCAGCCGTTGGCCACGAAGTTGGCCATGCTCCAGCCCGGGGTGACCACGCCCATGAACACCAGCAGCTCCACGATGGCCAGCACCGTCACGAAGAGTTCGAAGGCCGCGGCGATGCCCACGCCGATCCAGTTGAGCCCGATGAAGATCACGTACGCGCCGAGCGCGAACCACTTCGGGTTGATGCCCGGGAACTGCACGTTGAGATACGCACCGATGGCCAGCGCGATCGCCGGCGGCGCGAAGACGAATTCGATCAGCGTCGCGAAGCCCGCGACGAAGCCGCCGGTGGGGCCGAAGGCGCGGCGCGCGTAGGCGAAGGGACCGCCCGCGTGCGGAATGGCGGTGGAAAGCTCGGTGAAGCTGAAGATGAAGGTGGTGTACATGGTCGCCACCAGCACCGTGGCGACCAGGAAGCCGAGCGTGCCGGCCGTGTTCCAGCCGTAGCTCCAACCAAAGTACTCACCCGATATGACGAGGCCCACCGCGATGCCCCAGAGCTGGACGGGGCCGAGCACCTTCTTGAGATGGCCTGTGCCTGCAGGGGCCGGCGATGCGGCCGTGCCGGCGGCGGTGGTGGAGTTCATGCGACTTCCTCTCTTCGTGAATGTTGACAGTGCACATTCGCCAAAGCAAGGGCTGTTCCACCGTGGGCCTGCATGGCCGCTGGCCATAATCGAGGCCTCTCAATCCTCGAGGTGTTCCGTGAAGTCTCTTTTCTGTGCCGCCCTGGTTTCCTTCGCTGCCGTGCCCGCCGCATTCGCGCAGTCCGCGCCCGTGACCACGCCCAGCGGCCTGGTCTACCAGTTGATCAAGGAAGGCACCGGCGCGTCGCCCGCCGCCACCGACGTGGTCAAGGTGCACTACCGCGGCACCTTCCCCGACAGCGGCAAGGAATTCGACAGCTCCTACAAGCGCGGCGAGCCCACCGAGTTCCCGCTCAACGGCGTGATCCCGTGCTGGACCGAAGGCGTGCAGAAGATGAAGCCGGGCGGCAAGGCCAAGCTGACCTGCCCGCCCTCGATCGCATACGGCTCGCGCGGCGCCGGCGGCGTGATCCCGCCGAATGCCACGCTCAACTTCGAGGTCGAGCTGATCTCGGTCACGAAGCGCTGAGGCTTCGTCGGCAAGGAGCTGTCAGGGCTCAGCCTGGCTGGTACTGGTACAGCCAGGTCTCGGTGAGCGTCTGGTCGCCGTTCTTCAGGTACAGGCGCATGTCGATCGGCTCGTTGCCCTCGGGCGTGAAGTCGAACTGCGCGCGCCAGTGGCCCGGCACGCCGTTGGGCACGGCCTCGGCGAAGACGTACGAGAACTTGCCGCGCGCGGCCGTCAGCACCACCTCGGGCTTCACGCCGAAGGGCACGGTCGTCAGCGGCTGGCCGATGAACTCCACCATGAACTTGCGCACGCCCTGCGGACGCGGCTGGCCCGGCTGACCGCCGCGGCCGATGCGCGTGGCCACGCAGCGCGCCAGCGGCGAGGGAAACGGTTCCTGGTCGGTCCAGTGCAGCCGGTATTGCAGGCTGTAGCTGGTGCCGGCCTTCGCGTCGGCCTTGGGCACCCAGAAGGCGACGATGTTGTCGTGGATCTCGTCGTCGGTCGGGATCTCGATGAGCTGCACCGAGCCCTCGCCCCAGTCGCCCAGCGGCTCGATCCACAGGCTCGGGCGCTTCTCGTAGTTCACGCCGTCCTGGTAGTGGTCGAAGGCTCGGTCGCGCTGCAGCAGCCCGAAGCCGCGCGGCCTGGTGTCGGCGAAGGCCGATGCGCGCGTCTGCGTCGGGTTGTTGAGCGGGCGCCAGATGCGCTCGCCCGCGCCGTTCCAGATCGCGAGGCCGTCGGAGTCGTGCACCTCGGGGCGCCAGTCGATGGCGGTGGGCTTGGTGGTTTCCGAGTACCAGTACATCGAGGTGAGCGGCACGAGGCCCAGGCGGGCCACGTCCTTGCGCATGAACAGGCGTGCATCGATGTCCATGATGACGGCCTTGGTGCGCTGCATGACGAACTTGAAGACGCCCGTCACGCTCGGCCCTTCGAGCAGCGCGTAGACCGTCATCGAGGTTGTGTTGTTGGCCGCCGGCGTCTCGAAGTAGAAGCGGGTGAAGTTCGGGAACTCCTCGGGCCGGTCGGGCACCGCCACGTCCAGCGCGATGCCGCGCGCGGAGAGGCCGTACTGGTAGAGCTCGCCGATGGCGCGGAAGTACGAGGCGCCCAGGAAGGCCACCCAGTCGTTCTTCTGCCAGTCGAGCTTGCTCTGGTCGCCCAGGCGGCTTTCCTGCAGACGGAAGCCGGCGAAGCCCGCGCCCGGGGGCAGCGAGCGCGCCGGGCTGTCGGGCGGCATCGAGAAGTAGGAGGGGCTGTAGAGCACCTCCCGGGAGAAGACGTCGCCGTCGGCGTTCTCCAGCACGTTCATGCGCACCGGGGTCTGGAAGAAGCGCCCCAGGTGGAAGAAGGTGACCGGAAATGCGCCGGGCCCGTCGCGGAAGAGGGCGTTGGCCGGGTCGAACTTGATCTTGCCGTGCGCGTCGTAGTCGATGCGGTCGAGCACCTCGGGTGCCAGGGGCGTGGCAGCGGCATAGGGCTTGCCGGCCAGCGCCTTCGCCTGCGCGACCAGCGCGTCGAAGGAGAAGGGCGTGGGCTGGCTCAGCTGCAGGCCGTTGGCGGCGAGGGCCTCTTCGGGCAGTCCGAGGGCGGCGAGTGCGGCAGCGGCACTGCCGGCGGCAAGGAAGGATCGGCGATCAAGCATGTGGTTCTTGAGGGTTGCGAATCTCTTGGGGGGAAGAACGGAGGGACGGTGGAGTGCAGAAACGATATGGCATTTTCCGCGACCGTAAACACCCCCGGATCATGGCCTTATCGGAGCGCGGCCCGCGTCAGCCGATCCGCGCAGCGCGCGCCGGACAAAACCGGCAATTCGAAAAATTGTGCGTTTATGTATCGGCGCCGTCCGTCGCCTTCAGTTCGTAGAGCGCATAGAGCGGCACGCCCAGGAACAGCATGACCATCGGCGCGAACAGGGTGTAGGGCAGGCCGAAGCCTTCGAGCACGCGGTAGGTGCTCTCGAGGCTCAGGCGCGGATGGGGCTGCGTGAGTTCGGCCGTGCGGCGGATGCCCCACTTGAACTCCGCCCCGGTCACCCGCACCGAGGGATGCTGCCTGCCGCGCCCCACCGCGAGCCAGCACATCGCGTCGAAGGCGAGCACGGAGCCGGCGGGCGCGCGCTCGCCGAAAGTCGCGAGCACCGCCTGGACCTGCCCGGGTTCCAGGTACATCAGCACGCCTTCGGTGAAGAGGAAGACGGGTTGCGCATCGCGCTTGCGCGGCAGGCCCAGTTGATCCCACCACTTGGCTGCGCTCAGGTCGAATTCGCGCACGTCATGGCGATCGCCGGGCTCGGGAAGCAGCGCGCGGCGCAGTTCGAGCACTTCGGGCAGGTCGGCATCGGTCATGCGCGACCTGCCATCGTCGAGCCACTGGAAGTAGTGGCTCAGCCCGCAGCCCATGTTCACGATGCGCGCGCCAGGGTGCTGCTTGAGGAACTCCTGCGCCAGGCTGCGGAAGCGCCGCGTGCGCGAGAGGATGCCGTAGATGGTGGCCCGGTCTTCGGGCAGCGGATCGCCCTCGTCGCGGATCTGTTCGAGGACGCCCGCGGCGTACGCGTCGCGCACGGCCACCTGCGGGAACATCGCGTCGCCCGAGGCACGCGCGGCCAGGGGAATCCGCAGGGTCGAAGGAACGGCGGACAGGCGGCGGACGGATTTGCGGGCGGTCATGGATGCTGGAGCTGCGCTTCGCCCAAAGTCTGGCCGCTCCGGCACACCGGGGCAAGTCAGTCTTTGGTAGCGGTCGGCACGGCGGGCCAGGATCGATGCAGGTTCCGGCCGGACCCCGGCATCAGTTGCCGGCAGGCTTGCCGCGCTGGCGTGCGAGGTGGCGGTAGATCGTGCTGCGATGGATGCCCAGCCTGCGCGCGGCCTTCGCGACGTCGTGGTCGCAGGCCTTTAGCGCCTCGTCGAGCGCCTGGCGCGTCATGGCCTGCAGGGGCGCCGCGTGCGGAGCGGTCGGCATCGGCGATGGGGCGGCAGGCTGCATCCCAAGATCCTGCAGATGCGGCGGGAGCATGGCTGCCGTCACGCAGTCGCCCGCATCGGCCAGCGCCACGATGGAGCGCAGCGTGCTGCGCAGCTCGCGCACGTTGCCCGGCCAACGGTAGGCTGCCAACGCTTCCAAGGCATCGGCCTCCAGTTGCAGATGCTTCGCCGCGCCGCCCGCCTCGAGGAACAGCCGCGAGATCAGCGCATGCCGATCGTCGCGCTGCCTCAGCGCCGGCAGCGTGACCGTGAAGCCGGCCACGCGGTACATCAGGTCGGCGCGGAAGCGGCCGGCCTCCACCAGCGAGGGCAGGTGGCCGTGGGTTGCGCAGACAAGGTCGAAGTCCACCGGCACGCCCTGGCCGCCTCCCAGCGGCGTGACCACGCGCTCCTCCAGCACGCGCAGCAGCCGCGTCTGAAGGGCCAGCGGTATCTCCGCGATCTCGTCGAGGAACAGCACGCCGCCGTCGGCCTCTCGGATGCGCCCGGCCATGCCCTTGCGCCTGGCCCCGGTGAAGGCGCCTTGCTCGTAGCCGAAGAGTTCCGATTCGATCAGCGTCTCGGGCAGCGACGCGCAATCCACCGCGACGAAGGGGCCTGCGCTGCGCCGGCTGGCAGCATGCAGCCGGCGCGAGAACACCTCCTTGCCGCTGCCGGTCTCGCCGTTGACCAGCACGGAGACGCCTTCGTTGAGCACCCGCACGGCCTTGTGCAGCAGCGGCTGCACGTCGTCGGCCTCGGTCACGGCCTGCGATGGCACGCTGCGCCGCCGGGTCGCACGTGGGCTGCCCGGCGTGCCCGAGCGCTCCATCACCGTCGCGATCTGCCGTCCGCCCGGCAGCGTGAGCAGGCCGCGCCGGTGCTCCATGCGCGGCCAGTGCGGGCCGAGGAAGTCGTCGGCGTCCAGGTCGAGCAGGTCTTTCCAGGAGCGGCCGAACAGTTCGAGCGCCACGCGGTTGGCCGCGACGATGCGCCCGCCGTCGATCACCATCAGCCCCTCGCGCGCCGTGCCGATCAGCGCCGGCCGTGCATGGAAGCGCAGCACGTGGCCGCCGGCCTCGGCCAGCATCATGCGGTGCTCGACCTGCTGGGCCGCCATGCGGACCAGTCCGAGCGCGTGCGTGTTCACGCGCACCGTGTCGCCAGAGATGTCGAGCGCGCCCGCGAGCTCGCCGCGTCCCGTGAAGATGGGGGCTGCGGCGCAGCCGAGTCCGCCGTTCTGCGCCAGGTAGTGCTCGCCGCCCAGCACCATCAGCGCTTCGCGCTCGGCCAGCGCGGTGCCGATGGCGTTGGTGCCCCGGTTGTGCTCCGACCACTCCACGCCCGGCTGCAGCGCGATGCGCTGGGCCTTGGGCAGGAAGTCGGGGCTGCCGATCTCTTCGAGGATCAGCCCGCTGGCGTCCGACAGGATCACCACGCAGCCGTTGCCGATCGCATGCTCGGCCAGGCCGTCGAGCTCGGGCTGCGCGCAGTTCAGCAGGCGCATGGCCTGTTCGCGCCGTTCGCTCAGCAGGGAGAGCGCCATCGGCTCGGGGTCGACGGCCTGGTGGTCGACCGGGCGGCTGCGCTGCCAGGAGCGTGAGATGTGCGGGGCGATCCAGGGCACGGGGTCGGCGCCCTGTTCGAAGAAGAGCTCCCGGGCCTGTGCCACTGCGATCGACGGCAACTGCGCTTGTGCACTCATGCGTGTCTCCGATGGTGTTTCGCCTTGTGCGACATCGTAGTCGCCATGTTCGCCCGAACATGTCGCAGATTGCGAATGAAAACCCGCTGCCGGGACCGCCTCCCCTCGGTAGGGCGCTCAGGGAATCTACCGATCCGGCCGGGTACGCGGCTTGCGCTTGAGCGTGCGGCCGCCGCATGTCGCGGCGCCATCACCCTGCACATGGAGACAACGTCATGGACATGCTCGAACCGGGCAAATTCGGTACCGCGGTGCCGTTCAAGAAGCGCTACGGCAACTACATCGGCGGCGAATGGGTCGCGCCGGCGGAGAACCAGTATTTCGAGAACATCACGCCCGTGACCGGCAAGGTCTTCTGCGAGGTGCCGCGCTCCACCGCGGCCGACATCGAGCGCGCGCTGGACGCAGCCCACAAGGCGAAGGCCGCCTGGGGCCGCACCTCGACGACCGAACGCGCGAACATCCTCAACAGGATCGCCGACCGCATGCAGGAGAACCTGGCCGTGCTCGCGGCTGCGGAAACCTGGGACAACGGCAAGCCCATCCGAGAGACCACCGCCGCCGACCTGCCGCTGGCCATCGACCACTTCCGCTACTTCGCCTCGTGCGTGCGCTCGCAGGAGGGCGGCATCAGCGAGATCGATCATGAAACCTTCGCGTACCACTTCCACGAACCCATCGGCGTGGTCGGGCAGATCATTCCGTGGAACTTCCCCATCCTGATGGCCGTGTGGAAGCTGGCGCCCGCGCTCGCGGCCGGCAACTGCGTGGTGATCAAGCCGGCCGAGCAGACGCCGGTGTCGATCCTGGTGCTGATGGAGCTGATCGGCGACCTGCTGCCGCCGGGCGTGCTGAACGTGGTCAACGGCTTCGGCGTGGAGGCGGGCAAGCCGCTGGCGTCGAGCAACCGCATCGGCAAGATCGCCTTCACCGGCGAGACCACCACGGGCCGGCTGATCTCCCAGTACGCGAGCCAGAACCTGATTCCGGTCACGCTGGAGCTGGGCGGCAAGTCGCCCAACATCTTCTTCGCCGACGTGATGGACAAGGACGACGCCTTCTTCGACAAGGCGCTCGAAGGCTTCGCGATGTTCGCGCTGAACCAGGGCGAGGTCTGCACCTGCCCGTCGCGCGCGCTGATCCAGGAGTCGATCTACGACCGCTTCATGGAGCGCGCGCTCAAGCGCGTGGCCGCCATCAAGCAGGGCAGCCCGCTGGACATGGCCACCATGATCGGCGCGCAGGCCTCCAGCGAGCAGCTGGAGAAGATCCTGTCGTACCTCGACATCGGCAGGCAGGAGGGCGCGAGAGTGCTGATCGGCGGCGAGCGCCACCAGTTCGAAGGCGACCTCGCCGGCGGCTATTACGTGAAGCCGACGGTGTTCAGGGGCAACAACAGGATGCGGATCTTCCAGGAGGAAATCTTCGGCCCCGTGGTGTCGGTCACCACCTTCAAGGACGAGGAAGAAGCGCTGGCCATCGCCAACGACACCCTCTACGGCCTCGGCGCCGGCGTGTGGAGCCGCGACATGAACCGCGCCTTCCGCATGGGCCGCGGCATCCAGGCCGGCCGCGTGTGGACCAACTGCTACCACCACTATCCGGCGCACGCGGCCTTCGGCGGCTACAAGCAGTCGGGCATCGGCCGCGAGAACCACAAGATGATGCTCGACCACTACCAGCAGACCAAGAACCTGCTGGTGAGCTACAGCGAGAACAAGCTGGGCTTCTTCTGATGAGCAGCACCGGCGAAGTCCTGCGCGTCACCGCGACCGATGCAGCGCTTGCGCTGATCGACAGGCTCGCCGCCGGGCACGGCCCGCTGATGTTCCATCAGTCGGGCGGCTGCTGCGACGGCAGCGCGCCGATGTGCTACGCGCAGGGCGAGTTCATCGTGGGCGACTACGACAGGCTGCTGGGGCACATCGGCGGCATGCCGTTCTACATCAGCGGGCCGCAGTTCGAGTACTGGCAGCACACGCAGCTCATCATTGACGTGGTGCCGGGTCGCGGCGGCATGTTCTCGCTGGAGGGGCCGGAGGGCTTGCGCTTCCTGACGCGTTCGAGGCTCTTCACCGACGAAGAATGGACAGCGCTGGAGAAAGGGTGAGACCAAGCTCGCGGCAGCCCTGAGGCAGCCGAGCGGCCTCAGGGAGCGGCGGGCTGCAGCAACTGGCGCACCAGCAGCCGCGCCGCGGGGGAGAGCTCGGCCCCCGTCTTCGTCGCCATCAGCAGCCGCCGCGTGGCCCATTCGTCCTTGAGGTGCACGACCTTCAGGTCGAGCGCCTCCACCTGCGCCTTGCAGGCGGCCAGCGGCACCACGCCGATGCCCAGGTTGGCCGCGATCATGTGGCACATCGCGTCGAAGCTGCGCACCTGCACGCGCAGGCGCATCGGAATGCCGGCCTGCTCGGCCGCGCGCGAGGTCAGCTCCAGCAGCGAGCTGCTGCGGTTCAGCCCCACGAACTCGTGCGCGAGGCAGCTCCTGAAATCCGTCTGCTTCACGCGGCTGCGCGCCAGCGGATGCTGCTTCGCACAGAGCACCACGAGCTCGTCTGTCTGGAAGGGCTGCACGTCGAGGCCGTAGGCAGGGGTGTTCTCGGCGAACACGCCGACGTCTGCGAGCCCATCAACGAGCGCGCGCACGATGTCGCCGCTCAGCTGCTCCTCGACCTCGACGCGGATGTCCGGATGCTGCGCGAGAAAGGCCGCGAGCGTAGCGGGCAGGAACTCCGTCAGCGCAGACATGTTGGCCCACAGCCGCACGTGGCCGCGCACGCCGCTCGAGTAGTCGCCGAGCTCGCTGCTGAACTGCTCGAAGCCCTGGAAGAGCCGCATCGCATGCTGCATCGCCACATGGCCCGCAGGCGTGAGCGCGATGCCCTGGGAGCTGCGTTCCAGCAGCTTCGACCCTGTTGCCGCTTCGAAATCGGATAGCCGCCGGCTTGCGGCCGAGAGCGCGAGGTGGCACGCCTCCGCACCCTTGGTGATGCTGCCCGACTGGGCCACGGCGCAGAAGAGGCGAAGCGTCACGAAATCGACACGCGCGGGATTGATGGTGCTGGCCATTGGGGAATTCTAGGGAGAGTCGAGAGAGCCCCTTCGCGTTTCGCGAAGGACTGCTGCCGCCAAAGCAATTCCGCATTCCGCGATCCGTTCCTAGAGTCGGGGTCAGCCCAACCAAGGAGACGGACGCGGACATGAATGCACTCGAAGGCCTGAAGGTGCTGGAGCTCGGCCAGCTCATCGCCGGCCCCTTCGCCGGCAAGACGCTGGCGGAGTTCGGTGCCGACGTGATCAAGGTCGAGCCGGTCGGCGTCGGCGATCCGCTGCGCAAGTGGCGGCTGCTGCGCGACAACGGCACCTCGGCATGGTGGGAGGTGCAGTCGCGCAACAAGCGCTCGGTGTGCCTCGACCTGCGCAGCACCGAAGGTCAGGAGGCCGTGCGCGCACTGGCGCTCGAGGCCGACGTGCTGATCGAGAACTTCAAGCCCGGCACGCTCGAAGGCTGGGGCCTGGGGTGGGAAGAGCTGCATGCGCTGAACCCGCGGCTGATCATGCTGCGCATCTCGGGCTACGGGCAGACCGGGCCCTATCGCGACAAGCCCGGCTTCGGCGTGCTCGGCGAATCGATGGGCGGCCTGCGCTACCTGAGCGGCGAGCCGGGGCGGGTGCCGGTGCGCGTGGGAGTGTCGCTGGGCGACACGCTGGCCGCGCTGCACGGCGTGATCGGCGTGCTGACCGCGCTGCACCACCGTACCACCCATGGCGGAGAAGGGCAGTTCATCGACGTGGCGCTCTACGAGTCGGTGTTCAACGTGATGGAAAGCCTGCTGCCCGAATACGACGCCTTCGGCGCCGTGCGCGAGCGGGCCGGCAGCGCGCTGCCCGGCATCGCGCCGACCAACGCCTACCGCTGCGAGGACGGACACTACGTGCTGGTGGCCGGCAACGGCGACAGCATCTTCCGCCGGCTGATGCGCGCCATCGGCCGGGAAGACCTGGGAAGCGACCCCGCGCTCGCGCACAACGACGGCCGCGTGCTGCGCGTGGATGAGATCGACGCCGCCATCGAGGCATGGACGCTGCGGCGCAGCCGCGACGAGGTGCTGGCCGCACTCGATGCGGCGGGCGTGCCTGTGGGGCGCATCTACACGGTGGCCGACATCGCGAGCGACCCGCAATACCTGGCGCGCGGGATGATCGTGGAAGCCTCGACTTCCGACGGCGCCACGCTGAAGGTGCCTGGCGTGGTGCCCAAGCTCAGTGCCACGCCGGGCCGCATCGCGCACCCCGCGCCCCGGCTGGGCGAGCACGATGGTGATCTGCGCGGCGGCGGCTGGCCCGCGCGCCGTGCCGAAGGAGCGGCGGCATGAAGGAGGGCAACGGCACGCGGCTGTTGATCAACGAGGTCGCGACGCGCGACGGCTTCCAGATGGAGAGCCGCTTCATCCCGACGGAGGACAAGATCGCGCTGATCGACCGGCTCGGCGGCCTGGGCTACGCGAAGATCGAAGTCACGTCCTTCACCTCGGCGAAGGCGATTCCCGCACTGCGCGACGGCGAGGAGGTGATGAATCGGATCGCCCGCCGCCCCGGCGTGGTCTACACGGCGCTGGTGCCCAATGTGCGCGGTGCGCAGCGCGCTCTGGAAAGCCGCATCGACGAATTCAACATCGTCATGTCGGCGAGCGAGACGCACAACCTCGCCAACCTGCGGATGACGCGGGAGCAGTCTTTCGCGCAGCTGGCCGACGTCATCGGCCTGGCGAAGCACGCCGGCGTGCCGGTGAACGTGTCGCTCTCATGCGTGTTCGGCTGCCCGATGGAGGGCGAGGTGCCGCTGGCGGCCGTGCGTGGCTGGATCGACCGCTTCGCCGCGCTGGACGTGCAGGGCATCACGCTGTGCGACACCACGGGCATGGCCTATCCCACGCAGGTGGGGGAGATCTGCGAAGCGGTGATGGCGAGCCACCCGGCACTGGAATGGACGGCCCACTTCCACAACACGCGCGGCATGGGCCTCGTGAACACGGTGGCGGCGGTCGAGGCCGGCATCCGCCGGCTCGACATGTCGCTCGGCGGCATCGGCGGCTGCCCCTACGCGCCGGGCGCGACCGGCAATGTGGCGACGGAGGACGTGGTCCACATGCTGCAATGCATGGGCTATGACACCGGCATGGACCTCGCGGGCCTGGTCGGCACCGCAGTGGCCCTGGAAGCGCTGCTGCAGCACGATCTGCCCGCCCAGGTCTCGCGCGCCGGCCACCGGCTGACGCGGCATGCGCCGCCGCCGGATTTCAACGACATCGTGGCTCGTGCAAGGCAGCGCGGGCTCGCAACGAAGGAGCTGCAACCATGATCGACCACCTGGACCACCTCGTGCTGACCACCGCGCAAGAGGAGGCCTGCATCCGCTTCTATGTCGATGTGATGGGCATGTCGCTGGAGAGCTTCGGCGCCGGCCGCAAGGCTTTTCGCTTCGGCAACCAGAAGATCAACCTGCATGTGAAGGGCCACGAGTTCGAGCCCAAGGCGCAGCTGCCCACGCCCGGCTCGCTGGACCTGTGCTTCATCGCCAGCGTGCCGCTGGGCGAAGTCATTGCGCGTCTTGCAAGGCAGGGCGTGCCGATCCTCGAAGGGCCGGTGATGCGCACCGGCGCCACCTCGCGCATCCGCTCGGTCTATGTGCGCGATCCGGATCTCAACCTGATCGAGATCTCGGAGCTGTCGCCCTGAGGGCGAGGCCCCGGAAGACAGCGAGCAAAAACAAAACCACCGGAGACAAACCATGAAAACCATCCACCGCCTCGTCGCGGTCGGCCTTGTGCTGTCCGCTTCGGCCGCGAGCGCTGCCGACGCCTGGCCCTCGAAGCCGATCACGATGGTCGTGCCGACCGCGCCGGCAGGCTCCACCGACATCATGGCCCGCCTGGTCGGCGAGCCGCTGCAGCGTGCGCTGGGGCAGCCCGTCGTCGTCGACAACAAGCCCGGCGCGAGCGGCAACATCGGCACCGAGTTCGTGGCGCGCGCCGCGCCCGACGGCTACACGCTGCTGATGCAGTACTCGGGCTACCACGTGGGCAATCCCTCGCTCTACCCGAACATCAAGTGGAGCCCCACCAAGGACTTCGTGCCGGTGGCGATGGTGATGCGCGCGCCGCACGTGGTCGCGGTGAGCGGCAAGCTGCCTGTGAAGTCGATGAAGGAGCTCATCGAGTACGGCGGCAGGAAGGAGGGCGGGCTGTTCTATGCCTCCTCGGGCAACGGCTCGATCCAGCACATCGCGGGCGAGCTGCTGTCGCGGCAGGCGAAGCAGGCGATGACGCACGTGCCCTACAAGGGCTCGGGGCCGGCGATCAACGACCTGATCTCGGGCAACGTGGACATGTTCATCACCACGCCGCCCTCCGTCATCGGCCACTTCGCAGGCGGTCGCATCAAGCCGCTGGCCTACACGGGCAGCAAGCGCCACCCGTCGATGCCCGACGTGCCGACTTCGGCCGAGGCGGGGCTGCCGGGCTACGAGGTCGAGTCGTGGTTCGCGGTGTTCGCGCCGGCGAAGACGCCGCCGGAGGTCGTCAACAGGCTGAGCGCGGAACTGCGCAAGATCGTCGAGAGCGAAGCCTTCCGCAAGAAGGTGGACGAGCAGGGCGCCTTCGCGACCTACATGGGCTCAGCGACGCTCGCGAAATTCGTCGACCAGGAACTGGCGACCTGGTCGAAGGTGATCAAGTCGGCGGACATCAAGCCCGATTGATCCAAGGCGCGGCTACAGCTTGACGTTGATGATCGAAAGGATGATCGCGGAGAGCGTCATCGCGACCGGCAGCTGGCGCACGGCGAGCGCATGGGCGCGGGCGACCGAGGCCTGCGTCTGCAGCAGGAGGCTGCGTTCGGAATGGATGGGCGTGGACATTTCGGACTCCTGTGTGGTTGCGGGCTCATCGCCCCGATGGCCTCCACGATAGGCTTCGCAGCGCGCTGCGGCACAGGCGTTTCGTCGACACGGCGTTTCCGTTTTCGCAACGATGGGGCATCCGCTGGACGGAACTTCGGGCTGGGATTTCGAATCGGTGGCCCGCGCGCGGGGCGAGAATCCAGCGCCCCTCGACCGATCCATAGACGAACAAGCAGGCAGACCCGCAAGAATGAAGAGCAAGACGACAGCGCCAAGGCTGAAGATGCGCCGCGCCACCCCCGACGATCCGATGCCATGGCCGCTGCTGCTGGCCGCCGACGGCCCGCGCGCCGAGATCCGCAAGTACCTCTCGCGCGGCGAACTCTGGTTGGCGGAGGCGGCAGGCGAGGTCGTCGGCCAGATGGTGCTGCTCGAAACCCGCGTCGGCACCTGGGAAATCATGAACATCGCGGTGCGCGGCGAACTGCGCAGCCATGGCGTCGGCACCGCGCTGCTGCGCAAGGCGAAGGCGCTGGCGACCGAGCGCGGGGCGCAACTGCTCGAGGTGGGTACAGGCAACAGCAGCCTGCGCGAGCTGGCCTTCTACCAGCGCTTCGGCTTCCGCATCGTCGGCGTCGACACCGACTTCTTCGTGCGCCGCACGGGCGGCGGCAGGCTGCAGAGGCAGGACGGCATCGTGCTGCGCGACATGGTGCGCCTGCGCATCGAGCTCGCAGGCCGGACCTAGCCTGCGATCAGCTTCTGCACCAGCTCCGCCGTGGTCGCGGCCGAGTACTTGCGCATCAGCCGGGCGCGGTGGAGTTCGACGGTGCGGTGGCTGATGCCCAGCGCCTTGCCGATCTCCTTGGAGGTCAGCCCGCGCATCACCTGCGCGGCAACTTCGCGCTCGCGCGGCGTGAGTTCGGCCTTGACGGCGCGGCGCGAGCCCAGGTCCTCGAAGGTCCAGATACCGGCCTCGTGGGGGGCATCGCGGTTCATGGCGTGGCCGGTCACGTGGCACCAGAAGGTCTCGTCGGCGATGGCGCCGTGCAGGTTGCCCAGCCGCTTCATCATGCGGTTGTCGGCGTAGTGCCCGCTGGCGTTGAGGAAGGGCTCCATGCGCTTGCCGATGCGCTCGAACTCGGCCACGCTCGGGTAGAGGATGCTGAACGAATGCCCGACCAGCGCGGAGGGCGTTGCGCCAAAAATCTCGCAAACGCGCAGGTTGCACGCCACGATGGTGCGGTTGCTCGACACCACCATGCCGACAGGCGCGTGTTCAAACGCCAGCCGGTAATCGATCTCGGGCATCGGGGGTCTCCATTACGAAATACTACGTATGCGAGTAGGTAGTATCGTTCAGGGGTTTCCCGCCCTTTACCAACTCCTTTCCACCCACTTTCATTCATCCATCGAGGAGCTCGAGTGAACAAGATTTTTCCCACCGCTGATGCGGCACTCAAGGGGGTCGTCGCCGACGGGCAGATGCTCGCGGTCGGCGGCTTCGGCCTCTGCGGCATTCCCGAAGCGCTGATCGACGCGCTCAAGGATTCCGGCGTCCAGAACCTCACCGTCATCTCCAACAACGCGGGCGTCGACGGCTTCGGCCTCGGCAAGCTGCTGGAGACGCGCCAGATCAAGAAGATGATCGCGTCCTACGTCGGTGAGAACAAGGAGTTCGAGCGCCAGTACCTCGCGGGCGAGCTGGCCCTGGAGTTCACGCCGCAGGGCACGCTGGCCGAGAAGCTGCGCGCCGGCGGCGCCGGCATCCCGGCCTTCTTCACCAAGACCGGCGTGGGCACCCAGGTTGCCGAAGGCAAGGAACTGCGCGAGTTCGACGGCGAGACCTACGTGATGGAACGCTCGCTGGTGCCCGACGTGGCGCTGGTGAAGGCCGACGTGGCCGACAAGTCGGGCAACCTGCGCTTCCGCCTGACGGCGCGCAACTTCAACCCGGCCGCGGCCATGGCCGGCAAGATCTGCATCGTCGAGGTCGAGAAGATCGTCGAGGTGGGCGAACTGGCCCCCGACGACATCCACCTGCCGGGCATCTACGTGCACCGCATCGTGCTCAACGCCAACCCCGAGAAGCGCATCGAGAAGCGCACCGTGAGCGCATCGGTCGATGCCGCCGCCGCCAAGGTCGAGGCGCAGACCGTCATCGCCGCCGCTGCAGCAGCCGGCAGCGAAGTGCCTGCCAAGGTCGTCAACAAGAAAGAAGGAGCCTGAGATGCCCTGGACCCAAGACCAGATGGCGGCCCGCGCCGCCCAGGAACTCGAGGACGGCTTCTACGTCAACCTCGGCATCGGCATCCCGACGCTGGTGGCCAACCACACCGGCGACAAGGAAGTGTGGCTGCAGAGCGAGAACGGCATGCTCGGCATCGGCCCGTTCCCGACGGAAGACCAGGTCGACGCCGACCTGATCAACGCCGGCAAGCAGACCGTGACCACGCTGCCGGGCTCGGCCATCTTCGGCAGCCATGACAGCTTCGCGATGATCCGCGGCGGCAAGATCAACCTGTCGATCCTCGGCGCCATGCAGGTCAGCACCAAGGGCGACCTCGCTAACTGGATGATCCCCGGCAAGATGGTCAAGGGCATGGGCGGCGCCATGGACCTCGTGGCCGGCGTGAAGCGCGTGATCGTCCTGATGGAGCACGTCGCCAAGAAGAAGGACGGCACCGAGGACTTGAAGATCCTCGAGAAGTGCACCCTGCCGCTGACCGGCGTGGGCGTGGTCGACCGCATCATCACCGACCTGGCCGTGATGGACGTGGTGCCCGAGGGCCTGAAGGTCGTCGAGCTGGCGCCGGGCGTCACCTTCGACGCGCTGCAGGCCAAGACTGGGGCCAAGCTGATCCAGTAACTGGGCGGACGGCAAACGCAACGACAACAAGAGGCAGGGTCGCGCAAGCGGACCTGCCTTTTTGCCTTGGAGCATGGAAATGGTGAATTCGAGCGAGGTTCTGGGCGGCATCTGGCGGCAAGCCGGCTTGCCCGAAGAGGCCTTGCAGTTCGCGCGGTTCACCGGTGCGGAACCTGTGCTGCCGTCTTCCTTCGCGGTAGGCACTGCAGCGCAGGGCACCATCGCTGCTGCGGCCCTCGCGGCCTGCGAACTGGGGCACCTGCGGGGAACGCCACGGCAGCAGGTGGGCGTCGACATGCTTCATGCGGCCCTGGAGAGCACGGGCTGGTTCAGCCTGGACGGCCAGGTACCACCGCAATGGGACGAGTTCTCGGGGCTCTATCGCTGCGCCGACGGCTGGGTGCGCTTGCACGCGAACTTCGCGCATCACCGCGACGGCGCGCTGCGGCTGATGAATCTCGACCCGGCCACCGCCACCCGCGCGGACGCGGAGCGGGCGATGGCCGCGTGGCCCGCGCTCGACTTGGAAGATGCCGCGGCTGCGGCCGGGCTGGTCGTGACGGCGCTGCGGCGCTTCGACGAATGGGACGCCTCGCCTCAGGGCCGCGCAGTCGCCGCGCAGCCTCTCTTCACCATCGAGCGCATCGGCGATGCGCCGCCGCTTGCACTGCCGCCCCTGCGCGAAGACGAGCGCCCCCTGTCGGGCCTGCGCGTGCTCGACCTCACGCGGGTGCTTGCCGGGCCGGTCGGTGGACGCGCCCTTGCGGCCTATGGCGCGGAGGTGATGCTCGTGAACTCACCGAACCTGCCGAACATCAGTGCGATCGCCGACACCAGCCGGGGCAAGCTCTCGGCGCATGCCGACCTGCAGACCGAGGAGGGGCGGACGGCCCTGCGGCGGCTGGTGGTCGATGCGCATGTGTTCGTCCAGGGCTACAGGCCGGGCGGCATCGAGGCGCGCGGCTTCGGACCGGCAGCGCTGGCAAGCATGAGGCCCGGCATCGTCTGCGTATCGCTCAGCGCCTACGGCACCAAGGGGCCGTGGGCAAGTCGCCGGGGTTTCGATTCGCTGGTCCAGACCGCGATGGGCTTCAACCACGCCGAGGGCGAGGCCGCAGGCGACGGCAAGCCCAGGCCGCTGCCCATGCAGATCCTCGACGAGGCCACCGGCTACCTGATCGCCTTCGGCGCAGCCGCGGCACTTTGGCGCCAGCAGCGGGAGGGTGGAAGCTGGCACGTGCAGCTGTCGCTGGCGCAGACGGGACAGTGGCTGCGCAGCCTCGGGCGCGTGCAGGACGGGCTCTCGGCTGCGAAGCCCGATCTGAAGCCGTATGTCGAAACCTCCGACTCCGGGTTCGGCCGGCTGGCGGCGCTGCGACACAGCGCGCAACTGCAACGCACGCCCGCCGAATGGGTGCGGCCTTCGATGCCGCCGGGAAGCGATCCGCCGAGGTGGCCTTAAGCCCCGAGCGCCGACCGCACCTTGTCTCCCAACCCCCGCAGCCGCTCCACCGGCTCGTTGGAAAACACGAAGCGCAGGTACTGCGCCCCATGCGTCTTGCCCCAGCCCTTCATCGCGGTGGCGCAGACGCGCTGCGCGAGCAGGCGCTCCGACAACGTCTGCCCGTCGATGCCGAAATCGCTCGTGCGCAGCAGCAGCGACCAGCCACCGCCCGGCACGCCGACCGGCAGGCCCTTGAGCTCCTCCAGCACCGTGTCGCGCCGCCGCTCCAGTTCCGCCACGTAGGGCGCGAGCGTGCGCGGCGATTGCTCCAGCGCGGTGGCCACCGCGTCCTGAGCGATACCGACGGGCACCACCACATTGGCGAGCGACACGGCCACGAGGTCGGGCATGTAACTCTCGGGCGCCACGGTCCAGCCCACGCGCCAGCCGATCATGCGCAGTTCCTTGGCCGACGAGCCCACCGTGATGGTGCGCTCGGCCATGCCGGGCAGGCCCGCGGGATGGATGGGCTTGCGGCCGTCGTACAGCAGGCGCTCCATCGCGGTGTCGAGGATCAGCGTGATGTCGTGCTGCACGCACAGCGCGGCGATGGCGCGCCAGTCTTCCTCGTCGAAGCAGCCGCCCGAGGGCATCGAGGGCGACATCAGCAGCATGGTGCGCACGCGCGGGCCGACTGCCTGTTGCAGCGCTTCGCGGTCGAGCTCCCATTCACCGCCGGGTGTGAACCTGAAGGGCACGTACTTCGGTGTGCCGCCCGCAAGGCGGATGCGGTTGAGCAGGCCTGCGTAGGTCGGGTCGGTCACCAGCACTTCGTCGCCGACCTCGACGGTCGCGAGCAGCGCATTGAGGATGCCCGAGAGCCCGCCCGCCGAGATCACGCAGTTGCGCGCGCCGCTGTACGCCACGCCCGAGAGCGCCGACACATGCCGCGCCGCCACGTCGCGCAGCCGGGACTGGCCGACGAAGGGCAGGTAGCTGTTGTCGGGGTCGAACGATGCGGCCTGCACGGTGCGCGCGACGGCTTCGGGGTCTGGCGGGATGTCGACGTCGAGGTTCTCCAGCCGCAGGAACGGCGGGCCGCTCGCGTCGTCTGCGATGGCGCCCATGCGGTCGACGCCGATGCCGGCGATGTGTTCGAGTCGGGCGGGGCGGTGGCGTGGCATGGGCGTTTCTCCTGTCTCCGTCTGGGGGAGCGGGTCGATCGTTATGGGGTGGGCTTGCGCTGGCGGGCCGGCCGTTGTGGCGGGCCGCTCGACTCATTCTCTTCGCCAGGCGGCTGCAGCAGCAAGAGCGACTGCCGCTCCTGCACCGTCTCGCGCAGGAAGTTCCACACCGCCTGCATGCGCGCGAGATGCTTGGTCTCCGCCGGCATCGACATCCAGAAGGTGCGCGTGAAGTTCGCCTGCCCGGGCAGGACGGGGCGCAGCGCGCTGTCGTGTTCGGCGAGGAACGCCGGCAGCACCGCGATGCCCGCGCCCGCAGCCACCGCGCTGTGCTGCGCGAGCACGCTGGTGCTGCGCAGCGCGAAGGCGTCGGGGCGGTGCAGTTCGTCGAGGTACTGCAGCTCCTTGCTGAAGAGCAGGTCGTCCACGTAGCTGATGAAGGTGTGGCCGCGCAGGTCCTCCCGGGTGCGGATCGGCTTGTGCGCCGACAGGTATTGCCTGGATGCGTACAGGCGCAGCGTGTAGTCGGTGAGCTTGGCGACCACCACCGGCCCGCGCGCCGGGCGTTCGAGCGAGATCACGATGTCGGCCTCGCGCCGAGACAGGTGCACGAGACGCGGCATCGCGAGCAGGTCGATGGTGAGCTTCGGGTGCCGCACCGCGAACGACGCGAGCTGCGGCGCCAGCACCACCGTGCCGAAGCCTTCGGTCGCGCCGATGCGCACCAGGCCCGAAAGGCCTTCCTGCGATGCCGGCGCGGTGCTCTCCACCGCCAGGAAGGCGCTCTCCATCGCCTCGACCTGCGGCTGCAGGCGCCGGCCCGCCTCGGTGAGCCGGTGGCCGCCCGATTCGCGCGAGAAGAGCGGGGCGCCGACCTCCTTCTCGAGCGCCTGGATCCGCCGCGCCACAGTCGTGTGGTCGACCTCCAGCCGCCGTGCCGCGCTCATCAGCGTGCCCGAGCGGGCCAGCTCCAGGAAGTACCGCAGGTTGTCCCAGTCCATGTGCTTTCGTGCTTCAGGTCGTATCGGGTGGAAGGCTTTGCATTTTTGCAAAGTCGTCGCGCAATTTTGTCTATTGTCATGGCAAATCTGCAAAGCTAGGATGCGTGACCGACCCGGTTCGCCCGGCGCCGCTTTCACAGATTCACAGGAGACAAAACCCATGGACGCCACCACCACGCCCTCGACCCAGGTCGCCACCGTCAAGCTGCTGATCGGCGGAAAGCTGGTCGAATCGAAGACCACCGAATGGCGCGACGTCGTCAACCCGGCCACGCAGGAAGTGCTGGCGCGCGTGCCCTTCGCCACGCAGGCCGAGCTCGACGCCGCCGTCGCTTCCGCCAGGGAAGCCTTCAAGACCTGGCGCAAGACGCCCATCGGCGCCCGCGCGCGCATCTTCCTGAAGCTGCAGCAGCTCATCCGCGAGAACATGAGCGAGCTCGCCGCGATCTTGACGGCCGAGCAGGGCAAGACGCTGCCCGACGCGGAAGGCGACGTGTTCCGCGGCCTCGAAGTGGTCGAGCACGCCTCGAACATCGGCAACCTGCAGCTCGGCGAACTGGCCAACAACGTGGCCAGCGGCGTCGACACCTACACGCTGCTGCAGCCGCTGGGCGTGTGCGCCGGCATCACGCCGTTCAACTTCCCGGCCATGATCCCGCTGTGGATGTTCCCGATGGCCATCGTCACCGGCAACACCTTCGTGCTCAAGCCTTCCGAGCAGGACCCGATGGTCACCATGCGCCTGTGCGAACTGGCGCTCGAGGCCGGCGTGCCCCCCGGCGTGCTGAACGTGGTGCATGGCGGCGAGGCCGTGGTCAACGGCATCTGCGACCACAAGGACATCAAGGCGATCAGCTTCGTCGGCTCCACCAAGGTCGGCACGCACGTCTACAACCGCGCCACGCTGGCCGGCAAGCGCGTGCAATGCATGATGGGCGCGAAGAACCATGCCATCGTGATGCCCGACGCCAACAAGGAGCAGACGCTCAACGCACTGGCCGGCGCGAGCTTCGGCGCCGCGGGCCAGCGCTGCATGGCGGTGTCGGTGGCGGTGCTGGTGGGCGAGGCGCGCAACTGGGTGCCCGAGCTGATCGAGAAGGCGAAGACGCTGAAGGTCGGCGCCGGCACCGACAAGGGCGTGGACGTGGGCCCGCTGGTCTCGTGCGCCGCCTACGACCGCGTGAACAGCCTCATCGAGCGCGGCGAAGCCGACGGCGCGAAGCTGGTGCTCGACGGCCGCAAGCCGACGGTGCCCGGCTACGAGAAGGGCAACTTCGTCGGCCCGACGATCTTCACCGGCGTGAAGCCCGGCATGACGATCTACGACCAGGAAATCTTCGGCCCCGTGCTGTGCGTCGCGGACGCCGAGAACATCGACGAGGCCATCGAGCTGATCAACAGCAACCCGAACGGCAACGGCACTGCGATCTTCACGCAGTCGGGCGCGGCGGCGCGTCGCTTCCAGGAAGACATCGACGTGGGCCAGGTGGGCATCAACGTGCCGATCCCGGTGCCGGTGCCGATGTTCTCGTTCACCGGCTCGCGCGCTTCGAAGCTCGGCGACCTGGGCCCGTACGGCAAGCAGGTCGTGCTGTTCTACACGCAGACCAAGACGGTGACGGCGCGCTGGTTCGACGACAGCACCGTCTCGCACGGCGTGAACACGACCATCAGCCTGAAATAAGCTCGCCCCCAGGCTCCCGGGGCCACATCTGCGATCCGGCAAGGCCGGCTGCGCGATGTCCCCGGAAAGAGGACTCGAGAAATGATCTGCTGTGGGGCATCAATTGGACTTTGAACTTTCCGAGGAGCAGCGCGCCTTCGCCGAGACGGCGCGCGATTTCGCTCAGGCTGAATTCGCGCCGCATGCGGCGCAGTGGGATGCGCAAGCCATCTTCCCCAGGGAAGCGATCGCCAAGGCTGGCGAGCTGGGCTTCTGCGGCCTCTATGCGCCCGAGCGCATCGGCGGCCTCGGCCTTCCGCGCCTCGACGCCGCGCTGGTGTTCGAGGAGATGGCGGCGGTCGACCCTTCGACGACGGCCTTCATCACCATCCACAACATGGCGACGTGGATGCTGGGCACCTGGGCGACCGACGAAGTGGCGCAGCAGTGGGGCGAGGACCTGACGAGCGGGCGCAAGCTGGCGTCGTACTGCCTGACCGAGCCGGGCGCCGGATCGGACGCGGGTTCGCTCAAGACGCGCGCCGAACTGCAGGGTGCCGAGTACGTCATCAACGGCGGCAAGGCCTTCATCTCGGGCGCAGGCTCGACCGACGTGCTGGTGCTGATGGCGCGCACGGGCGGCGCGGGAGCGAGCGGCATCTCGGCCTTCGCGGTGCCGGCCGACGCGCCGGGCATCAGCTACGGCAAGAAGGAACACAAGATGGGCTGGAACAGCCAGCCCACGCGCACCATCAGCTTCGACAACGTGCGCATTCCCGCGCAGAACCTGCTGGGCAAGGAGGGCGAGGGCTTTCGCATCGCCATGAAGGGGCTCGACGGCGGGCGCATCAACATCGCGACCTGCTCGGTGGGCGCCGCGCAGGGCGCGCTCGATGCGGCCCGCCGCTACCTGCACGAGCGCCAGCAGTTCGGCAAGCCTCTGGCCAGCTTCCAGGCGCTGCAGTTCAAGCTGGCCGACATGGCGACCGAGCTGGTCGCTGCGCGGCAGATGGTGCGGCTCGCAGCCTCGAAGCTCGATGCCGGCCATGCCGACGCCAGCACCTACTGTGCAATGGCCAAGCGCTTCGCGACCGACGCCGGTTTCAACGTCTGCAACGATGCGCTGCAGCTGCACGGCGGCTACGGCTACCTTGGCGAATTCCCGCTGGAGCGCCTGGTGCGCGACACGCGCGTGCACCAGATCCTCGAAGGCACCAACGAGATCATGCGCGTGATCGTTGCGCGAAAATTGCTGGAAGGGGACAGCGACATCCGCTGAAACCTGCGCGTTCTCAGCGTGCTGTCCCCGCATCCGATCCAGCCCAGTCTCACCTCAGCTTCACATGACCGACTCAGTAGTTCTTTTCGACGAAATCAAGACCGCCGGCGGCCAGCGCTTCGCCGTTGCCACGCTCAACGCGCCGGCTTCGCTCAACGCGCTGTCCGTGGACATGGTGCGGTTGCTCACCCCCAAGCTGCGCGAATGGGCGAGCGACGCCGGCATCGTCGGCGTGCTGCTGCAGGCCTCGGGCGAGAAGGCCTTCTGCGCCGGCGGCGACCTGCGCCAGCTCTACCAGACGCTGCTCGACTGCGGCCCCGAACGCAATACCTACGCCGAGGACTTCTTCCGCGAGGAGTACGAGCTCGACTACCTGATCCACACCTTCCCCAAGCCCTTCCTGTGCTGGGGCCACGGCATCGTGATGGGCGGCGGCGTGGGCCTGCTGGCGGGCGCCTCGCATCGCGTGATGACGCTGCAAAGCCGCATCGCCATGCCCGAGATCAACATCGGCCTGTACCCCGACGTGGGCGGCAGCTGGTTCCTGCGCCGCACGCCGGGCCGCACCGGGCTGTTCCTCGCGCTCACTGCCGCGAACATCAACGCGGCCGACACCATCTTCTGCGGCCTTGCCGACGTGCTGGTGCCGCAAGAGCGCAAGAGCGAAGTGCTCGAAGCCATCGCCGCCACCCAATGGGCCGGCGAGAACAAGTCCGACCGCGCCACGCTGTCGCGCATCCTCGCCAAGGCGGGCGAAGGCGCCGAGATGCCGGCATCGAAGGTGCGCGAGCACTACGACACCATCAACGCGCTGATGGCGGGCGACGACCTGCTCGACATCGCCGGGCGCCTGCGCGAGCTGCAGAGCGACGACGCGTGGCTGCAGACGGCAGCCAAGACCTTCGCCAAGGGCGCGCCCAGCTCGGCTGCGCTGAGCTTCGAGCTGTGGCAGCGCGTGCTGCGCATGTCGCTGGCCGAAGTGTTCCGCCTCGAGTACTGGGCCTCGCTCGGCTTCTGCGCGCACAAGGACTTCGCCGAAGGCATCCGCGCGGTGCTGGTCGACAAGGACCGCAATCCGCGCTGGAACCCGGCCACGCTCGAGGAGATCACGCCCGCCTTCATCGAAGACCACCTGCGTCCGCGCGGGGAGATGCCGCCGGAGCTGGCATCGCTGGCCTGAGAGAGAAAGAAGCGGCCAGCCGGGCGCAAAGGGAGCGAAGGTTCCGCGAAGGACGCGAAACCTTCGCGTCTTCTGCGTCCTGATCCGGCATTCGTGTTCAAGCAACCCAGGAGACATCAAATGAAGATCGCATTCATCGGACTAGGCAACATGGGCGGCCCGATGGCCATGAACCTGCACAAGGCCGGCCACACGCTCGCCGCCTTCGACCTCTCGAAGGAGGCCTGTGCGAAGTTCGGTGCCGACGGCCTGCCGATCGCAAAGTCGGCCGTCGAGGCGGTGGCGGATGCCGAGGTCGTCATCAGCATGCTGCCGGCCAGCGCGCACGTTGAAGGACTGTTCCTGGGCGGCGCTGGCAAGCCCGGGCTGCTGGAGAGCATCCGCGCAGGCTCGCTGGTGATCGACAGCAGCACCATCGCGGCCGCGACCTCGCGCAAGGTGGCCGAGGCGGCTGCGGCGAAGGGCATCGCGATGATCGATGCGCCCGTATCGGGCGGCACCGGCGGCGCCATCGCGGGCACGCTGACCTTCATGGTCGGCGGCGAGACGCAAGACCTGGAGCGTGCGCGCCCGGTGCTCGAGAAGATGGGCGCCAACATCTTCCATGCCGGCGCGGCAGGTGCGGGGCAGACCGCGAAGATCTGCAACAACATGCTGCTGGGCATCCTGATGATCGGCACCTCCGAGGCGCTGGCGCTGGGCGTGGCCAACGGGCTCGATCCGAAGGTGCTCTCGGAGATCATGCGCCGCAGCTCGGGCGGCAACTGGGCGCTGGAAAAGTACAACCCGATGCCCGGCGTGATGGAGACGGCGCCCGCTTCGAAGAACTATGCCGGCGGCTTCGGCACCGACCTGATGCTCAAGGACCTGGGGCTGGCCCAGGAAAACGCCACCGCCGTGCGTGCGGCCACGCCGCTGGGCGGGCTGGCGCGCAGCCTGTATGCGGCCCACAGCCTCGCCGGCCATGGTGCGCTCGATTTCTCGAGCGTGCTGAAGCTGGTGCAGAAGGCTTCCTGAGCCCGCTGCGTCGATCGATCCGGCTCAGCTGTAGCGCGACTGCAGCAGCCACAGCAGGCCGAGCACCACCACGAGCAGCACGGCGAAAAGAACCCAGGCGCGGGTGAACGCCTGCGTTTCGGTGAGTTCGGCCTGCGAAGCCATCGCGGGAGGCGCGCTGGCGGTTACGTCGGGTTGCGGTTGTGTCATTTCCCCACTGTACAGCGCAGTCCGCCGGCCGGGGCCAGCTTTGCATTGGCATCCATCCGCGACATCGACCACATGATGGCGGCTGCCACCAGGTTGGCTCCGACGCTGAACAGGATCGGCAGCAGGTAGCTGCGGCTGATGTCGAAGGCATAGCCCGCCGCGGCCGGACCTACCAGCGTGCCGAAGGCCACGCTGGTGTAGAGCACGCCGATGATCGCGCTGATGTTGCGCCCGCCGAAGTAGTCCATCACCAGCGCCGGCAGGAGTGCGACGAAGCCGCCATAGAACGCGCCGTAGAAGAAGGCGAACACCGCCAGCCCCCGGAAGCCGCCGGACGTAGCCCACACGAGCAGCGACAGCGCCATGCCGGTGGACATCAGCAGCATGGTCTGCGCGCGCCCCATGCGGTCGGCCAGCCCGCCCAGGAAGAAGCGCCCGGCCGTGCTGCCCACGCCGATCGCGCCCAGCAGCAGTACAGCGGACGCGTTGGGCACTCCATGGTCCAGCGCATAGGGCACCAGATGCACGAAAGGCACGAACAGGCCGAACGAGCTGATGAGGCAGGTCACGTACAGCCCGGCGAAGCGCCGGGTGCGCACGGCATCGCGCACCGTGAAACCCTCGGGACGGGCCGTCGCGGCCTGCGGCAGCGGCGAATCGCCGTCGGGGCCCAGCCCTCGGTCGCGCGGATCGTTCTCGATCAGCAGGGCCATGCCGACGCCCACCACCATCGCCAGTGCACCCAGCGCCAGGTAGGCGTTGCGCCAGCCCAGTGTCTCGATGAAGAGCGACGCGAGCGGCGGCATCGCCAGTGTGCCGACGCCGATGCCGCTCACCGCCAGCCCCGAGGCGAAGCCGCGCCGCCGGACGAACCAGCGCTGCACCGCGCCGAGCACCGGCACGTACGAGGCGCCCACTCCAAGGCCCACGCCCAGACCGTAGGCGAGATAGATCTGCGTGAGGCTGCGCGCCTGCCCCGCCAGCGCCAGCCCCAGACCGACCAGCGCCATGCCGGCGACGGCCAGCCGCCGCGAACCCCAGCGGTCGGCCAGCGGTCCGCTGACCACCCCGAGGCCGAAGTAGAGAAAGCCCGCAAGCGAGAACACCAGCGAGACCGAGCCGCGCGAGGCGCCGAAGTCTTTCTGCAGCGATTCGAGGAAGGCGCTGAAGGTGTAGGCGCAGCCGAAGCCGACGAAGGTCACGGCGAAGGCGCCCGCGACCACCAGCCAGCCACGGAACAGGCCTGCGCCTTGCGATGGGGAAGGGGTGTTCATCATGTGGATGTCTGGATCAGAATATCTAATGCCGCGGTCCCGGGCATTCGAGGCCGGGTGCTCTCTTTCGGCAAAACCTAGGTGGATATTCCGGCTTCCAGGCCTCCACGGCAAACCAGAATTTCTGCCTCTTTCAGTTCAGAACGGCTAAACGATGGAACACCAGCTTCCTCCGCTCAACGCGCTGCGCGCCTTCGAGGCCGCTGCCCGCCATCTCTCGGTGAAGAACGCGGCGGACGAACTCTGCGTGACCCCGGGGGCAGTGAGCCAGCTCGTCAAGACGCTGGAGCTGCACCTCGGCGTGCAGTTGTTCCGCCGCGTCAACCGGGGCATCTTCCTGACCGATGCGGGACAGGCCTACCTGCCACCCGTGCGCAATGCGTTCAGGCAGATCAGCGACGCCACGCAGAAGGTGGCCGTGCCCCCGCAGACCGGCCTGCTCACCGTGAGCGCCACGCCGTTCTTCGCTTCCGCCTGGCTCGTGCCGCGCCTCAAGTCCTTCCAGGATGCACATCCCGACATCGACCTTCAGGTGCTGACGGGCAATGCGCTGGCCGATTTCTCGCGAGACGGCGTGGACGTCGCCATCCGCCACGGCATGGGCCAGTACCCCGGGCTTGCCAGCCAGCGCGTGCTGACGGTCGAGATGGTGCCGGTCGCCGCACCCGCGCTGGTCGCCGGGCACGGCAAGCCGAAGCAGCCGGCCGATCTGCTGCGGTGGCCGCGCGTGAACGACGCCGATCGCAAGGGCTGGCGCCTGTGGTTCGAGGCGCAGGGCATCCACGATGTCGGCCCGGCGCGCGGGCCTTCCTTCGGCGATGCCGGCCTGCTGCTGCAGGCCGTGCTCGCGGGGCAGGGCGCGGCCCTGCTGCCCGCCGCCATGATGGCTCCCGAGATCGCGCAGGGCCGGCTCGTCCAGCTCTCGAACGTGACATGGCTCGAAGACTTCGCCTACTACCTCGTGTGCCCCGAAGCCAGCCGCGACTGGCCGAAAGTCGCGGCATTCCGTGACTGGCTGCTCGAAGCGGTGCGCGAGAAAGGCGCTTCGTCAGGTAGCCGCAAGAGAGGATCGCCCACAGTCGCGGGTCAGCCCATCGCGCCGCCACGTCGTCGGCGCGCCGCGGCCGGTCCTTCATGAAGCTCCAGCGACACAGATTCCTCCGCCAGATGGCCGCCCGGCCGCGCCTGTTCATTGCTACCGCCATCGCCATCGCGACCGGCGTGCTGTGGCCTCCGTCCATCGAGGCCCACCTCGTCACCCGTCTGCTGATCGCCTGGAACACCGGCGCATGCCTTTACGTGCTGCTCGCCGCGATCATGATGACGCGCTCTTCGCAGCAGCACATGCGCTACCGCGCGCAGCTCCAGGACGAGGGTCGCATCGTCATCCTCGTGCTGGTGGTGGTGTCGGCCATTGCCAGCCTGGCGGCCATCGGCGGCGAACTGGCGGTGGTGAAGGACATGCACGGCATCGAGAAGATCGCGCACATCGCGCTGGCCGGGCTCACGGTGATGTCGTCGTGGGCCTTCACGCAGGTCATGTTCACCTTGCACTACGCGCACGACTACTACGCCGGCACGGCGCGGGGACGCAATCCCGGCCTCCAGTTTCCGGACGACGAGCCTCCCACCTATGGCGATTTCTTCTACTTCTCCGCGGTGATCGGCACCTCGGGGCAGACGGCGGACGTGTCCTTCGTGTCCAAGCCCATGCGGCGGATCGGCTCGGTGCACTGCATCCTGGCGTACCTCTTCAACACGACGGTGCTCGCGTTGCTCATCAACATCGGCGCGAGCATGTTTTGAGCGCACGGGCACGCCATCTCCGATTCGCCGCTGCGGCACTCCTGTGCGTCGCCGCGACCGCGTGGGCGGACGAAGAGCTGGTCGAACTGCCTTTCAAGCTCACTGTGGGCGCCTACCGCGTTTCCGGCGGGGGCCTGCCCGCGGGGCCGGGGCTGGACATGAACCTGCGCTACACCTACGGGGACGGCAACGTCTGGATAGGCTGGTTTCGCTCGCCGGTACTCGATTTCGCGCAGCCGCGCGTGGGCTGGGACCACACCTTCACGCTGGGGCCGGTGCGGGTGCTGCCTTCGCTGCAGGCCGCCTCGGGCGGATTCGTGGGCGGCAGCCTGGCGGTGGAAACAGGCGACAGCTGGTTCGCCGGCGCGGGCCTGGGCCGCACCAACCTGCGCAACTATGCGAACCTGAACTTCGATCCGAACGACTCTTACACGGTGCATGGCGGCTACAAGTGGACGGACGGAAAGGCGCTGTCGCTCTCGCTGATCCGCGACAACCGGCTGAACCCCGATCAGCAGGACGTGCATCTCGTCTATCGCATGCCGCTGCCCGATCGGCAACGCCTGACCGTCGACCTGCTGGCCAAGCAGGGCACGGTCGAGGGCCGATTCATCCGCCGTGCCGGCCTGACCGTGACCTACGACTGGCCGCGGTGGTTCGTTCGCGCAGCCTATGACCCGAAGGTGAACTTCACGTCGCAGAACATGGTGCGGTTGTCGGTAGGCACGCGATTCTGAAGGGCGCAGGAGCGACCGAACTGTTCAGAGCAGCTCGATCCCCGGCAGGCTCTTGAAGCAGCTCTCGCGTGTGATGCGCACGAAGTCGGCCAGCCAGGGCCGTGCCGAGGTGGCCTGCGTGCAGGCCATGTAGAGCCGTCCGGTCAGCCCCTTGCTGCCCACGCGGCGCGCGGTGACGTAGCCTCGGTCGAGATAGTTCTGCACCGCCCACAGCGGCAGCGTCGCCACGCCGCGTCCGCTGGCCACCAGCTGCAGCATCGCGACCGTGAGCTCGGTCGTGCGGCGGTGCGCGGGCTCCACGCCAGCGGGGTCCAGCACCTGGCGAACGATGTCGAGCATCTCGTCGGGCACCGGGTAGGTGATGAGCGTCTGGTCGGCGAAGTGCCGCGCCGTGAGGTACGGCTTGGCCGTCAGCGGGTGGTCGTTGGCGAGCAGCGCCATGATCTCGAAGCGGAAGAGGGCGTGGTAATCGACGGTTTCGCCGGGGTCCTGCTCGGACACGATGGCCACTTCTGCGCGGTTCTGCATCACTAGCGCGATCGGGTCGGGGTGGAAGCCCGAGACGATGTCGAGCTCGATCTCGGGCCAGCGCTGGCGGAAGGCGTCCATGGCCGGCATGAGCCAGTCGAAGCAGGTGTGGCACTCGACCACGATGCGCAATTGGCCGCTGCGGCCCAGCGCGAGCCGTGCCACGTCGCGCTCGGCTTCCTCGATCAGCGGCAAGGCGGTGTCGGCCAGTTGCAGCAGCCGCAGGCCGGTGGTGCTGAACTGCGGCGGCACCGACTTGCGCTCGAAGAGCTGGGCGCCGTAGCGGTCTTCGAGCAGCTTGACCTGGTGCGACAGGGCCGACTGGGTGAGGTTGAGCAGCTGCGCCGCGCGCACGAGGCTGCCGGTGTCGCGCAGCGCGACGAGCGTGCGCAGGTGGCGGATTTCAAGTATCGATTGCTGCATGAAAAATATTCAATCGAAAGAGCAAAAGGTTTCGTTTGAATCATATGCCTCAAACGCCGACCATCGCTGGCTCACAAGATTTCCAAGATCAGCGACCGGATTACCTGAAATGACCACCCGTACCCACACCCTCGGCTTTCCGCGCATGGGCGCCCACCGGGAACTCAAGTTCGCCCTCGAGAAGCACTGGCGCGGTGAGATCGATCGTGCCGCACTCGAAGCCGTCGGTGAGCAGCTGCGCGCCCGCCACTGGCAGGCCCAGCGCGACGCGGGGCTCGACTTCGTGACGGTGGGCGACTTCGCCTACTACGACCACGTGGCCAACCACATCCAGCTGCTTGGCTGCGAGCCGGAGCGCTTCGGCTTCCATGGCGACGAGCCGGAGCTCTCGCGCTATTTCAAGATGGCGCGCGGCGTGGAGAGCGAAGCCGGCCACGTCCACGACGAGAGCTGCAACCACGGCACCGAAGGCACTTTCGCGCTGGAGATGACCAAGTGGTTCGACACCAACTACCACTACCTCGTGCCCGAATTCAAGGCGGCCACGCAATTCAGGCTCGCGTCGACGCGCCTCTTCGATGAAGTGGCGCAGGCGCAGCAGGCCGGCCACGGGGTCAAGGCCGTGCTGCTGGGGCCGCTGAGCTTCCTGTACCTCGGCAAGGAAAAGGAGGCCGGCTTCGACCGCTTCTCGCTGCTCGATTCGCTCCTGCCAGTGTACGAACAGGTGCTGGTCCGACTGAAGCAGCAGGGCGTGGAGTGGGTGCAGATCGACGAGCCCATCCTGGGCCTGGACCTGCCCGATGCATGGCGCAACGCCTTCGAGCGCGCCTATTGGCAGTTGGCTCGCAGTGCGCCGAAGCTGCTGCTGGCCACGTATTTCTCGCCGCTGTCGGACAACCTGCGCCTGGCCTGCCAGCTGCCGGTGGCAGGCCTGCACGTCGACGCGGTGCGTTCGCCGCAGGAGCTCACCGGCGTGGCCGATTGGCTGCCGGCGCACAAGGTGCTGTCGGTCGGCGTGGTGGACGGGCGCAACATCTGGCGCACCGATGTCGATGCCGCGCTCGCCAAGCTCAAGCCCGTCGCCGAGAAGCACCAGGGCGAGCTGTGGATCGCGCCGTCGTGCTCGCTGCTGCACGTGCCTTTCAGCCTCGCGGCGGAGACGAAGCTCGATGCCGAGCTGAAGTCGTGGCTCGCCTTCGCCGTCGAGAAGCTCGACGAGCTGCGCGTGCTGCGCGCGGCCATCGATGGCGGGGAGGCTTCGGTCGCGGCCGAGCTGGCGGCCGCCCGCTCGGCGGTTGCGGCACGCCGTGCCAGCCCGCGCGTGCACCGTGCCGACGTGGCCCTGCGCCTCGCGCGCAGCGTGGCCGGCGACGACAGCCGCGTCTCGTCCTTCGGGATGCGCCAGCTGGTGCAGCGCACGCGCTTCGCGCTGCCCGCGCTGCCGACCACCACCATCGGATCGTTCCCGCAGACCGCCGACATCCGCGCCGCGCGCGCCGCCTTCAAGCGAGGCGAACTCGACGCGGACGGCTACCGCGAGAAGATGCGCGCCGAGATCGCGCTGGCCGTGCGCAAGCAGGAGGAACTTGGCATCGACGTGCTGGTGCATGGCGAGGCCGAGCGCAACGACATGGTCGAGTACTTCGGCGAACAGCTCGACGGCTTCGCCTTCACCGCCAACGGCTGGGTGCAGTCGTACGGCTCGCGCTGCGTGAAGCCGCCGGTGATCTACGGCGACGTGGCGCGTCCCGCGGCGATGACGGTCGAGTGGACCGCCTACGCGCAAAGCCTCACGAAGCTGCCGATGAAGGGCATGCTGACCGGCCCCGTCACCATCCTGCAATGGTCCTTCGTGCGCGACGACCAGCCGCGCGCCACCACCTGCGAGCAGATCGCATGGGCGATACGCGACGAGGTGGTCGACCTCGAAAGTGCGGGCATCGGCATCATCCAGATCGACGAGCCGGCCATCCGCGAGGGACTGCCGCTGCGCCGCGCCGGATGGCCCGCGTACCTGAAGTCGGCCACGCGCGCCTTCCGCATCAGCGCATCGGGCGTGCGCGACGAGACGCAGATCCACACGCACATGTGCTATTCGGAGTTCAACGACATCCTGCCGGAGATCGCGGCGATGGACGCCGACGTGATCACCATCGAGACCAGCCGCTCCGACATGGAGCTGCTGCGAGGCTTCGGCGGCGACGGCAACGTCGGCGGCTTCCGCTATCCGAACGAGATCGGCCCGGGTGTGTACGACATCCACTCGCCGCGCGTGCCCTCGGTCGAGGAGATCGTGCGCCTCATGCGCAAGGCTGCCGACGTGGTGCCGCCCGCCAACCTGTGGATCAACCCCGACTGCGGCCTCAAGACCCGCGGCTGGCCCGAGACCGAGGCGGCGCTGTCGAACATGGTGGCGGCGGCGAAGCTGCTGCGCGAGGAACTGGCGCAGGCCTGAGAAGTGCGGAAAAGACCGGGGCAACCGGGGCCGGCAGGAGGGTGAGGGGAAGGCCGGCGCGCCAATAATGGCGCCATGCTTTCCCCGAAACGTCTCCTTTTCTTCCGTTTCTCCCTGTTGCTTCTCCTGCTCCCGGCCCCCCTGATGGGCTGGGCCCAGAGCCGCGCGGAAGCGCTGCTGCAGTTCGAAGGCGTGCAACAGCGCTACCAGGCCTCCTACGGGCCCGGTGCCGTCTCGCGGGGCGCCAGGGAACTGCTCGATCCCGACGACCAGGCCATCGCCGACAAGGCGCTCAAGGCGCTGGATACGGCGGCGGCCCGCGCATTCAACACGAACGCGTCGGTGGCCGCCATCCAGCAGGAAGTCGCATCGGCGGGCAACGGAGGTGCGGCACCCGGCCTGCAGCTGCTCGCGGCCGTAGCGCACTTCGTGAAGCTGCGCACCGACTATGCGGCGATGAGCGATGCCGGAAAGGCGGAGTTCTTCAACCGCGAGCGCGCCAAGCCCGTGGACCCGGCGCGCGCCGAGCTGCTGGAGCGAATGGCCGTGGCCGACGTGCGCGAGATCGACTTCTCCAGCCAGTTGCTGATGAGCGCCGTCGTCAAGCAGCTGGCGCGCGGCAATGGCGGCCAGTTCAGCTCGCTGCCCGACCGCACGCTCGACATGGCCCTCGACACGCTCTGGTCGCGCGGCGTGACCTCGACGCGCCCGCGCAACCTGATGCTCGTGGCGCGTGAATTCGAGAGGCAGGTGACGCAGGCGCAGCTCGCCGCGCTGCCCGACGCCGACGTGGCCGCGTTGCTGGCATGGCGCAACGATCCGCAGGCCGCCGCCGAGCGCGAGGCGCTGGTGGGCACCTACCGCGCCGAGGTCAAGGGCAGCGGCGGCGTCGCGCTGCGCACCCTGATCCGAGCCTGGCCGCGCTCCTGACCGACAGGCCGCTGGGAGAAATCCCGAGGCCAAAGCCGCTCCGGGAGCGTGCAATGTGCGATATATCCGACAACGACTCACAACACACAGGAGAACTTCGCATGACTTCCAACCGCATCGCATCGCTCGCCGTCGGGCTGGCCGTGTCCGTCCTCGCCCAGGGGGCCGCTGCGCAGGCCTGGCCCACCAAGCCGATCAGGCTGGTCGTTCCCTTTTCCGCAGGAGGCGCCAACGACCTGATGGCGCGGGCGGCGGCCGAAGGCGCGTCGAAGCAACTGGGGCAGCCGGTGATCGTCGACAACAAGCCCGGCGCGGGCGCGGTCCTCGGCGCCGACGTGGTCGCCAAGAGCGCTCCCGACGGCTACACCTTCCTGGTGAGCGCAGCGGGCGTAGTGTCGAACAGCATGATCAAGAAGAGCATGCCGTACAAGGACGAGGCGCTCGTGCCGGTGGCCATGATCGGGCTGGCGCCCTCAGTGATCGTGGTACCGGCCAATGCGCCCTACAAGGACCTGAAGGAGTTCGTCGCCGCCTCCAGGAAGTCGGCCAACGGCTTCCACTGGGCCACCGCCGGCACCGGCAGCACGCCGCACTTCGTCGAGGGCATCCTGCAGACGAAGTACGGCGGCAAGCTCGACGTGGTGCCCTACAAGAGCGGCTCGGAGTCGATCACCGCGGTGCTCGGCAACCAGGTCGAGGCGACCTCGGAGGCCAGCATCGTGGTGCTGCCCTACGCGAAGAGCGGCAAGCTCAAGGCGCTGGCGGGCACGTGGACCCAGCGCATCTCGGCCTACCCCGAGCTGCCGACGGCGACGGAGGAGGGCTTCCCCGAGATCCGCATCGCGCACTGGGCCGGCGTGCACGCGCCGCGCGGTACGCCCGACGCGATCATGGACAAGATGGCCGCGGCCGTCGACGCCGCGATGAAGTCGCCCGAGATCGCGAAGCGCCTGAAGGACATGGGCATCGAGCCCATCGGCGGCACGCGCGCGAGCTTTTCCAAGTTCGTCGACGAGGAGCGCGCGCGGCTCGCAAGCGTGGTCAAGGCCACGGGCATGAAGGAAGACTGAGCCGGGCCGGCTGCCCCGGAAGTGAGCACGGCCGCTGACATGCAACGTGCATGTGATTCGCGAGGCTCTAGAGAGCGCCGCCGCGTCGGTACCACCTTTTATTGAAAGATGGAGGGCACCGGGGCGGCTGTGCTTGACGGTCTAGTGACAAAGTATGCAAACTGCCGTGGTTTTCGGCCGTTGAAAGGACACTTGGATTAGCGTCGACAAAAAGTTCCGGTCTATTGTTTCAATTTCGTGAACACTGCGATTCGTTCTCCATAGGGTTTGCCCTAGGTTTCGTGGTGCACACTAGCGGCACCAAAAGCCCAATGAAGAAGGAATTGAAATGAAGACCTCGAACATCCTCGCCGCCGCCGCTCTGTCCCTGCTCGCCGCCGCTGGCGCCCACGCAGAAACCTACGAAGGCGTTCAGCCCCTGACTTCCGGCTACAGCCGCTCCGACGTGGCGCCCCAGGCCGCAGCAGCCGCCCGTGCCGGCAACGCCTACGGCGACAACGAAGGCGCCGCTTCGACCGCCACCCCCGCTCTGGCCGCTTCGGTCGACCGCGCCACCGTCCGCAGCCAGGCCGTCGCCGCCGCACACGCTCCGGGCCAGAACCTGCGTCCCGAAACCTTCGCCGGCAGCGTGATCCCCGCGCAAGCCAAGGGCCTGACCTTCACGCGTCAAGCCGGCCTGTAATTCGAAGGCGGCGCAAGCCGCTTTTCATCGAATCACAAGTCACACATCAAGAGAAACCGGACCTGCGAAAGCAGCGTCCGGTTTTTTCATTGGGGCTTCGGTTTGTGCTTCGCCCCGTGGCGATGGCAATCGTGCGCATGGTCGTCCACGATGCCCGTGGCCTGCATCCATGCGTAGACGATCACCGGCCCGACGAACTTGAAGCCGCGCTTCTTCAGTGCCGCCGAGATGTCTTCCGACAGCGGCGTCTTCACCGGCACGCTTCCGGTGCGGTTCACGATGGGCTTGCCGCCCGCCATGCCCCAGATGAATTCAGAAAAGTCCTCGCCCTTGGCCTGCATCGCGAGGTAGGCGCGGGCGTTGCCGATGGTGGCCTCGATCTTCGAGCGCGAGCGCACGATGCCGGCATCCTGCATCAGCCGCTCGACGTCGGCCTCGGTGAACCTGGCGATCTTCTCGGGCACGAAGCCCTTGAAGGCCTTGCGGAAGGCATCGCGCTTTCGCAGGATGGTGAGCCACGAGAGCCCGGCCTGGAAGCCGTCGAGCATGAGCTTTTCCCACAGCGCGCGGCTGTCTCGCTCGGGCACGCCCCATTCGGCGTCGTGATAGGCCATCAGCAGCGGGTCGGTCTGGGCCCAGGCGCAGCGGATCTTGTCGGTGCTGTTGCTCATTGTTCGTTCGATTCTTCGCTCGGCTATCGTCGCGGGATGTTTTCAGAATGAGGGGGAGACCCTGATGCAGCAATCTCGATTTTCATTGTCGGCGCTTTCGCTGGGCCTTGCGCTCGCCCTCGGCTCGCCGGCGCATGCCGACACGATCAGGAAACCCCAGCTCGACCAGTTCGCCGCCGCGTGGCAGGCCGGCAAGGCTCCCGCCGACTTCGATGCCTTCCTCGTCCAGGCGGCGAAGAGCCAGCCCACGCTGCAGGGCAGCGTGGATGCCTACCGCGGCAGCAAGGCATCGCTGGCGGGCGACGATCTCGTCAACGTCGCGCGCCTGCTCGGCCTCTACAACCGTCTTAAGAACCAGCAGGCCGTGATCGAGAGCATCGGCACCATGGTGGCGATTCCGACGGTACGCAACGTGCAGGTGCCGCCCCACGAAAGTGCGCCGATCATCGAGTTCGGCCAGCTGGTCGAGAAGATGTCGCGCGACTTCGGGCTCGCGTACCGCAACGTCGACAACCGCATCTTCGAAGTCAGCCTGAAGGGCAGGGGCTCGGAGGAGTTCGGCATCCTCACCCACGCCGACGTGGTGCCCGCGGTGCTCTCCGAATGGGTGCTCGACGACGGCACCCGGCTCGACCCTTTCAGGATGACGCGCGTGGGCGACTTTCTCTACGGCCGCGGCACCATCGACGACAAGGGCTCGATCGCGGCGGTGCTCTACGCGATGAAGGCCGTGAAGGAAAGCGGCCTGCCCATCGAGCGCAGCATCCGCCTGATGATCGAGACCACCGAGGAGACCGGCGGCGACGCGATGCAGTACTACCGCACGAAGACGCAGCTGCCGGCCTACAACATCGTGCTCGACAGCAAGTACCCGGCGGTGGTGGCGGAGAAGGGCTCGGGCGCGCTGAAGGTGCTGTTCCCTGCTGAAGCGGCCGACCCGGCATCGACCGCGATCACGGCGCTGACGGGCGCCGCGTCGGCCAATGCGATCTCGCAGACGGCCACCGCCACGCTCAAGGGCGGCGACCTGGCCGCCGCGCTCGCGAAACTCGAGGCCGCGAAGCCCGGCTTCCTGAAGGAGTACGAGGGCCAGGGCGGCAAGTTCGCCATCGACATCGCACGCGGTGCCGACGGCATCGAACTGAAGGTGACCGGCGTATCCGCCCATGGCTCGCGACCCGAGGAGGGCGTGAACCCGCTGCCGCGGCTCGCGCTGTTCCTGCAGGAATCGGGCGTGCCGCTGGCCTCCAACCACTATCTGAAGGCCGCGAGGTACATCGATGCGCTCTACGGCACGGGCTATCTCGGCGAGAAGCTGGGCCTCGGCTATGCCGACGACTTCATGGGCCCCCTGACCTTCTCGCCCAACCTCGTGCGCATGGGCAGCGACGGCCGGCTCGAGGTGACGGTCAACGTGCGCATGCCTCGCGGGCGCACGCCCGAGGAGCTCAAGGCCCAGGTCACGCGGAAGATCGATGCCTGGGCGGGCGCGAACGACGTGAAGCTCGAGATCGCGTACGACCAGGGCAACTGGATGGCGCGCGACCCCAAGGGCGCATGGCTGTCCACGCTGCTGAACATCTACGGCGACACCACCGGCCTCGAAGCCAGGCCCGTGCCCACGGCCGGCAGCACCACCGCGAAGCTGATGCCCAACGCCATCAACTTCGGTCCTGCTATGCCCGGCAAGAAGTACACCGCGCACAACGCCAAGGAGTACAAGGAAGTGCCCGACCTCGATGCCGACATGCAGATGTTCACCGAGATGCTGGTGCGTATCGGCAATCTGAAGCAGATGCAGTAGCCGGCCCGAAGGCGAAGCCCCTGAGCTCCAGCAGCTCGTCGAGGATGGGGCAGGCGGGCTGGTGGTCGCCCAGGCACAGGCCCGCGAGGCGCTCCAGCACGCGCTTCGTTGCCTGGAGTTCCTCGATGCGCGATTCGAGCTCCTCGGCGCGCGTCAGCGCCACGCTCTTGACTTCGGCGCTCATAAGGCAACCTCCTTCTTGACGCTGCCTTTGACAGGTGCTGAGGTGG
>NZ_JBQEQC010000025.1:0-115463 GCF_052044195.1 Variovorax sp. 22077
CGCCACCAACGTCAGCACCACCAATCTGACGGCCAGCAACGGAACGATCAACACGCTGAGCGCCACCAACGTCAGCACCACCAATCTGACGGCCAGCAACGGAACGATCAACACGTTGAGCGCAACCAACGTCAGCACCACCAATCTGACGGCCAGCAATGGCACGATCAACACGTTGAGCGCCACCAACGTCAGCACCACCAATCTGACGGCCAGCAATGGCACGATCAACACGCTGAGCGCAACCAACGTCAGCACCACCAACCTGACTGCCAACGCCGGCACGATCAACACGCTGAGCGCCACCAACGTCAGCACCACCAACCTGTCGGCCAGCCGCGGCACGATCAACACGCTGAGCGCGACGAACGTCAGCACGACCAACCTGTCGGCCGCCAGCGCCACGGTCAATGCACTGACCGCCGGCACGGTCGCCGCCACGACGGTGAACGCCAGCACGGTGAATGCCACCACCGGCAACTTCCAGACGATCACCGCGGCCAACGGCAACATCACGGTGCTGAACACGCAGACCGGCAACATCACCACGATCAACGCCGTGACCGGCAACGTCACGACGCTGAATGCGGGCACGGTCAACGTCACCGGCAACGTGAATGCGGGCGGCACCATCACCGCAGGCAACGGCGTGGTCGCCAACGGGCGCGTGCAGAACGTGGCCCCGGGCGTGCTGCCGACGGATGCCGCGAACATGTCGCAGTTGAACCAGGTCCGCAGCGAGGTGCAGGACATGCGCAGGACCAGCAGCACCGGCGCGGCCATCGCGCTGGCCGCGGCCTCGGTGCCGGCGCTCGAGGCGGGCAAGAACTTCGGCATCGGCGTGGGCGTGGGCTCGTACGACGGCCGGTCGGCCATCGCTGCAGCGGCCAGCTTCCGCATCGGCGAAGGCGCGCAGATCAAGCTGAACATCGGCAGCGGCAACAACGGCAAGGTCGGCGGCGGCATCGGCGCCTCCTGGTCCTGGTAATCCGCCCGGCACTTCCGCGGCGCCAGCGAGCGCGCCGCGGGAATGCCAGCGGATGCAATCGAAAGGCCGGCCCCTATACTGGGTGACCGGCCTTTTCACTTGTGCGGAAGGCCGGCACCGAAGCGGCCGCAATCACTGTCCCGACCCAGTCTCGACTCCAGACTCGACACTCTTCACGCGGATTCATGAACTCACCTTCTCTCGCTCCCGCTCCCTCCACGCCGGCCGCGGACGCCGGGCAACTCCTGGAGCAGGGTCTGGCGCTGCACCGGGTGGGCCGCTTCGCGGAGGCCCTGCAGGTCTACGAGGCGCTGCTGTCGCGCTTCCCCGAGCATGCCGACGCGCTGCACCTCAGCGGCGAGGCGCTGTACCGGCAAGGCCGTCCCAAGCTGGCGCTGAACTACGTGAACCGGGCGATCGCACGGTCGCCGCACCACTTCTACTTCAACACCCGCGCGACGATCTTCATGCACATGGGCCTGCCGAACGAAGCGCAGCAGGACCTTCGCCGCGCGATCAAGGCCCAGCCCAACTACCCCGAGGCCTACGTGAACCTGTCGGCGGTCTATCGCCAGCAGAAGAAATTCCGCCAGGCGCGCGAAGCCGCCGCCGAGGCCACGCGGCTCGCGCCGCAGGCACCCGCCGCATGGAACAACGCCGGCGCCATCGACATGGAGCAGGACCGCTTCGACGAGGCGATCACGCAGTTCGGCCGCGCGCTGGCGCTGGACCCAGGCTACGCCGCCGCGCACAAGAACATCGGCAAGATCCGCGCGCACCAGAAGGACTGGGCCGCCGCGCTCGGCGCGTATGAAAAGGCCGCCGCCGACCCGATGGACTGCGAGGCCGCGTTCATGCTCTCCAGGGCGCTGCAGGCCTGCGGACGCATCGAGGAGGCGATCGAACCGATGCAGCGCGCCATGCGCAACTGGCCGGCCGAGGAGCGCCACAAGGCGCTGTCCGACCCCGAGGGCGTGGCTGCGCTCTACGGCGTGTGCGGAGCGCTCGAGGGCGTGTCGATGCGCTTCGCGGAGTCGGCCGAGCTCTACAGGCTCGCGCTCGAAAGCCTGCCCGAGCACGAGCTGCTGCTGAACAACCTGGGCACGGTGAACTTCCGGCTCGGCCGCTTCGACACTGCCATCGAGGTGCTGAAGAAGGCCCTCGAGGTGCACCCGCGCCAGGTGCTCGCGCGATGCAACCTGGGCGTGACCTACGTGATGGCAGGCCAGTCGAAGGAGGCCATCGCCGAGTTCGAGCAGTGCCTGCGCGACGATCCCGACTTCATGCCCGCCATGGTGTGGATGCTGGGCGAGAAGGCGCACATCGCCGACTGGAACGGCGTGCCCGAACTGCGCGAGCGCATCGCGGCGCTGCTCGACAACCCGAGCAACGACCAGACGGTGTCGTCATTCATCCTGATGTCGAACTACGACGACGCGCGCCGCCTCATGAACTGGACGCAGCGCTCCGCCCTGCTGGCCGACCGCAACACGGCCATCAGGCCCTTTGCCGATGCGGGCGCGCGCCGCACCTCGCCGCGCATCCGCGTGGGCTACTACTCCTTCGACTTCCGCAACCATCCGGTGGCGCACCTGACGGCAGAGCTCTATGGCCGGCACGACCGCAAGGAGTTCGAAGTCTTCATCTACTCCTACGGCCCCGACGACGGCCACCCCGCACGGGCGCGCATCGCCGCCACCGCGGAACATTTCGTCGACCTGCAGGGCCTGTCGATCCAGCAGATGGCCGAGCGCATCCGCGACGACGAGATCGACATCCTGGTCGACCTCTCGGGCGACACGCGCGGCGCCAAGCCGCAGGTGATGGCCTACCACGCGGCGCCCGCGCAGCTCATGTGGCTGGGCTACATGGGCACCAGCGGCACGCCCAACTACGACTACCTGGTGTCCGACAACTTCCTCTCGCCGCCGGGCACGGAAGACTGCTACTCCGAGAAGCTGCTGCGCCTGCCGGAGACCTTCCAGGTCATCGACACCCAGCGGCCGGTCAATCCGCACAGGCCCACGCGCGCCGAGCACGGCCTGCCCGAAGACGCCTTCGTGCTGTGCAACTTCTCGCAGTCCTTCAAGATCCAGCCCGAGACCTTCGAGGCCTGGGTGCGCATCGTGCAGGGCATTCCGAACTCGGTGCTGTGGCTGGCCCAGGGCCCGAACGGCTTCGAGCAGAACCTGCGCGCGCAATGGGAGAAGGCGGGCCTGCCGGCCGAGCGCCTGATCGTGTCGCCGCGCATGCCGGTCGATCAGCACCTGGCGCGCATCGGCCTGGCCGACCTGTTCATCGACACCTTCCCCTACAGCAGCGGCGCGACCGCGAACGACGTGCTGTGGTCGAGCGTGCCGCTGCTGGCGCTCACCGGCACGACGATGGTGTCGCGCATGGCGGGCAGCCTGCTGCGCGCCATCGGACTGCCGGAGCTGGTGGCCACGAACCACGCGGAGTATGTCCAAAAGGCCATCCACTACGCCACGCACCGGGAAGAGCTGGCGGCGCTGCGCTCGCGCCTCGCGAAGGCCAAGGAAGCGCGCAGCGGCTACTTCGACACGCCACGCTTCGTGCGCCACCTGGAAGACGGCTACAGGCAGATTGCCTCGCGCAGTCGTGAAGGGTTGCCGGCTGCGCACGTCGATGTGGCACCGCGCCCGCTGGAGAAGTGAGCAATCGCGGGCATACTCGGCTCTCCTTCAACAGCAGAGCTCCAGCAGCCTTTTGAATCATGAGCATCCTCAGTGAATTCAAGGAATTTGCCGTCAAGGGCAACGTCATCGACCTCGCGGTCGGCGTGATCATCGGCGCGGCCTTCGGCAAGATCGTCGACTCGCTCGTGGCCGACATCATCATGCCGCTGGTGGGCGTGGTGTTCGGCAAGCTCGATTTCTCGAATCTCTACGTGGTGCTGGGCACGGTGCCGCCGGGCGTCGCGAACACGCTGGCGGACCTGAAGAAGGCAGGCGTCCCGGTGCTGGCGTACGGCAACTTCATCACCATCGCCGTCAACTTCGTGATCCTCGCCTTCATCATCTTCATGATGGTCAAGCAGATCAACCGCCTGAAGCGCACCGAGGAGCCGGCGCCCGCCGCAGCCCCCGCGACACCCGAAGACGTGGTGCTGCTGCGCGAGATCCGCGACAGCCTCAAGCAGCGCTGAACCTGTTGCCCGCCCCAGGCTGCGCGCACTTCATGTCGCGCACGCCTTGACCCTGCCGGGCAACACCCACGGCCCGGCAAAGCCGGTTCCGCGGTGTTTCTGGAGAAGTCGGTTCAGCTCAGCGTGCGAGCCATGCGCAGCGCCTCCACGAGGCTGGACGCATCGGCCCGCCCCGTTCCGGCAATGTCGAACGCGGTACCGTGATCGGGACTGGTGCGCACGAGCGGCAGGCCCAGCGTCACGTTCACACCCTTTTCCACGCCCAGGTACTTGACCGGGATCAGTCCCTGGTCGTGGTACATCGCGATCACCACGTCGAACTCGCCGCTGGACGGCACGCCGTTCTTGGCGCGTGCGCGCATGAAGACCGTGTCGGGCGCGTGAGGCCCGCTGGCATCGATGCCCTCGGCGCGCGCCGCCTCGACGGCCGGCGCGATGATCTCCCGCTCCTCCGAGCCGAAGAGCCCGCCCTCGCCCGCATGCGGATTGAGCCCCGCCACGCCGATGCGCGGCGCGCGGCCCAGCGCGTGCGTGAGCGCACGGTGCGTGATGCGCAGCGTCTCCAGCACGCCCTCGAAGCGCACCGCCTCGATGGCCTTGCGCAGCGACATGTGGATGCTGACGAGCACGGTGCGCAGCTCGTCGTTGGCCAGCATCATGCGCACCGGCACGTCGGCCACGGTGCGGCCCAGGTGCGCGGCCGCCTCGGCCTGCAGCAGCTCGGTGTGGCCGGGGTACGGAAAGCCGGCGGCCGACAGCGCCTCCTTGTGCAGGGGCGCGGTCACGATGGCGCCGATCTCGCCGCGCAGCGCGGCCCGCGCGGCCCACACCACGCATTCGCCCGCCACGCGGCCGGCCTCGGCGCTGATGCGGCCCGTTTCGATGCCAGAGGGCGGCGCGATCACCTGCAGTACCGGGATGCAGCCTGGCGGAACACTGGCCGCCTCGGCGACCGATTCGATCTCCAGCACCGGCCAGCCGGGGCGGCCGTCGGCGGCCAGGGCCTGCGATGCCTTGCGCAGCGTGCCCACGTCGCCGGCGACGAAGGCGCCACGCGTCGCTTCGGGCGCGTCGCGGAAGGCCTTGACGATGATTTCAGGGCCGATGCCGGCGGGGTCGCCCAGCGTGATGGCGATGGAGCCGCTCATTGGAAATACACCTCCGTGCTCCGCGCCGCGCTCATGCCGGGTTGTCGATGTCGATGAACTCGTGCGTCAGCCCGAGCTGCGCAGCCACGTGCCCCGCCACCGCGGGGGCGCCGTAGCGCTCGGTGGCGTGATGCCCGCAGGCGAGGAAGGCCACGCCCATCTCCCGCGCGTAGTGGGCCTGCGGCTCCGAGATCTCGCCGGTGATGAAGGCGTCGGCGCCGGCCGCGATGGCGGCCTCGAAGTAGCCCTGCGCGCCTCCGGTGCACCAGGCGATGTTCCTGATGGGGCGCTGTGCGGCATCGACCAGCGTCACCGGCCTTTTCAGCACGCTCTCGACGTGGGTGGCGAGCGTCCTGGCGCTGTCGAAGCTCCCGCCGCCTTCCTGCGTGCCGATGAAGCCCAGCTCCTGCTCCCCGAAGCGGCCGCCCGGACCGGTATGCGCCACGAGCCCCAGCTTCAGGCCCAGCTGGGCGTTGTTGCCGAGTTCGGGGTGCGCGTCGAGCGGCAGGTGGTAGGCGAAGAGATTGATGTCGCGGCCCAGCAGCAGGCCGAGGCGCTGCTTCATCCAGCCGGTGACGCGGCCGTCCTGGCCGCGCCAGAAGAGGCCGTGGTGGACGAAGATGGCATCGGCGTCGGACTCGATAGCGGCCTCGATCAGCGCGCGGCTGGCGGTCACGCCCGAGACGATCTTTCGCACCACGGTGCGCCCTTCGACCTGCAGGCCGTTGGGTCCGTAGTCCTTGAAGCGCCCGGGGGCCAGCAGCAGGTCGAATGCGTGAAGCAGTTCGTGGCGGGTTGTGCTCATCGCGCCATTGTCGCGCCGCGCGCGGGCGCCACGCCACCGTCGCGCATCGCATGGCCGCGCGCGGCCAGGGGCAGCAGCGCCAGCAGGAAGCCGAGCGCGGCCAGCACCGCGACGTAGTGCGCGGGCGCCATCGTGTCGTGCTGCAGCCAGAGCGTCAGGATCACCGGCGTGAGCCCGCCGAAGACCGCGTACGACATGTTGTAGGCGAAGGAAAGCCCGGTGAAGCGCACCGGCGCCGGGAAGGCGCGCACGCCCGCGATCGGCACGGTGGCGATGGAGCCCACGAACAGGCCCACCAGGCCGTAGTGCCAGAAGAGCGTCGCCGGCGTACCGGGCAGGCCGCTGTAGAAAAGGTAGGCCGTGGCGAACAGGCCGCCCCAGCCGATCAGCATGACGGCCCGGGTGCCGATGCGGTCGCTCGCCCAGCCGGCCAGCACGCAGCCCAGCGTGAGCGTCAGCGTGGCCAGGGCGTTGGCCTCCAGCGCCATGGCAGCAGGAATGTGGTGCACCTTCTGCAGGTAGGTGGGCGTGTAGAGCACCACGACCACGATGGCGGCCGACAGCACCCAGGTCAGCAGCGCGACGTACACGCAGGCCAGGCGATGCTCGCGCAGCACGGTGCGAAGCGGCAGCTCGCGCGCCGCGTTGCGGCGGCCGGCCAGCTCCTTGAACACCGGCGTCTCATGCAGGAAGCGCCGCAGGTACACCGACACCAGCCCGAACACGCCGCCCAGGATGAACGGAATGCGCCAGGCGAAGTCGCTCACCTGCTCGGGCGAATAGTGGCGGTTGATGGCCACCGCGATCAGCGAGCCCAGCAGGATGCCGCCGGTGATGCCCGAAGTCAGCACGCCGATGCCCAGGCCGTAGCGCTTTTCCGGCACGTGCTCGCCCACGAACACCCAGGCGCCGGGCATCTCGCCGCCGATGGCCGCCCCCTGCAGCACGCGCATCGCCAGCAGCAGCAGCGGGGCCGCCACGCCGATGCTGGCGTAGGTGGGCAGCAGGCCGATCACCAGCGTGGGCGCCGCCATCAGGAAGATCGACAGCGTGAACATGCGCTTGCGGCCGAAGATGTCGCCGAAATGCGCGATGACGATGCCGCCCACCGGGCGCGCCAGATAGCCGGCCGCGAAGATGCCGAAGGTCTGCAGCTGGCGCAGCCAGTCGGGCATGTCGGCCGGGAAGAACAGCGCTCCCAGCACGGTGGCGAAGAACACGTAGATGACGAAATCGTAGAACTCCAGCGTGCCGCCGAGGGCGGACAGGCCGAGGGTCTTGTAGTCGCTCGAGGCGAGCGTGCGCGCCGGCACCGGCCGTGCGCCGTGCGGGGTGGTAGCTTCTGAAGTCATGGCAGGCAGGAAGATCTTGGCCGCGCGCCAACCCGCGAAACCGGGTGAGAAACGGAAAGAATGGCGCGCCGACGGAAGGCCTCGCCGCACCCGCCGGATGGGCGGCACGGGGGCCGAAAAACAGACGGACCGGGTGGGGCCGACCCGTGATACTAAGTGTTAACCCGAATTCACGCCCCGGCACCCTCCTAATCTCGACCGGCCCGGGCGGTCTCCGGACTGCCCGGTTGAGGGACAATTGACAACATTGCCGCGCTGCTTGCGGCTTTCCAACGTCTTTTTCACCAATCTTTCATGAAACGCACCTGGCTGCTATTTGCCCAAGCCGTGACCGTCCTGCTGGCGGCTTACTTCGTCGTCGCGACGCTCAAGCCCGAGTGGATCAACAAGCGCGCGACCTCGCTGGGCGGCGTGGTCTCGATCGTCGAGGCCCCGGCCAGCAACCCGGGCGTCACGGCCCCCGGCAGCCTGAGCGCGCCTGCCAAGAAGGCTTCGCCCGCAGTGGTCAGCATCAACACCAGCAAGGCCGCCCAACGCCACCCGCGCAGCAACGACCCGTGGTTCCGCTTCTTCTTCGGCGACCAGGACGACCAGCCCCAGGTGGGCCTGGGCAGCGGCGTGATCGTGAGCCCCGACGGCTACATCCTCACCAACAACCACGTGGTGGAAGGCGCCGACGAGATCGAGGTGACCCTCAACGACAGCCGCCACGCGCGCGGCAAGGTGATCGGCACCGATCCAGACACCGACCTGGCTGTGCTGAAGATCGAGCTCGACAAGCTGCCTGTGATCGTGCTGGGCGACTCCGACGGCCTTCAGGTCGGCGACCAGGTGCTGGCAATCGGCAACCCCTTCGGCGTGGGCCAGACCGTGACCAGCGGCATCGTGTCCGCGCTGGGCCGCAACCAGCTCGGCATCAACAACTTCGAGAACTTCATCCAGACCGACGCGGCCATCAACCCCGGCAACTCGGGCGGCGCGCTGATCGACGTGAACGGCAACCTGCAGGGCATCAACACCGCGATCTACTCCCGCTCGGGCGGCAGCATGGGCATCGGCTTCGCCATCCCTGTGTCGATGGCCAAGATCGTGCTCGAGGGCATCGTCAAGGAAGGCCAGGTGCGCCGCGGCTGGATCGGCGTGGAGCCGAGCGACCTGTCGCCCGAGCTGGCCGAGACCTTCGGCGTGAAGGCCGACTCCGGCGTGATCATCACCGGCGTCCTGCAGAACGGCCCCGCCGCCAAGGCCGGCATCCGGCCGGGCGACGTGATCACCTCGGTGGGCGAGAAGAAGACGGACAACGTGCAGGCCCTGCTGACCGCCGTGGCCGGCCTCAAGCCCGGCACGACCTCGCGCTTCGCGCTGCAGCGAGGCAGCGACAAGATGGAACTGGACGTGACGCCGGGACTGAGGCCGAAGAGCCCGGTGCGGCAGGTGCCGAATCAGCAGGAGTAAAAAGCTCTCCCCCAGGCTTCGCGCACTTCGTGTCGCTTCGCCAACCCCCTTCCGGGGGCAACACCAGCGGCCCGGCAAAGCCGGTTCCGCGGTGTTTCTGGAATTTTCGGGGTAGCTTGGCGGCTGGCTACGGGCCCGACGGGCGCAGCGGGCCCTGTCGCAGGGCCTGCTGGAGGGCTGGCTAGCTGGAGGCCGAGTCGGCGCTGCTCTGCTCTTCTTCGGACTTCTTGGTGCTGCTGGCGAAGTACTTGGCGCCGAGGATGCCCACTTCGTACAGCAGGCACATCGGCACCGCCAGGGCCAGCTGCGAGACCACGTCGGGCGGCGTGAGCACTGCGGCCACGACGAAGGCGACCACGATGAAGTAGCCGCGGAAGGACTTGAGCTTCTCGATGGTCACCATGTCGAAGCGCACCAGCAGCATCACCACGATCGGCACCTGGAACGCCACGCCGAAGGCGATGTAAAGCGACAGGATCGCCTCCACGTAGGAGGAGATGTCGGGCGTCGCCTGCACCGCGGCGGGCGCGAAGTGCTGGATGAAGCCGAACATCTTGTCCAGCACGAAGAGCTGCACGAAGGCGATGCCCGCATAGGCCAGCAGGCTGCCGAAGCAGATCAGGGGCAGCGCGAAGCGTTTCTCATGGCTGTAGAGGCCCGGCGCGACGAACATCCACGCCTGGTACATGAGCCAGGGCAGCGCCAGCAGCACGGCCGCCATCATCAGCACCTTCAGGGGCACGAAGAACGGCGAGAACACGCCGATGGCGATGAGCTTCGCGTCGTGCGGCATGTGGGCCTTGATCGGCACCGCGATCAGGTCGATCAGGCCGGCCGGGCCGGGCCAGATCGCCAGCAGCACACCCGCGACCACGAGGCCGTAGACGCAATAGAGCAGGCGGTCGCGAAGCTCCATCAGGTGCGCCACGAACGGCTGTTCGGTGCCCGCGAGCTCGTCTTCCTTGTCGTTGCTCTTGTTGTCTGAATCGGCCATTGGAAAAGAAGATAGCGTGACGTCGGCCGGCGTGCGGCGCTCGAAGAACGCGGTGAAGGGAGGAAAACCGCTAGTTGATCTTGTGCGGGCGGAAGCGTGCCACGCGCGCGGCTCCCGAGAGCGCCTTGGTGCGCACGCCGTTGCGCGCCTTGTACCACTGCGGCGTGGCGCCCTGCTTCAGGCGCCAGTTCTTGCGGGGGTGCTTGTAGACCGGCGGCGGTGGCGGCTCGGGTTCGGCCAGCGCCGAAAGGGTTTCGCCCGAACCGCTGAACTGCTTCTCGAACTCGCTCGCGCCCGTGTGGATGCTGTGCTCGACGTCGCGCGCCGCATCCTCGACGGTGGTCTTCATCTTGCGGAGCTCGTCGAGCTCCATCGAGCGGTTGACTTCGGCCTTGACGTCGTTCACGTAGCGCTGCGCCTTGCCCAGCAGCGTGCCGACGGTACGGGCCACGCGCGGCAGCTTCTCCGGGCCGATGACGATCAGCGCGACGACGCCGATCAGCGCCAGCTTCTCAATGCCGAGGTCGAGCACGTGCTGCTGCCCGTGCTCAGGACTTCTGACGCGCTTCGACGTCGATCGCCGACTTGTCGCCGTTGGCCGGCTGGCCGGTCACCTGCTGGGCGGGAGCCGAGGGTGCAGCGGAAGCGTCGGACGCGGAGCCGTCCTTCATGCCGTCCTTGAAACCCTTGACGGCACCACCGAGGTCCGAACCGATGTTCCGCAGCTTCTTGGTGCCGAAGATCATGACCACGACGAGCAGCACGATCAGCCAGTGCCAGATGGAAAAAGAACCCATGGAGAACTCCTAAGAATGTGTCCGATTTTAGTCGGGCGTAATGTGACAGTTTGGCTTAATGCCCGTCAGCCGCGAAGCCATGGCCGGGGGCCGCCCATGACATGGACATGGAGATGGTGAACCTCCTGCCCGCCCTCCGCACCCGTATTGACCACGACCCGGAAGCCGCCGTCCGGGTAGGGCCTGCAGCCCTGCTCCAGCGCCAGCTTGGGCGCCAGGGTCATGATCTTGCCCATCAGCGCCGAATCCTCGGGCGTCAGCTGGGCCATCGAGGGAATGTGCTTCTTCGGCACCAGCATGAAATGCACCGGCGCCCAGGGCGCGATGTCGTGGAAGCCGAACAGGTCCTCGTCTTCGTAGACCTTGCGGGAGGGAATCTTGCCCTCGATGATTTTGCAGAAGACGCAGTTCGGATCAGATGACATCTTTGGGTTCCATGGGACGGCCGTCGTTCATCCGGATCATGCCCTTCACGATCCGGTAGAGGAACCACAGCGAGATCAGGCTCCAGGCGATCCAGCCCGGCACGAAGAGCAGCAGCCAGAGCCACGAGGTGACGATGTACAGGAGCCCGGCCCACAGCACCGAGCGGATGCGCCAGCTGAAATGCGAGGCCTGCCAGGTGCCGGCCGCGTCGTCGCGCTTCACGAAGTCGATCACCAGCGCGATGAGCAGCAGCAGCACGGAGGCCTGCGCCCCCGGCACGACGGCGCCGATGGCCACGATCAGGTGCAGGATGTAACTGACCCAGCCCCAGGTCTTGAGCGAGTCGTCGGGTTCCACGTTCACGATGTCGTTGGCCATGGCAGGTGTCCTTTCAATCGTTGGGGGCTTCGGCTTCCCGTGCCTTCACCTTGCGAAGCGCCTTTTCCTCGATGCCGCTTGTGCCCTCGCGGCGCTCCAGTTCGGCAGTGACGTCGGCCGGAGAGAAACCGTAGTGCGCCAGCGCCACCATGGTGTGGAACCACAGGTCGGCCACTTCGTTCACTATTTTCGAGCGGTCGCCGCCGTGGTCGGCGTCCTTGGCGGCCATCACGACTTCGGTGGCCTCCTCGCCGATCTTCTTGAGGAAGGCGTCGGGGCCCTTGTGCAGCAGGCGCGCGACGTAGCTTTTCTCGGGGTCGCCGCCGCGCGCGGGCAGGCGGCTTTCGATGACCGCGGCCAGGCGGGCGAGCGCGTCGGAGGTGCTGTCGTTGTTCACTGTGGCCGTCACTTGTAGATCGATTCCGGGTCTTTCAAGACGGGCTCGACCGCTTTCCAGCCGCCGTTGTCGTACTTGTTGAAGAAGCAGCTGTGGCGCCCGGTGTGGCAGGCGATGCCCGGCTCGTGGCCGAGCTGGGTGACCTTGAGCAGCACCACGTCGCTGTCGCAATCGAGGCGGATCTCGTGCACGGTCTGCACGTGGCCCGACTCCTCGCCCTTGAACCACAGCTTGTTGCGCGAGCGGCTGAAATACACCGCGCGGCCCAGCTCGGCGGTCTTCTCGAGCGCCTCGCGGTTCATCCAGGCGAACATCAGCACGTCGTTGCTGCCCTGTTCCTGCGCGATCACGGGCACCAGGCCGTTCGCGTCCCACTTCACTTCATCGAGCCAGTTCATGGAAGGTATTGTCGGGGATGGCAAAAGACCCTTGGACAGCCTTTTGGGGCTGCCCGGGAGGCTGTCCGCGGGGCCATTCAGCGGTCGATGCGCACGGGAATGCCCCGCGCGGCCATGCGGGCCTTGGCCTCGCCGACCGTGTGCTCGCCGTAGTGGAAGATGCTCGCGGCCAGCACCGCGTCGGCGCCGCCGGTCTGGATGCCGTCGGCCAGGTCGTCCAGGCTGCCCACGCCGCCAGAGGCGATCACCGGTACGTTCACGGCGTTGCTCACCGCGCGGGTCAGCTCCAGGTCGAAGCCGCTCTTGGTGCCGTCGCGGTCCATGCTGGTCAAGAGGATCTCGCCGGCGCCGCGGCGCGCCATCTCGGCGGCCCATTCGACGGCGTCCAGGCCGGTGTTCTTGCGCCCGCCGTGGCTGTACACGTCCCAGCCCGCGCCGCGCGTGGCGGCCTCCTCGGGGCTGCGGCGCTTGGCGTCGATGGCGACCACGATGCACTGCGAGCCGTATTTCTGCGACGCGTCACTGATCACCTGCGGATCGGCGATGGCGGCCGAGTTGAAGCTGGTCTTGTCGGCGCCGGCGTTGAGCAGCCTGCGCACGTCGGCCACGGTGCGCACGCCGCCGCCCACGGTCAGCGGAATGAAGACCTGCGAGGCCACCGCCTCGATGATCGGCAGGATCAGGTCGCGGCCGTCGCTGGTGGCGGTGATGTCGAGGAAGGTGAGCTCGTCGGCCCCCTGCGCGTTGTAGCGCGCGGCGATCTCGACCGGATCTCCGGCGTCGCGCAGTTCGACGAAGTTGACGCCCTTGACGACGCGGCCGCCGGTGACGTCGAGGCAGGGAATGATGCGTTTTGCAAGCATGGTGGGGTAAGGAACCGGTGGGGTGGTCAGAGAACGCGCAGCTGTTGCCAGCCGAGCCATTGGGCGCCGGGCGCGAGCAGCACGGGCTCGTCGATGCGGGCCGCCTCCACGCAGAGCATGTGGCGATAGCCGTCTTCGGGCATGTCGGCGAGTTTCGCACCTAGCACGGCGCCGGGGTTCCAGACCACGGTCTCGGTGCAGGTAGGGCTCTGGGAGATTTCGACCGTGCCGCCCGGCTGCACCAGCTGCAGCGGCCGGCCCGGCGTGCCGTAGACGCTGTCGAACTCGGCCTCGAACTGCAGCGCCTGCGCCTTTTCGGCATGGCGCTCGTCGGTCAGCGAATCCCAGCGATCGGCGCCCTGGAGGCCCTCCAGGCGCGCATCGGCGATGTCGTCGACGCGCAGGTAGGTGTGCAGCGCCGCGGTGAAGGACCAGGGCGCGGCATCGGTGTTGACCAGGGTGAGCGCCGTGCGAAGCCCGCCGGGGCTCAGCGTTGCATCCAGCCGTGCCTCGAAAGAGTGCGGCCAGAGCCTGCGCGTGGCTTCGTTGTCGCGCAGCGTCAGGCGAAGCGTCTGGGGGACGTCGGAAGGGGCGTTTTCCCAAGGCAAATTGCGCATGAAGCCATGCTTGGGCAGCATGCCGCGCTGGTTAAACTGCGGGCAGCAAATGGGTATGCCGCCGCGGATGGCGGCCTGTCCGTCGAACACCGCGCGCGGGCTCAGGTAGAGCCTCTCCACAGCGTCGGCCGTGGTCCACGACAGCACATGGGCACCATGCAATGCGACGGTAAGGGTGCTTCCGTCGGCGCCGGTTGCGCGCATGGCGGGCTGGCCGCGGAACTCGATCAGGCTGGTTTCCATGTGAGGAATTGTAGGCAGCGCCCGTTCAGTGGCACGGAACTGGCATCCCGGCCCATTGCGCGGCCGGGGCCTTCTTGGATACCCTGTGGCCGCCTGCACCGGGAGACAAGGTGCAGGCCGGTCCCGCGCACCCGGAAAAAATCACTCTCACACGACAAAAGGGGATACGAATGAAGAAGCTGCCGATGGCCGCATGGATCCTGATCGCGATGGTGCTGGGCATCATCGTCGGCTACATGATCTTCACCAGCTTTCCGGACAAGAAGGCCGCGAAGGAAATCGCAGACTACGTCTCCATCGTCTCGGACGTCTTCCTGCGCCTCATCAAGATGCTGATCGGCCCGCTGGTGTTCTCCACGCTGGTGGTGGGCATCGCGCACATGGGCGACGCCAAGTCGGTGGGCCGCGTGTTCGGCAAGGCCATCGGCTGGTTCCTCACGGCCTCGCTGATCTCGCTGGTGATCGGCCTGGTCATGGCCAACCTGCTCAAGCCCGGCGAGAACCTCGGGCTGCCGCTGCCCGACATCGGCGCCTCGGCCAACCTCGCCACGGCCAAGTTCACGCTCAAGGAGTTCGTGAGCCACACGGTGCCGAAGTCCTTCGTCGAGGCCATGGCCAACAACGAGATCCTGCAGATCGTGGTGTTCTCGATGTTCTTCGGCGTGGCGCTGGCTTCGCTGGGCGACAAGGCCAAGACGCTGGTCGCCGCCATCGAGGAGCTCTCGCACGCGATGCTCAAGATCACCGGCTACGTGATGAAGCTCGCGCCGCTGGCCGTGCTGGCCGCCATGGCCGCCACCGTGGCCGTCAACGGCCTGGGCATCCTGCTGAAGTTCGCGGTGTTCATGGGCGACTTCTACCTGGGCCTCTTCGTGCTCTGGAGCGTGCTGGTCCTGGCCGGCTTCCTGTTCCTCGGCCCGCGCGTGTTCAAGCTGCTGGTGCTCATCAAGGAGGCCTTCCTGCTGTCGTTCGCCACCGCCAGTTCGGAGGCGGCCTATCCGAAGATCCTGCAGGCCCTCGACCGTTTCGGCGTGAAGCGCAAGATATCCAGCTTCGTGATGCCGATGGGCTACTCGTTCAACCTCGACGGCTCGATGATGTACTGCACCTTCGCCGTGCTCTTCATCGCGCAGGCCTACAACATCCACATGCCGATCAGCACGCAGATCACGATGCTGCTGATCCTGATGCTCACCTCCAAGGGCATGGCCGGCGTGCCGCGCGCCTCGCTGGTGGTGATCGCCGCCACGCTGAACCACTTCGACATTCCCGAGGCCGGCCTGCTGCTGATCCTGGGCGTGGACACCTTCCTCGACATGGGCCGCTCGGCCACCAACGCGGTGGGCAACTCCATCGCGACGGCGGTGGTCGCCAAGTGGGAGGGCGAGCTGCTTTCCGAGAGCGACGCCGAAGTCAACGCCAAGGCGCTCGACGAAGAGGCCAACGCCACCCTCGCCCACCCGGCGCACGCCTGAGCCGAAGCGAAGAACACATCATGAAGCGCATCGGCACGCTGCCATTCGCTTTCCTCGCCGCGCTGCTGGCGGCGGTGGTGCTCGCGGCCCTGCCCGCTGCGCCCGCGCGGGCGCAGGAGCAGCTCACCGGCACGCTGGCCAAGGTGCGCGAGAGCGGCACCATCGCCATCGGCTACCGCGAGTCGTCCGTGCCCTTCTCGTACCTCAATGCGCGCAACGAGCCCATCGGCTATTCGATTGAGCTCTGCCGCGCGCTGGTGACGGCGATCGAGGACGCGGTGAACAGGAGCCTCGCAATCAAGTGGGTGCCCGTGACCTCCGATTCACGCATCGACGCGGTCGTGAGCGGGCAGGTCGACCTGGAGTGCGGCTCCACCACCAACAACCTCGAGCGCCAGAAGCGCGTGAGCTTCTCGCCCACGATGTTCGTCTCCGGCACCAAGGTGCTGGTGAAGAAGGGCTCGCCGATCAAGTCCTTCCGCGACCTCGCCAACCGCAAGGTGGCCGTGACCGCGGGCACCACCAACGAGAAGACGCTGCGCGAGCTCTCGCAGAAGTTCAAGCTCAACATCGACCTGCTGGTGGCGCGCGACCACGCCGAATCCTTCGGCCTCGTGAAGAGCGGCCAGGCCGACGCCTTCGCCACCGACGACGTGCTGCTCTACGGCCTGATCGCCAAGGACGCCGCGAAGAGCGACTACGAGGTGGTCGGCGACTTCCTCTCCTACGACCCCTACGGGATCATGTACCGCAAGGGCGATGCCCAGCTCAACAAGGTGGTCGTCGACGCCTTCCAGGTGCTGGCGGAGGACGGCGAGATCGAGCGCCAGTACAAGCGCTGGTTCCTGCGCAAGCTGCCGTCGGGGGAAAGCATCAACCTGCCGATGAGCGCGCAGCTGGAGACCATCATCCAGACGATGTCGGTGAAGGCCGAGTAGTCGGGCTAGCTATCTTGCAGGCCACTCCCATCGCGGGATCTCGCTCATGTCGAGGTTCGCGATGCGGGTCTCGCCGAAGCGCTTTTCCAGCACCACAGGCTGCATGCCGTCGCTGTCGTCCAGCGCCGAGATCAGCCGTGCCGCGTGCGACACCACGATCACCTGCGACTGCCGCGCGGCCTGCGCGATGAGGCGGCCCAGCGCGGGCAGCAGCTCGGGGTGCAGGCTGGTCTCGGGCTCGTTGAGCACCAGCAGCGCGGGCGGCCGCGGCGTGAGCAGCGCCGCGATCCACAGCAGGTAGCGCAGCGTGCCGTCGGAGAGCTCGGCGGCCGTCAGAGGCCTCAGCAGGCCGTGCTGGTGCATCAGCGTCTCGAATCGGTCGCCGTTGACGCGGATCTCGATGCCGGCGCCCGGAAAGGCATCATCCACCGCACGGTCGAGCGCTTCGCCATCGCCGATCTCGCGGATGGTCTGCAGCGCGGCGGCCAGGTCGGCGCCGTCGTTGGCGAGCACCGGCGTGTAGGTGCCCAGCTGCGGCTGGCGTGCGGGCGCCTCGGCGTCGGAGCGGAAGTGGTCGTAGAAGCGCCAGGAACGCATCTGCTCGCGCAGCGTGAGCATCTCGGGCGCATCGCGCGGGTCGGCGTGCTCGGTCAGCATGCTGGCGAAGGCCGGAATGGGCCGGCCGACGGCCTGCCAGCCCCTGCCCTCGCGCAGCCGCAGCGCGGCGCCCTTGCGGTCGACCAACTGCGTGGAGGGCCGCAGCAGCGGGCCGCTCCAGATGGCCTCGTGCTTGATCTGCGGATCGTGCGAGAAGGCGGTGGACGGAATGGGAGGCGGCAGGCCGATGTCGATGGCGTAGCCGAAGTCGTCGGCCTCGGCGCCGGCGAAGCCCAGCTTCAGCGCCACGGGCTCGCTGCGCGTGGTGCCCTGCACCGGCACGTCGCCGCGCAGCATCGCGGCCGAGAAGCGCTCGGGGCCGGCCCACAGGGTGGATGAAAGCCCGCCCTCGCGCACCAGCGAGCGGATCACGCCGCCGTTGGCGATATCGGCCAGCAGGCGCATCGCGCGGTAGACGCTCGACTTGCCGCTGCCGTTGGGCCCGGTCACGACCGTGAGCCGCCCCAGCGGCACGGTCAGCTGCCGCAGCGATCGGTAGTTGGCGATGGCGAGCGCGGAGAGCACGCGCTGCGCAGCGGGAGCGTCAGGCGGTCAGCTCGTCCGCGCGCGCCTGCGCGGCGGCGAAGTCGAGGTCGCCCGAATAGATGGCGCGGCCGCAGATCACGCCCTCGACGCCGTCGGATTCGACGGCGCAGAGCTGGTCGATGTCGGCCATGTTCGACAGGCCGCCCGAGGCGATCACGGGGATGGTCAGCGCCTGGGCCAGCTTGACGGTGGCCTCGATGTTGATACCCGAGAGCATGCCGTCGCGGCCGATGTCGGTGTAGATGATCGACTCGACGCCGTAGTCCTCGAACTTCTTGCCCAGGTCGGCCACCTCGTGGCCCGTGAGCTTGCTCCAGCCGTCGGTGGCGACCTTGCCGTCCTTGGCGTCCAGACCCACGATGATGTGGCCGCCGAAGGCGCTGCAGGCATCCTTCAGGAAGCCGGGGTTCTTGACCGCGGCGGTGCCGATGATCACGTAGCGCAGGCCGTCGTCGATGTAGCGCTCGATGGTGTCGAGGTCGCGGATGCCGCCGCCGAGCTGCACCGGGATGTCTTCGCCCACCTCGCGCAGGATCGCCTTGATCGCCGCGTGGTTCTGCGGCTTGCCGGCGAAGGCGCCGTTCAGGTCGACCAGGTGCAGCCGCCGCGCGCCGGCGTCGACCCACTTGCGCGCCATGGCGGCGGGGTCTTCGCTGAAGATGGTGGACTGATCCATGTCGCCCTGCTTGAGGCGAACGCAGTGGCCGTCTTTGAGATCAATGGCGGGAATGAGGAGCATGGAAGTGACGCGAGTGTGCGAGATCCGGGCTGTCAGAGCCCGGGCCCGGCAGGAAGAACAGGTTCAGGGGTTCCAGTGGAGGAAGTTGCGATATAGCTGCAGCCCATGGTCCGCACTCTTCTCCGGGTGGAACTGGGTTGCAAAAATGTTATCTCGTGCGATGGCCGCGGTAAAGCTCGCGCCGTATTCCGCCTCGCCCACGCTGTGTTTGGGGTCGACCGGACGGGCGTAGAAGCTGTGCACGAAATAGAAATAGCTGAGGTCGGGCACCCCCGCCCACACCGCGTGCGGCTGGGCCTGCCGCACCTGGTTCCAGCCCATCTGCGGCACCTTGAAGCGGCTGCCGTCGGGCTGCAGGCGTCCGGCCAGGTCGAACTTGACCACCTCGCCGGGAATGAGGCCCAGGCCGTCGGTCGGGCCCTCGTCGCTGCGCGACAGCATCATCTGCATGCCGACGCACACGCCGAAGAGCGGCTTGCTGGCTGCCGCCTCGAGCACCGATTCCTGCAGGCCGGAGTCGCGCAGCTCACGCATGCAGTCGGGCATGGCGCCCTGCCCCGGCAGCACCACGCGGGTGGCCTTGCGGACCACGTCCGGGTCGGAGGTGACGAAGACTTCCACGCCCACCTGATCGGCCGCATGGCGCACGGCCTGTGACACGGAGTGCAGGTTGCCCATGCCGTAGTCGACGACCGCGACGGTGTTTGCTGCTACAGATTTCATAGCTTTCAGGCCGCCATCCTCAGAGCGAGCCCTTGGTCGACGGGATCACCCCCGCCGAGCGCGGATCGAGTTCGAGCGCGCCGCGCATGGCGCGTGCGAAGGCCTTGAACACCGTCTCGCACTGGTGGTGCGCGTTGACGCCCTTGAGGTTGTCGATGTGCAGCGTGACGAAGGCGTGGTTCACGAAGCCCTGGAAGAACTCGTAGGTGAGCTGGCTGTCGAAGGCGCCGATCATCCCGCTGGTGAAGGGCACGTGCATCACCAGGCCCGGGCGGCCCGAGAAGTCGATGACGACGCGGCTCAGGGCCTCGTCCAGCGGCACGTAGGCGTGGCCGTAGCGGCGGATGCCCTTCTTGTCGCCCACGGCCTTGGCCACGGCCTGGCCCAGCGTGATGCCGACGTCTTCCACCGTGTGGTGGCCGTCGATGTGCAGGTCGCCCTGGCAGTCGATCTCGAGGTCGATCAGCCCGTGGCGGGCGATCTGGTCGAGCATGTGGTCGAAGAAGCCGATGCCGGTCGAGAGCTTGGCCTTTCCGGTGCCGTCGAGGTTGACGCTGACGGTGATCTTCGTCTCGGCGGTGTTGCGGGTGACCGTCGCGACGCGATCGGCAGCACCCGCGAGGGCCGTGGTGGTGGGGGTGGTCATAGTGAGGCTTCGAGTGCCGCGAGCATCCGCGCATTCTCGTCGGCCGTTCCGACGGTCAGGCGCAGGCAGTTTGCGAGCAGATCGTGCATTTTAGAAACGTTCTTCACCAGCACCCCGTGTGCCTTCATGCCATCGAAGGTCTTGGCGGCATCGGGCACGCGCAGCAGGATCATGTTGGCGTCGCTCGGCCAGGTCTTCACGCCGGGCAGGCGACCGAGCCCCATCATCAGGCGCTCGCGCTCCTCGCGGATCTGGCGGGCCTGCGCCTCGAACACGTCGGCGTGCTCCAGCGCGAAGAGCGCGCACTCGCAGTTCAGCACGCTGACGTTGTAGGGCGGGCGCACCTTGTCGATCTCGGCGACCAGCCCGGCTGGGCCCATCAGGTAGCCCAGGCGGATGCCGGCCAGGCCGAACTTGCTGAGCGTGCGCATCAGCAGCACGTGGCCGTGCTTCGCGAGCCGGTCGATGTAGCTGCGCGCGGCGAAGGGCTGGTAGGCCTCGTCGATGGCGACCAGGCCGCCCTGCGCGCCCTGGGCCTCGACGATGCGCTCGAGCACCGCATCGTTCCAGAGGTTGGCCGTGGGGTTGTTGGGGTACGCGAGGTAGACGATGGCGGGTTTCTCGCGCTCGATGGCGGCCAGCATGGCGGCCTCGTCGAGTTCGAAGTCGGCCGTCAGCGGCACGCCGACGAAGCGCAGTCCCTGCAGCCTCGCGCTCATGGCGTACATGACGAAGCCGGGCACCGGCGCCAGCACCGTGGCGCCGGGCTTGTCGCAGGCGATGGCCAGCAGCGAGATCAGCTCGTCCGAGCCGTTGCCCAGCATCAGCTCGAAGCCTTCCGGCATCTGCGCATGCGCGGCCAGTGCGCGGCGCAGGTCGGCGCCTCGCTCGCCCGGGTAGCGGTTCAGCGCCAGCGCGCCGAGCCGCGCGCCGAGCTCGGCCTGCAGCGCGGGCGGCAGGCCGAAGGGGTTCTCCATGGCGTCGAGCTTGATGAAGCCGGTGGCGTCCTGCACCGCATAGGCGTGCATGGACCGCACGTCCTCGCGGATGCGGTCGAGCGGAAGGCGGGCGGGTTCGGAAGGAGCAGCGGTCATCGGGTGCAGCGGTAGCTGTTGCGGAGGGCGCCGGCCATGACCAGTTGCACGGGCATGTCGGCTTCGTAACTGTCGGCGTTGCGGCTCAGCTCCGTCTGGTAGAGCGAGCGCGCCATGGAGGGCTCGAGGCGGCGGCCTTCGATGCAGAAGATCGGCTTCTGCCCGTTGCGCTGCGAGGCCTCGACGCCTTCGCGCAAGCCTTCGAGCACGCCGACGAGGTAATAGCTGGCGTAGGCCTTGCCGTCCTTCTCGCCGGCTTCGAGCGTGCGCAGCTCGCGGATGCTCATGGCCTGCGCACCGGTCGCGGCCGCCGCGAGCACGAGCGACAGGAAGGCGGCACGCTTCATCGGGCTCACTTGCGGTAGCGCGGCGGCGGCGCGTAGGCACCGTCGGCCGGGAAGGCACTGGGCTGCTGCGGCGCAGCGTCGCGGCGCTGGCGTCGGGGCGCGTTGCGCTCCTCGAGCTCGAACAGCGCGGCGCCGATCACGCCGATGTTGCGCACGTCGCCGGCCTCGGTGTTGGCGGCATAGGCGCGGCCGGGCGCGGAGAAGCGGAAGGCCGCCACCTCGTTCTGGCTCTTGCGGAAGCCCTCGATGGTGATCGACTGCAGCGGCTGCAGCACGTAGCCGCCGTTGCGCAGGCTGCCGGGCTTGCCGCTGAGCACGTCCAGGCCGTCGACGGTGGCGATCAGCTCGTAGCTGCGCTCGCTGAGGTTGCGAAAGCGCAGCGTGTAGCGCGAACCCTCGACGCCGGCGAGGCGGAACATCTCGTCGCCACCGGCACCGCGGCGGGCGCGCTGCAGCGGCAGCGGACGGCCGTCCTCGTCGAGCACCGACCATTCGACGTCGCCGTCGGCCAGCATCAGGCTCAGGCGCCGCTCGGGGTTGCCGCCCACCGCGCGGCGCACGGCGGAGGCCTCGTTGTAGCCCAGCGAGGCCACGTCGTCGGGCTGGTCGGACAGGCGCTTGGTGACGACCGTGCGGGTCCTCGACTCGATCCCCTCGCCCCACTGCGTACCGAGCTGCGGCGCAGGCGCCGCGGGTGCGGCGCTGGGCGTGGCCGTGGCGGCCACCGATCCGCTCGGCGCCTGCGGCATCTGGCTGCAGGCCGCCAGCAGCGCGGCGCCGGCGACGGCCGTGGTGGCGAACCTGAGCAGGCGAGAACCGAAGAAACGAAAACCGAAGAGACGATCGATCATCAGGCGTGCTCCTCCCGCATGCGGGTTGTTGTTGGAATTCAGATCTTACGCAGCCGCATCCGGGCGGCCTCGGCGTGCGCCTGCAGGCCCTCGCCCTCGGCCAGCGCCACGGCGATGGGGCCCAGCACCTGGGCACCGGCCTCGCTGACCTCGATCAGACTGGAGCGCTTCTGGAAGTCGTACACGCCCAGCGGGCTCGAGAAGCGCGCGGTGCCGCTTGTGGGCAGCACGTGGTTCGGGCCCGCGCAGTAGTCGCCCAGGCTCTCGCTGGTGAAGGCGCCCAGGAAGATCGCGCCGGCGTGGCGCAGCAGCGGCTCCCAGCGGTTCGGCTCGCTGCTGCTCACCTCCAGGTGCTCGGGAGCGATGCGGTTGCTGATCTCACAGGCCTCTTCCATGCTCTTGGTATGGATCAGCGCGCCGCGGCCGTCGAGCGAGGCGGCGATGATCTCCGCGCGCGGCATGGTCGGCAGCAGGCGGTCGATCTCGGCCTGCACGCGGTCGATGTAGGCGGCATCGGGGCACAGCAGGATGCTCTGGGCCAGCTCGTCGTGCTCGGCCTGGCTGAACAGGTCCATCGCCACCCACTCGGGCGGCGTGGTGCCGTCGGCCAGCACCAGGATCTCGCTGGGGCCGGCGATCATGTCGATGCCCACGGTGCCGAACACCCGGCGCTTGGCGGCGGCCACGTAGGCGTTGCCGGGGCCGGTGATCTTGTCGACGGCAGGGATGGTGTCGGTGCCGTAGGCCAGCGCGGCCACGGCCTGGGCGCCGCCGATGGTGAACGCGCGGGTCACGCCGGCCACGTAGGCGGCGGCGAGCACCAGCACATTGCGCTCGCCCTTCGTGGACGACTGCCCGCCCGCGCCGCCCGTCGCCACGCTGCCCTTCACGGGCGTCGGGACCACCATGATGATTTCGCCGACGCCCGCCACGTGGGCCGGGATCGCGTTCATCAGCAGGCTCGACGGATAGGCCGCCTTGCCGCCCGGCACGTAGATGCCAACGCGGTCGAGCGGCGTGACCTTCTGGCCCAGCAGCGTGCCGTCCGCGTCGCGGTAGCTCCAGCTCTCGCCGCTGGCCTTCTTCTGCGCCTCGTGGTAGCTGCGCACGCGGTCGGCCGCGGCCTGCAGCGCATCGCGCTGTGCGGCGGGCAGCGAATCGAATGCTTCCTTGAAATCGGCCTGCGTCAGTTCGAGCTCGGACATGGCGCTCGCGCCGAGGCCGTCGAAGCGGCGGGTGTACTCGAGCACCGCCTCGTCGCCGCGCTTGCGCACATCGGCGAGGATGTCCGCCACCACCGTCTCGATGGCCGCGTCGGCATCCGCGGACCAATGCAGCCGCGCCTTGAATTCAGCGTCGAAGCTGGCTGAAGTCGTGGACAGGCGGAGGGGGGCTGCTTTCGAGGTCATGAGGCGGGAGATTTCAGGCGGAAGGAATTGCGGTGGCGAAGGCGTCGATGATGTGGCGGATCGGCTCGCGCTTGAGCTTGAGCGCAGCCTGGTTCACCACCAGGCGGGCGCTGATGTCCATGATGCGCTCCACCTCGACGAGGTGGTTGGCCTTGAGCGTGTTACCGGTGGAGACCAGGTCGACGATGGCGTCGGCCAGGCCGGTCAGCGGCGCCAGCTCCATGCTGCCGTAGAGCTTGATCAGGTCGACGTGGACGCCCTTGCTGGCGAAGAAGTCGCGCGCCAGGCCCACGTACTTGGTGGCCACGCGCAGGCGCGAGCCCTGCTTCACGGCCGAGGCGTAGTCGTAGTCGGCGCGCACGGCCACGCTCAGGCGGCAGGCGGCGATGCGCAGGTCCAGCGGCTGGTACAGGCCCTGGTTGCCGTGCTCGAGCAAGACGTCGAGGCCGGTCACGCCGAGGTCGGCGCCGCCGTACTGCACGTAGGTGGGCACGTCGGAGGCGCGCACCAGCACCACGCGCACGTCGGGGCGGGTGGTCCCGAGGATGAGCTTGCGCGATTTCTCGGGGTCTTCGGTGACCTCGATGCCGGCGGCGGCCAGCAGGGGCATCGTCTCCTCGAAGATGCGGCCTTTGGACAGAGCAAGCGTGATCACGATTGCGACTCCTGTGATGCGAGGGTGATCATGCGGCTGCCGCTCCGGTCAGTCGTTCGATGTCGGCACCGAGGCCGCGCAGCTTGGCTTCCATGCGGTCGTAGCCCCGGTCGAGGTGGTAGATGCGGTCGACCAGCGTCTCGCCCTCGGCCACGAGGCCGGCGATGACGAGGCTGGCGGACGCGCGCAGATCGGTGGCCATCACGGTGGCGCCCGAGAGCTGCTGCACGCCCTCGACCATCGCCACCTTGCCTTCGACGTGGATGTGGGCGCCCAGGCGCACCATCTCGTTCACGTGCATGAAGCGGTTCTCGAAGATGGTCTCGGTGACCATCGAGGCGCCGCGCGCGATCACGTTAAGGGCCATGAACTGGGCCTGCATGTCGGTCGGGAAGCCCGGGTACTCGGTGGTGCTGAAGCTTTGCGCCTTCAGGTGCTCGTAGGCCGGCCCCTTCGAGGCGATGCGCACGCCGTCCTTCTCGGACGTGACCTTGCAGCCGGCGTCGCGCAGCTTGTCGATCACGGCATCCAGATGGTCGCCGCGCGCGTTGCGCAGGAAGGCCTCGCCGCCCGTGGCGGCCACGGCGCACATGAAGGTGCCCGCCTCGATGCGGTCGGCAACCACCGTGTGCTCGCAGCCGTGCAGCCTCTCGACGCCCTGGATGCGGATGTGGCTGGTGCCGTGGCCTTCGATCTTCGCGCCCATGCGGATCAGCATCTCGGCCAGGTCGACGATCTCGGGCTCCTGCGCGGCGTTCTCCAGCAGCGTCTCGCCCTCGGCCAGCGCGGCGGCCATGAGGAAGTTCTCGGTGCCCGTGACGGTGACCATGTCGGTCAGGATGCGCGCGCCCTTCAGCCGCGTGCGCCCGGCAGGCAGGCGCGCGACCATGTAGCCGTGGTCGACCACGATCTCGGCGCCCATCGCCTGCAGGCCCTTGATGTGCTGGTCGACCGGCCGCGAACCGATGGCGCAGCCGCCGGGCAGCGACACCTTGGCATGGCCGAAGCGCGCCAGCAGCGGGCCCAGGGCCAGCACCGACGCACGCATCGTCTTCACCAGCTCGTACGGCGCCTCGGGCTTGTTCAGGTCGCCCGCGTCGAGCCGGACGGTGCCGCCATCTTTCTCGTTCGGGTCGCGCTCGGCCGAAACGCCCATGTTGCGCACCAGCTTGAGCATGGTCGACACATCCTGCAGGCGCGGCACGTTGTGCAGCACCACGGGCTGGTCGGTCAGCAGGGCCGCGCACAGCTCGGGCAGCGCTGCGTTCTTGGCGCCGGAAATGAGTACTTCGCCGCGGAGCTCTCGCCCGCCGCGAATCAGAAGTTTGTCCATCGAAGTTCCAGCGAAATCAGGAGGCCGCGAGGGCCCGGGGAGTTATTTTTCCACCGCCGCCCATTCGGCCGGCGTGTACGTCTTCATCGAAAGCGCATGCACCTCGTCGGTGTGCATTTTCGCACCCAGGGTGGCGTAGACCCGCTGGTGGCGCTGGATCGAGCGCTTGCCCTCGAATTCGGCCGAGACGATGGTCGCGTACCAATGTCGGCCATCGCCCTCCAGCGAGATGTGCTCGCACGGCAGGTGGGACTGGATCAGGGCTTGGAGTTCGGCAGCGGTCATTTGAGGCAGGTATTCATTGGGGAACACTGCGGAACCGGCTTTGCCGGGCCGCAGGTGTCGCCCCCGGAAGGGGGTTGGCGAAGCGACACGAAGTGCGCGCAGCCTGGAGGAGAGCCATCTTCTAGCCTCTGATTTTGTAGCCTATGCGCAGGAGATGGATGGCGATGGCGCTCACCACCAGCCACGCGGTGCCGACGATGCCCAGGCTGAGCCAGGGCGAGGCGTCGCTCACGCCGAAGAAGCCGTAGCGGAAGCCGTCGATCATGTAGAAGAACGGGTTCAGGTGGCTGACCTTCTGCCAGAACGGCGGCAGCGAGCCGATCGAATAGAACACGCCCGACAGAAAGGTCATGGGCATGATCAGGAAATTCTGGAACACCGCCATCTGGTCGAACTTCTCGGCCCACAGCCCCGCGATGAGGCCCAGCGTGCCCAGCATGGCCGAGCCCAGCAGCGCGAACACCAGGATCCAGCCCGGCGCCTGGAAGCCCGGCATCGCGAAGAAGATGGTGACCACGAACACGCCCAGCCCCACGGCCAGCCCGCGGATGATCGACGAGCCCACGTAGGCGAAGAACCAGCCCCAGTGCGACAGCGGCGTGAGCAGCACGAAGACCAGGTTGCCCATGATCTTGCTCTGGATGATGGAAGACGAGCTGTTGGCGAAGGCGTTCTGCAGCACGCTCATCATCACCAGCCCGGGAACCAGGAACGCGGTGTAGCCGACCGTGCCGTAGACCTTCACGTGGTCTTCGAGCACGTGGCCGAACACCATCAGGTACAGCAGCGCGGTGAGCACAGGCGCGCCCACGGTCTGGAAGCCGACCTTCCAGAAACGCAGCGTCTCCTTGTAGAGCAGCGCGCGCCAGCCGGTCACGGCGATCATGAGGCCCCCTTGCACGGCACTGCGCGTCCGCGCTTCCCCACGAGGGGGAGCTTCGCTGGCTTGGGGCGGCGCGGCGCGGCGCTCATCGCGCCACCTCCAGCGGCGTCTGCTCGCCGGCCATCAGGTCGATGAACACGTCTTCCAGGTCGGCCTTGCGCATCTCCACGTCTTCCACCGTGACGCCGGCTTCGCGAATGGCGGCCAGCAGTTGTTCGACTTCATGTGCGTTCTGCGCCGGCAGCTGGACGATGCGCCCGGTGATGCGCGCGTGCTGGGCGATCGCCCAGGGCAGCATGGCGTCCGTCTTGAAGCGCAGCACGTTGCTCGCGGCCGACTTCAGCAGCTCGCTGGTGCGGTCGAGCGCGATCACCTTGCCCAGCTTGAGCATCGCGATGCGGCTGCACAGCGCCTCGGCCTCTTCGAGATAGTGGGTGGTGAGCAGCACCGTGCTGCCCTGCTTGTTGAGCCTGGCGACGAACTGCCAGAGCGTCTGGCGCAGCTCGACGTCGACGCCGGCGGTGGGTTCGTCGAGCACGATCACCGGCGGCTTGTGCACCAGCGCCTGCGCCACCAGCACGCGACGCTTCATGCCGCCGGAGAGCTGGCGCATGTTGGCCGTGGCCTTGTCGGCCAGGCCCAGGCTCTGCAGCAGCTCGTCGATCCAGGCTTCGTTGTTGGTGATGCCGAAGTAGCCCGACTGGATGCGCAGCGACTCGCGCACGTTGAAGAAGGGATCGAACACCAACTCCTGCGGCACGATGCCGAGCTGGCGGCGCGCCTGCGCGTACTCGCGCTGCACGTCGAATCCATGGACGCTGATGGCGCCCGCCGTGGGCCGCGAAAGGCCGGCGAGCATGCTGATCAGGGTGGTCTTTCCCGCGCCGTTGGGGCCGAGCAGTCCGAAGAACTCGCCCTCCTCGATCTGGAAGCTGACCTCATCGACCGCCTTGAGCCCGGACTTGCCCTGGGCTTTCTGCTGTCTGGAAGGGGGATAGGTCTTGGAGACCGACTGGAATGAGATCGCGGGCATGGGAGCCCGCGATTTTAAGGTGCCGCTCTACAAGCCGCCTCGGACGCTGCCGATACCCTCATGCGGCCCCAGCCGGGCCGACGCAACGGGGTCAGGGCGCGGCGGGCAACAGTCCGGCAATGCCGTAGAGCGCCGCCAGTTCCCGCAGCCGGGGCGAGAGCCCCTTGACGGAGAAACCGCGCCCCAGCGCGCTCGATTCGCGCCGGCATTCCAGCAGCACGGCCAGCGCCGAGGAGTCGAAATGGGTCAGCGCCGTCGCGTCGACCACGGTGGACGACGAGTCGGCCTGGCCCTTGAGCCCCTGCTGCAGCATGCGCATGCATGCGGGGGCCTCGTCATGAGTGAGTCGGGCGGGCAGGACCAGCATCGCGTGCGGCTCCTTCTCAGCCCTTGCCGTTGCCCTTGTTGCGCGCGGCGAGCGCAGCGATCAGGCCGTCGATGCCGCTCTTGTTGATTTCCTGCGCGAACTGGGTGCGGTAGGTATCGACCAGCCACACGCCCAGCACGTTCAGGTTGTAGACCTTCCAGCCTGCGCCCTGGCCAGGGGTCTTCTCGAGGCGGTAGTCGAGCTGGACCGGATCGCCACGGCCGCGGACCTCGGTGCGCACCAGCACGTCCTTGTCGTCGGGAGAGCCGCGGAAGGGACGCACGGTGACGGTCTGGTCGGTCACCTGGTCGAGCGCGCCGGCGTAGGTGCGAACCAGCAGCGCCTTGAACTCGTCCTGCAGGCGCTTCTGCTGCTCGGGGGTGGCGGTACGCCAGGCCGGGCCGACGGCGGAAGCGGTCATGCGCTGGAAGTTGACGTTCGGCATGATCTTGCTGTCGACCAGCACCATGATCTTGTTGACGTCGCCCGACTTGATGGACGAGTCGGCCTTGATCGTCTCGAGCACGTCGGTCGACAGGCGCTTGACGAGCGCGTCGGGCGCCTCGTCGGCGGCACGGGCGGGCTGGACGAAGGCGACGGCGGCGCTGAACAGCAGTGCGCCAGCCAGTGCCAGGCGGCCGATATCGCGACGTTGCAGGGTCTTGTTGTTCATGGGGAGTCCCTCATTCAAGTTTGAAGATCCGCAGGCATCCGGAAACACCCGGCTGCTGAGACAGGAACGGTTTCGAGCCCCATGGAGCCGACCGGGTTCCTGTCCGGGAGGTGAAGCCTTGCAACCGGATGCAAGCACTCTCCTCTCCGGCGGTACTTTTTCTCTGTCTATTTGTCGGTGCCCTTGTCGGTACCACCGCCGTCGTCCGGCGGATTGCCGTCATAGACCTGGCTGCGGCGGCGCTGCAGGTAGGCATCGCGCGTGAACGAATACTTGTCGAGCGCCGCATCGCCCAGCAGGCGGCTGGCGCGCAGGTACTGCGAGCGCGTGTCGACGACGCGCAGCACCGTCAGCGAATTGCGCCACGGGATGTCTTCCACATGGCCCAGCGGGTCGCCCCAAATGTCGAGCGGCTTGGCGGCGGTGTCGCGCAGCGTGGAGGAACCCAGCAGCGGAAGCACCACGTACGGGCCGGAGCCCACGCCCCAGTAGCCCAGGGTCTGGCCGAAGTCTTCCTCGTGGCGGGGAATGCCCGCCTCGGTCGCCACGTCCAGCACGCCGGCGAGGCCGAAGATGGTGTTGACGTTCAGCCGCATGAAGGTCTCGGCACTGTTCTGCAGCTTGAGCTGGGCCACGTTGTTGGCCAGGTTCCAGACGTCGCCGATGTTGCTGAAGAAGTTGTTCACGCCGGTACGCACCATGGAGGGCAGCGCGTTCTGGTAGGCCGTGGCCGCGGGCACCAGCACGGCATCGTCGACGGCGTCGTTGAAGCGCGAGACGCCGCGGTTGAACGGCTCGAAAGGGTCGGCGGGGTTGGCGCCAGGTCCGGTCGCGCAACCGGCGGCCAGAGCGAGGACTGCGCCGGCACCTGCCCAGCGAATCCGATTTGCTACGTTATTCATAGCAAAAGACAAAAAATATCGTGTTTTCATTTCTTATTGGCTGTTCCAGGCGTCGAATTTCCCTCCGCCGCCTTGCTGTACAGGAACTGGCTGATCAGGTTCTCCAGCACCACGGCCGACTGGGTCGCGGTGATGGTGTCGCCGGCTTGCAGGTTCTTGTCCTCGGCGCCCGCCTCGATTCCGATGTACTGCTCTCCGAGCAGGCCGCTGGTCAGGATCTTGAGCGAACTGTCCTTGGGAAAACTGTAACGGTTTTGCAAAGCCAGTGTGACGTCGGCCTGAAAGGTCTTGTCGTTGAAGGAGATGGATTCCACACGGCCGACCACCACGCCGGCGCTCTTCACCGCGGTCTGCGGCTTCAGGCCGCCGATGTTGTCGAAGCGCGCCGTGACCGAATAGGTCTTCTGGAAGTTCAGGCTCAGCAGGTTGGCCGACTGCAATGCCAGGAACAGCAGCGCAGCAGCGCCGATCAGGACGAACAGGCCGACCCAGATGTCGTTGTTGGAACGTTGCATATCTACTCTTCCTAAATTCCAGCGGTTTGGCTCATTTGGGGAACACCGCGGAACCGGCATTGCCGGGCCGCAGGCGTTGCCCCCTGCAAGAAGGTTGGCGGTCGCACGAAGTGGGCAAGCCCGGGGATCTGCCGGTTCATATGCTGAACATCATGGCGGTGAGCAGGAAGTCGAGCCCCAGCACCGCCAGCGACGCCGTCACCACCGTGCGCGTGGTCGCGCGCGACACGCCCTCGGGCGTGGGCTGCGCCTCGTAGCCCTGCAGCAGCGCGATGAAGGTCACGGTGAAGCCGAAGACGATGCTCTTGATCACGCCGTTGCCCACGTCGCGCCAGACGTCGACACCGCCCTGCATCTGCGCCCAGAACGCACCCGGGTCCACGCCCAGCATCAGCACGCCCACCACGTAGCCGCCCATGATGCCAACGGCGCTGAACACCGCCGCGAGCAGCGGCATGGTGATGACGCCAGCCCAGAAGCGCGGCGCGAGCACGCGCTGCACCGGGTCGATGGCCATCATCTCCATGGCGCTCAGTTGCTCGTCGGCCTTCATGAGGCCGATCTCGGCCGTCAGCGAGGTGCCGGCGCGGCCGGTGAAAAGCAGCGCCGCCACCACGGGCCCGAGTTCGCGCACCAGGCTCAGGGCGACCAGCAGGCCCAGCGCTTCGGAAGATCCGTAGCGCTGCAGCGCGTAGTACATCTGCAGCCCGAGAACGAAGCCCACGAACAGGCCCGAGACGCCGATGATCGCCAGCGAGTAGTTGCCCAGGAAATGGATCTGGTCGCGCACCAGCGCGAAGCGGCGAAGGATCTGCGCACCCGGTCCGACCAGGCGCATGAAGAGCTTCGCGCCGTAGCCCAGGTTGGCCAGGTGGCCGCGCGTGGCGAAACCGACGTCGGCGGGCTTCCACCAGGTCATGAGCGTCCTCCCTCGACATTGCCGAAGTCGTCTTCGATGCTGAGGCCGGGGTAGTGGAAGTGCACCGGGCCGTCGGGCAGCGCATTCACGAACTGATGGACCAGCGGGTCTGCACTCTCGCGCACCTCGGCCGGCGTGCCCTGCGCGGCGATGCCGCCGTTGGCCAGGATGATCACGTGGTCGGCGATGCGGAAGGTCTCCTCCAGGTCGTGCGACACGATGATGCTGGTGAGCCCCAGTGCGTCGTTGAGCTGGCGGATGAGGCGTGCGGCAGTGCCGAGCGAGATCGGGTCGAGCCCGGCGAAGGGCTCGTCGTACATCACGAGGTCGGGGTCGAGCGCGATCGCGCGCGCCAGCGCCACGCGCCGCGCCATGCCGCCGGACACCTCGCTGGGCATCAGGTCGCGCGCGCCGCGCAGGCCGACGGCGTCTAGCTTCATGAGCACCACGTCGCGCACCAGCGCCTCGGACAGTTGCGTGTGCTCGCGCAGCGGAAACGCCACGTTGTCGAACACGCTCATGTCGGTGAACAGCGCGCCGAACTGGAACAGCATGCCCATGCGCCGCCGCGCGGCGTACAGGGCGTTGGCGTCAAGCTTGCCGACGTCGCTGCCATCGAAGAGCACCTCGCCGCGCTGCGCCTTCTGCTGTCCGCCGATCAGCCGCAGCACGGTGGTCTTGCCGCCGCCCGAGGCGCCCATCAGCGCGGTCACCTTGCCCCGCGGCACGGCGAACGAGACGCCGTCGAGGATGGTGCGCGCGCCATAGCCGAACCTGACGTCGCGAAACTCTACGAAGGGATGTGGCAGCGGTTTGGCGGTGTCCATCTCAATAAAAAAGCCGGGCGCCCTTTCAAGCATCCCGGCATGCGGTTTGACGCGGATGATAACGGGGCGGCGAGCGGCCCCGCGAAACTGAAACAAAATTCAGCGCGGCGCCCGTCAGACCCTCGTCAGGAAGCCGTGGACAACGGCCCGCGCCGAGGAGAACCCCCTTGTCAGCGAGGCAGGTCGCTGAAGCCCATCAGGAACTCGTCCACCGAACGCGCAGCCTGGCGGCCTTCGCGGATCGCCCACACCACCAGCGACTGTCCGCGGCGGATGTCGCCGGCCGCAAAGACCTTCGGAACATTGGTGGCATAGCCGCCGACGAAGTCGACCGTCGCCCGCGCGTTGCCGCGCGCATCCTTCTCCACGCCGAAGGCGTCGAGCACGGAGGCCACGGGGCTCACGAAGCCCATGGCGAGCAGCACCAGGTCGGCTTTGAGCACCTGCTCGCTGCCGGCCACTTCCTGCATCTTGCCGTCCTTCCATTCGACGCGAACGGTCTTCAGGCCGGTGACCTTGCCCTTCTCGCCGATGAACTCCTTCGTGGAGATCGAGAACTCGCGCTCGCAGCCTTCCTCGTGGCTGGAGCTGGTGCGCAGCTTGATCGGCCAGTAGGGCCAGGTCAGCGGGCGGTTCTCTTCCTCGGGCGGCTGCGGCATCAGCTCGAACTGCGTGACGCTGACCGCGCCGTGGCGGTTGCTGGTGCCCACACAGTCGGAGCCGGTGTCGCCGCCGCCGATCACGATCACGTGCTTGCCGTCGGCGCGCAACTGGCCCTTGACCTTGTCGCCGGCGTTGACGCGGTTCTGCTGCGGCAGGAACTCCATCGCGAAGTGGATGCCGTCGAGGTCGCGGCCGGGCACCGGCAGGTCGCGCGACTGCTCCGCGCCGCCGGTCAGCAACACGGCGTCAAAATCCTTCTGCAGCTGCTCGGGCGTGACGGTTTCCTTGGCCAGGTTCGTGACCTTGGAGCCCTTGCCCAGCGGGTCCTTCGCGGCGCCGACGATCACGCCGGTGCGGAACACCACGCCTTCGGCCTTCATCTGCTCGACGCGGCGGTCGATGTGCGACTTCTCCATCTTGAAGTCGGGGATGCCGTAGCGCAGCAGGCCGCCGACGCGGTCATTCTTCTCGAAGAGCGTCACGTCGTGGCCGGCGCGCGCCAGCTGCTGGGCAGCCGCCATGCCGGCCGGGCCCGAGCCCACCACCGCCACCTTCTTGCCGGTCTTGTGCTTGGCGACGCGCGGCGCCACCCAGCCTTCGTCCCAGGCGCGGTCGATGATCGCGTGTTCCAGCGACTTGATGCCGACCGCGTCGTCGTTCACGTTGAGCACGCAGGCAGCCTCGCAGGGCGCCGGGCAGATGCGGCCGGTGAACTCGGGGAAGTTGTTGGTCGAGTCGAGCACCGCGAAGGCGTTTTGCCAGTCGTTGCGGTACACGAGGTCGTTGAAGTCCGGAATGATGTTGTTGACCGGGCAGCCGCTGTTGCAGAACGGCGTGCCGCAGTCCATGCAGCGCGCACCCTGCACCTTGGCCTGCTCGTTGCTCAGGCCGACGACGAATTCCTTGTAGTGCTTGACGCGCTCGGAGACGGGCTTGTAGCCCTCCTCGATGCGCTCATGCTCCATGAAGCCGGTGATCTTTCCCATCGTGGTTCCTTTTCACACCCCCGTCGCTTGCTCACTGCGTGTAGCCGCCTCCCCCCTCGTGGGGGCAACACCGGCGGCCCGGCAAAGCCGGTTCCGCGGTGTTCCCCGAAGGGATCGAGACAGATTCACGCGCTGCATGCGATGCGGGGGCTCGTTGTGTTGGTTGATCTTCAAGCGGCGGCGGGAGCCGACTGCGGTGCGGGGGCGGCCAGCGCATGCGGCTCGAGGCCGATGTGCGCGTTGTTGCCGGTGCTCGTGAGCTCGACCTTGCGGTCGTGCAGCTCGGCGAGCGCGCGCTTGTATTCGTTGGGGAAGACCTTCACGAACTTCGTGCGCGACACGGCCCAGTTGTCCAGCAGTTCGCGCGCGCGCTTGCTGCCGGTCCAGCGGTGGTGCTCCTCGAGCAGCTTCTTGAGCTGGGCCTCGTCGGTCTCGCCGCCGTGCCAGATCTTGCGGTGCACGCTGGCGGTCTGCTCGGCCGAGGTCAGCACCTTCTCCAGCGAGACCATCGACAGGTTGCAGCGCGACGCGAACTGGCCGTCCTCGTCGTAGACGAAGGCGACGCCGCCGCTCATGCCGGCTGCGAAGTTGCGGCCGGTCTTGCCGAGCACCGCTACCGTGCCGCCGGTCATGTACTCGCAGCCGTGGTCGCCCGTGCCCTCGACGACTGCCGTGGCGCCCGACAGGCGCACTGCGAAGCGCTCGCCCGCCACGCCGCAGAGGTAGGCCTCGCCGGTGGTCGCGCCGTACAGCGCGGTGTTGCCGACGATGGTGTTGCGCGCTGCTTCGCCACGGAAGTCGAGGCTGGGGCGAACCACCACGCGGCCGCCCGAGAGGCCCTTGCCGGTGTAGTCGTTGGCGTCGCCGATCAGGTACAGCGTGATGCCGCGCGCCAGGAAGGCGCCGAACGACTGGCCGCCCGTGCCTTCGAGCTGGATGCGGATCGAGTCGTCGGGCAGGCCCTGCGGATGCACCTTGGTCAGCGCGCCCGAGAGCATCGCGCCCACCGAGCGGTTGACGTTGCGCGCCACCTCGATGAACTGCACCTTCTCACCCTTGTCGATCGCGGGACGCGACTTCTCGATGAGCTTGACGTCGAGCGCCTTGTCGAGGCCGTGATCCTGGTTCTCGACATGGAATCGCGGCACGTCGGCCGGCACGTTCGGCAGCGCGAACAGGCGGCTGAAGTCCAGGCCGGCGGCCTTCCAGTGCTCGATGCCCTTGCGCATGTCGAGCAGGTCGGCGCGGCCGATCAGGTCGTCGAACTTGCGGATGCCGAGCTGGGCCATGATCTGGCGCACTTCTTCGGCGACGAAGAAGAAGTAGTTGACGACGTGCTCGGGCTTGCCCGAGAACTTCTTGCGCAGCACCGGGTCCTGCGTGGCCACGCCCACCGGGCAGGTGTTCAGGTGGCACTTGCGCATCATGATGCAGCCCTCGACCACCAGCGGCGCGGTGGCGAAGCCGAACTCGTCGGCGCCCAGCAGCGCGCCGATGGCGACGTCGCGGCCGGTCTTCATCTGGCCGTCGGCCTGCACGCGGATGCGGCTGCGCAGGCGGTTGAGCACCAGCGTCTGCTGCGTCTCGGCCAGGCCGATTTCCCACGGGCTGCCCGCGTGCTTGATCGACGACCAGGGCGAGGCGCCCGTGCCGCCGTCATGGCCGGCGATCACGACGTGGTCGCTCTTGCACTTGGCGACGCCCGCGGCGATGGTGCCCACGCCGATCTCGCTCACCAGCTTCACGCTGATGCTGGCGTGCGGTGCGGTGTTCTTCAGGTCGTGGATGAGCTGTGCCAGGTCCTCGATCGAGTAGATGTCGTGGTGCGGCGGCGGGCTGATGAGGCCCACGCCCGGCACGGCATAGCGCTGCTTGCCGATGTACTCGGTGACCTTGCCGCCCGGCAGCTGGCCGCCTTCGCCCGGCTTGGCGCCCTGCGCCATCTTGATCTGGATCTGGTCGGCCGAATGCAGGTACTCGGCCGTGACGCCGAAGCGGCCCGACGCGACCTGCTTGATGCGCGAGCGCAGCGAATCGCCTTCCTTCAGCGGCAGGTCGACCTCGACGTTCTCGGCGCCCACGATGCTGCGCAGCGTGTCGCCCTGCTTGATCGGGATGCCCTTGAGCTCGTTGCGGTAGCGCGCGGGGTCTTCACCGCCCTCGCCCGTGTTGCTCTTGCCGCCGATGCGGTTCATGGCCACCGCCAGCACCGAGTGCGCCTCGGTGCTGATGGAGCCCAGCGACATCGCGCCGGTGGCGAAGCGCTTGACGATCTCGGCCGCGGGCTCGACCTCGTCGACCGGGATGGCCTTGGCCGGGTCGATCCTGAACTCGAACAGGCCGCGCAGCGTGAGGTGGCGGCGGTTCTGGTCGTTGATGAGCTGGGCGTATTCCTTGTACGTGTTCCAGTTGTTGGAGCGCGTGCTGTGCTGCAGCTTGGCGATGGCGTCGGGCGTCCACATGTGCTCCTCGCCGCGCGTGCGCCATGCGTATTCGCCGCCGGCGTCGAGCATGTTGGAGAGCACCGGGTCGTCGCCGAAGGCGGCCTTGTGCATGCGGATGGCTTCCTCGGCGATCTCGAACACGCCGATGCCTTCCACGCGGCTGGCGGTGCCGGTGAAGTACTTGCTCACCGTCTCGCTGTTCAGGCCGATGGCTTCGAACAGCTGCGCGCCGCAGTAGCTCATGTAGGTGCTGACACCCATCTTCGACATGATCTTCGACAGACCCTTGCCGATGGCCTTCACGTAGTTGTAGACCGCCTTGTCGGCGCTCAGCTCACCCGGCAGGTCGGCGTGCATCGCCACCAGCGTTTCCATTGCAAGGTAGGGGTGCACGGCTTCCGCGCCGTAGCCCGCGAGCACGGCGAAGTGGTGCACCTCGCGCGCCGAACCGGTCTCGACCACCAGGCCGGCCGTGGTGCGCAGGCCCTCGCGCACCAGGTACTGGTGCACGGCCGACAGCGCCAGCACGGCGGGAATGGCCACCTGCGTGGGGCTCACGCCGCGGTCGCTCACGATCAGGATGTTGTTGCCGCCCTTGATGGCATCGACGGCCTCGGCGCACAGCGACGCCAGCTTGGCTTCGACACCCTCGTCGCCCCATGCGAGCGGGTAGGTGATGTCGAGCACGTAGCTCTTGAACTTGCCCTGCGTGTACTTGCCGATGTCGCGCAGCTTCGCCATGTCTGCGAAGTCGAGGATCGGCTGGCTCACTTCGAGCCGCATTGGCGGGTTGACCTGGTTGATGTCCAGCAGGTTCGGCTTGGGGCCGATGAAGGACACCAGCGACATCACGATCGCTTCGCGGATCGGGTCGATCGGCGGGTTCGTGACCTGCGCGAACAGCTGCTTGAAGTAGTTGTAGAGCGGCTTGTTCTTGCTTGAGAGCACGGCCAGCGGGCTGTCGTTGCCCATCGAGCCGATGCCTTCCTCGCCGGCCTGCGCCATCGGGCTCATCAGGAACTTGATGTCTTCCTGGGTGTAGCCGAAGGCCTGCTGGCGGTCGAGCAGCGGCACCTGCGACAGCGGAGCCTTGACCGCCTCGGCGGCTTCGGCGGTCACGCTGTCGAGCTTGATGCGCAGGTTCTCGATCCACTGCTTGTAGGGCTTGCTGTTGGCGAGGTTGGCCTTGACCTCCTCGTCGTCGATCAGGCGGCCCTGCTCCAGGTCGATGAGGAACATCTTGCCGGGCTGCAGGCGCCACTTGCGCACGATCTTCTGCTCGGGCACGGGCAGCACGCCCGACTCCGAAGCCATGATGACCAGGTCGTCGTCGGTCACGCAGTAGCGCGAGGGGCGCAGGCCGTTGCGGTCGAGCGTGGCGCCGATCTGGCGGCCGTCGGTGAACACGATGGAGGCCGGGCCGTCCCACGGCTCGAGCATGGCGGCGTGGTATTCGTAGAACGCGCGGCGGCGCGGGTCCATGGTGGCGTGCTGTTCCCAGGGCTCGGGAATCATCATCATCACGGCCTGGCTGATGGGGTAGCCGGCCATCGTCAGCAGCTCGAGGCAGTTGTCGAAGGTGGCGGTGTCGGACTGGCCGGCGAAGCTGATCGGGTAGAGCTTCTGCAGGTCGGGGCCCAGCACGGGGGAAGACATGACGCCTTCGCGCGCCTTCATCCAGTTGTAGTTGCCCTTGACCGTGTTGATTTCGCCGTTGTGGGCGACGTAGCGGTACGGGTGGGCCAGCGGCCACTCGGGGAAGGTGTTGGTGGAGAAGCGCTGGTGCACCAGGCCCAGGGCCGAGACGCAGCGCTTGTCCTGCAGGTCGAGGTAATAGGTGCCGACCTGGTCGGCCAGCAGCAGGCCCTTGTAGACCACGGTGCGGCTCGACATGCTGGGAACGTAGTATTCCTTGCTGTGCTTGAGCTTCAGGCGCTGGATGTTGGCGCTGGCGGTCTTGCGGATCACGTAGAGCTTGCGTTCCAGCGCGTCCTGCACGATGACGTCGTTGCCGCGGCCGATGAAGACCTGGCGCAGCAGCGGTTCCTTCTCGCGCACGGTGGGCGACATGGGCATGTCGCGGTTGACCGGCACGTCGCGCCAGCCGAGCAGCACCTGGCCTTCGGCCTTGATCGCGCGCTCCATCTCCTGCTCGCAGGCCTCGCGGGAGGCGTGTTCCTTAGGCAGGAAGATCATGCCGACGCCGTACTCGCCCGGCGGGGGCAGCGTGACGCCCTGCTTCGCCATTTCTTCACGGTAGAGACGGTCGGGCAGCTGGATCAGGATGCCGGCGCCGTCGCCCATCAGCTTGTCGGCGCCCACTGCGCCGCGATGGTCGAGATTTTCAAGAATCTTCAGGCCCTGCAGCACGATGGCATGGCTCTTCTCGCCCTTGATGTGTGCAACGAACCCGACGCCGCAGGCATCGTGCTCGTCGGCAGCGGAATACAGACCGTGTTCTTGGAGATGCTTGATCTCGGCAGCCGTCGTCATGGCGCGCTCCTTCAGTTTTCGCAGGGAATCGGAGCATATTGCGTTGCACAAAGAATGCCAAACACTTTAATAGGGGTCAGATTCCATTTAAATCTTGAGTTTTTCGATAGGAATAAAATCAGGGACACATCAAAAACAGGAGCAAAAGGGCCACTCCGCCCGAAGGATGGACCGGCTTTTCCTGCTCAGGATCGGGGAGTCGAAGGCGGGCGCCCAGCCTTGGCTTTGACCACCCGGCGGTCGGTGGACTTCTGCAGGCCGTCGAGAAAATCCTCGTCGCCAGCCGCCCAGCCCCGCAGCGTGGCTTCGGTCAAGGCCTTCTGATCGGCCGCGCGCACCCCGGCGCGCACCAGTTCGACATACGCAGCCTCACGGGCGAACGGGGTGTTGCCGAGTTCCCAGTACAGCGGATGCGGCGTCAGCAGCTTGTCGTGCCGAAGGCCGGCGTAGTGGCCATGGCTGGACCATGGGAAGTCGCGCGCCTCGGCCACCATGCCCGCCCGCACGGGGTTGAGGTCGATGTAGGCCATGCAGGTCAGCAGATAGCGGTCGGTCTGGATCAGCGTCGACCTGTAGCGCCCTTCCCACAAAGTGCCGCTGCGGCCATGGCGGTCGTTGAAGTAGCGCACATAGGCCCGCCCCACCGACTGCATGAACTGCGGCAGCCCGGTGACGCTGGCAGGGGTGGCCAGCAGGTGGAAGTGGTTGTCCATCAGCACGTAGGCGTGCACCGAGATCTCGAAGCGCGCGGCGTTCTCGGTCAGCAGCGCGAGCAGCTTCTCGTGGTCGGCGCGGTCCATGAAGATCGGCTGGCGGTTGTTGCCGCGCTGGATCACGTGGTGCGGCATGCCTGCCAGCGTGAGACGGGGAAGACGGGCCATGGGAGCGATCGGCCTGTGCGACGGACGGCGCGCCCGCGCTCAGGCGAGACGGAAGCGCGTGTCGCCCAGCCTGTCCAGCCCGAACTGAGCGAGCAGCTCGCGCAGCCGCGCGGCCGCGCTCGCCTTTTTCTGGCCGGTGTAGCGCGCGAGGATCAGCTCGTTCTTCATGCTGTGCTCCCAGCCGACCAGCTCCGTGACCGTGACGCTGTAACCGTTGGCTTCGAGGTACAGGCAGCGCAGCACGTTGGTGAGCTGGCTGCCGATCTCGCGCGTGTGCAGCGGATGGCGCCACAGCTCGGCCAGCGGCGTGCGCGACAGCGCCAGCGCCTTGGTCTCGCGCAGGCAGGCAGCCACCTCGGCCTGGCAGCAGGGCACGAGCACCATGCAGCGCGCCTTCTTGGCCAGGCCGAAGGCGATGGCGTCGTCGGTCGCGGTGTCGCAGGCATGCAGCGCGGTGACCACGTCAATCTGCGCCGGCAGCTCACCCGATTGCGCCGACTCGGCCACCGTGAGGTTCAGGAACGACATGCGCTCGAAGCCCAGGCGCTTCGCGAGCTCGCGCGAGCGCTCGACCAGCTCGCCGCGCGTCTCGATGCCGTAGACATGGCCGCCACCCGGCCGGGCGCGGAAGAACAGGTCGTAGATGATGAAGCCCAGGTACGACTTGCCCGCGCCATGGTCGGCCAGCGTGGCGCCCGCGCCCTCTTCCGGCAGCTCGCGCAGCAGCTGCTCGATGAACTGGAACAGGTGGTAGACCTGCTTGAGCTTGCGCCGCGAGTCCTGGTTGAGCCGGCCCTCGCGGGTCAGGATGTGCAGTTCCTTGAGCAGCTCGACCGACTGGCCGGGGCGCAGCACTTCGGCCAGCTCGGCGTCGGCCTTCGCGGCCTTGTTCGTCTTCGGTGCGGTCTTCGTGTTCATGGCTTGGCGCTCCCCGGCCCGACGTCGAGTTCGCTCCAGCCCTGCGCTCCCAGCGCTTCGAGCGTGTCGATGTTGCGCTCGAAGATCGCCTCTGCCTCCGGAAAGGCCTCGACGGCGCGGCTCACGCTGTCCTCGCGCAGCAGATGCAACGTCGGGTACGGCGCACGGTTGGTCGCGTTGCCGATGTCGTCGGCTTCGGTGCCGGCGAACTGGAACTGCGGATGGAAGCTCGCCAGCTGCAGCACGCCGTCGAATCCCGCGCGGGCGAGCCGGCGTTCGGCGCGCGCCGTGAAGTCGTTGAAATCCAGGAAATCGGGCAAGGCGTTCGGTGCAATCAGAAGGGTTGTGTCGCGCACGGAGGCATCGAGCGCCACGAGGTCCCGGGCCTGCGCCAGCAGTGCGTCCATCAGGTCGGCCTCCTCGGCGGGCTCGTACAACGCGTAGTGGATCTGTCCTTTCACATGCACGGCCTTGGCGAAGGGGCACAGGTTGAGGCCGATCACCGCGCGCTCGAGCCAACGCCGCGTGTCGGCTTCGGCCTGGAGGGAAGGAATTGTCGCCGGTAGCGTCATGCCATCTCCGCAGCGGGGCGAATACGCCCCAGGCGCCGCGCGACCGCCATGCCGACCAGCGAGCAGGCCAGCGTGGCCGTCCAGGTCCACTGCCAGCCGCCGACGCGATGCGCCAGCCACGCCACCGCGAGCGGCGCCAGGAACTGCCCCAGCGAAGAGGCCTGCTGCATCAATCCGATGGTGGTCGACACGGTGGACGGCCCCGGCGCCAGCCGCACGCCCAGCATGAACAGCGTGGCAGGCACCATGCCGCCGCCCAGCGAGAAGGCGCACACGGCGATATAGCGCACGGTCGGCGGCAGACCTGCCGCCTCGGCGCCCTGCCCCATCTGCGCGAAGGCGGCCACGCCGCTCAGCGCCATCGTCAGGAAGCCCAGCTGCAGCAGGCGCTCGGGCGCCACGCCGCGCTGCAGCCAGCGCCCGCCCGCGACGTTGCCGACGATGTTCGCCGCCGCCGCCAGCGCGGTGAGCACCGCACTCCAAGCGGCCGGCACGCCTGCACCCGCATAGATGGCAGGCAGGAAGCCGATCACCGCGATCCATTGCGACGAGTACACGGCGAAGGTCAGCGCGACCAGCCAGGGCGCTCGCGCGCCGGCAGTGGCGCGCAGCCGCGACGCCCATCCGCCGGAAGCCGGCCCCGCCGCGGACGGACGGAGCCGGTCGGCGGGCACGGCGATCCAGAGCCAGAGCGCCGCGCCGGCCGAGACGGCCGACAGCGCCCACCACCAGTCCACCCAGCCGCCCCAGCCGATCAGCGCCGGACCGAGAAGAAGCGCGAGGGCCACGCCCAGGGGCATGTAGGCGCCCCAGAGGCCCAGCGCCGCCTTGTCGGCACCCGGCGGCGTCAGGGCACGGATCAGCCCGGGCCCCGGCATCACCGCCAGCAGGAAACCGATGCCCTCCACGGCGCGCAGAACCAGAAGCCAGTGCACGGCATGTGCCCCGCCGCCGCCGAGCCCCGTACCGGCCGCGCCACCGAGCAGGCTGGCGACCGTCAGCACGATCAGCCCCGTTAGCATGCTGCGGCGCAGCCCGATGGTGTCGGCCGCCAGGCCCACCACCAGACCCAGCGTCATGCTGGCGACCTGCACCAGCGAGAGCAGGAACCCCGCCTCGACCAGATCGATGCCCAGCGATGCCTGCAGCGCCGGCACGGCGGGCGGCAGCTTGCCCAGGTGCAGGGATCCGCTGACGCCGCCCAGCAGCACGGCCATCGCCGCAGCAGGAATGCGGGGTCGCCCGGCCCGCCCACCCATTGGCGTACCTTCGTGCTTCGCACTACCGTGCGAGCTTGCCTGGGAGCGGCCCGGCGCGGCGCTCATGCGATGCCCCGGCGACCGGTCAGCCGTTCGTGCTCGCGCACGGCGAATCGGTCGGTCATGCCGGCGATGTAGTCGGCGACAGCGCGATGCCTGTCCGGCCGCTCGGCATAGGAGGCCGGCATCTCGGAGCCTCGCTCCAGATAGGCTGCGAACAGTTCACGCACCACCTCCCGCGCCTGGTCGGTGGTCTGCGTGACCTGCGGGTGCCGGTAGAGGTTGCGGAAGAGAAAGCGCTTCAGGTCTTCCGACTGGGCCTGCATGGTGCTGCTGAACGCCACGACGGGCGGAGCCTTGCGCACGGCATCGGCGTCGGCCGGGGCGAGCGCCTCGAGCGACGCCCGGGTCGCATCGATCACGTCGTAGACCTGTGCGCTCAGCATGCGGCGGATGGCTTCGTAGAGCACGCGGCGCCCCTGCAGATGCGGGTGCTCGGCGAGCGCCTCGCGGCGATGCCGCTCGAACAGCACCACCTCCGACAGCTGCTCGACCGTGATGAGCCCCGAGCGCACGCCGTCGTCGATGTCGTGGGCGTTGTAGGCGATCGCGTCGGCCAAGTTGCAAAGCTGGGCCTCCAGCCCCGGCTGGGTACGGTCGAGAAAACGCCGGGCGACGCCGCCGGGCTCGGCAGCCTCCAGCCGCTCGGCGTTCGCGCGCGAGCAATGCTTGAGGATGCCCTCGCGCGTCTCGAAGCTGAGGTTCAGGCCGTCGTACTGCGGATAGCGATGCTCCAGCGCATCGACCACGCGCAGGCTCTGCAGGTTGTGCTCGAAGCCGCCGTGCCCGGCCATGCAGTCGTCGAGCGCATCCTGCCCGGCGTGGCCGAAGGGCGTGTGCCCCAGGTCGTGCGCGAGGGCGATGGCCTCGACAAGGTCCTCGTTGATGCGCAGCGCCCGCGCGATCGACCGGCCCAGCTGGGCGACTTCGAGCGAATGCGTGAGACGGGTACGGAAGAGGTCGCCCTCGTGGTTCAGGAACACCTGCGTCTTGTAGACCAGCCGGCGGAAAGCGGTGGAATGCACGATCCGGTCTCGGTCGCGCTGGAAGGCATCGCGCGTGGGCGCTGGCGGCTCCGCATGCCGACGGCCGCGCGAGCGCGCGGGCAGGCAGGCGTAGGCCGCGAGGCTCATTGCTGCGCGCAGCTCTGGGCGAGCACTTCGCGCACCAGCGCATCGGGCGCGCTGCGGACCACCGCGGAGCCGGGCCGGTCGATCACCACGAAGCGGATCTCGCCGGCCTCCGACTTCTTGTCGACGCGCATCAGCTCCAAGTAGCGGTCCGCGCCCAGCGCCGGGCCGACGATCGGCAGGCAGGCCCGCTCGATCAGCCGCGTGAGCCGCTCGACGAACGCGGCATCGACACCGCCGAGCCGTTGGGACAGCCGCGCCGCCATGACCATGCCGCAGCCCACGGCCTCGCCGTGCAGCCACTCGCCATAGCCCAGGCCCGATTCGATCGCGTGGCCGAAGGTGTGGCCGAAATTGAGGATCGCGCGCAGGCCGGTCTCGCGCTCGTCCTGCCCCACCACCAGCGCCTTGATCTCGCAGCTGCGCCTGACGGCGTGGGCCAGCGCTGCCGGCTCCCGCGCGACGAGGGCGTCGATGTTCGCCTCGATCCAGTCGAAGAAGGCCATGTCGTGGATCGGGCCGTACTTGATGACTTCAGCCAGCCCGGCGCTGAGCTCGCGCGGCGGCAGCGTCTGCAGCGTCGCGAGATCGCAGAGCACGAGCTGCGGCTGGTAGAACGCGCCGATCATGTTCTTGCCCAGCGGGTGGTTGATGGCCGTCTTGCCGCCGACGGAGGAATCCACCTGCGCCAGCAGCGTGGTCGGCACCTGTACGAAAGGCACGCCGCGCATGTAGCTGGCAGCCGCGAAGCCGGTCATGTCGCCGACCACCCCGCCACCCAGCGCGAACAGGACGGTCTTGCGGTCGCTGCCCCGGCCGAGGAGTTCGTCGAAGATCAGGTTCAGCGTCTGCAGGTTCTTGTAGGCCTCGCCGTCGGGCAGTTCGAGCAGGTGAACTGCCCTGAAACGCCCCGCCAGGGCGGATTGCAGCGCCCCGGCATAGAGCGGCGCCACGGTGGTGTTGCTGACGATCAGGGCCGTGGCCGACGCGGGCACGACATCGAAGCTCCGTGGGTCGTCCAGCAGGCCGGCGCCGATCAGGATCGGATAGCTGCGGTCGCCGAGCTGGATGTCGACACGTTCTGGCGGAGCGGAAAGTACGGGCAGGGACATGGGCAGCGAGTTTAGGCGCTGCGGCAGGGGCAGGCTCAGGCGGAGGGCTCTTCGGGGTGCGCACCCGGCTCGACGACACCCGCCAGCTCCAGCTGCATCACGATGATGTTCACCAGCATCGCGATCGTCGGGCGGCCCGTGTCGACCACGTCGTGGGCGGTTTCCCGATAGAAGGGGTCGCGCGCATCGTGCAGCTCCCGAAGCCGGCCCAGCGGATCGGCCACCTGCAGCAAGGGGCGCTTGACATCATGGCGCAGGCGCCGGAACAGGTCTTCGGGGGAGGAGCGCAGGTAGATCACATGGAAGTGATCGCGAAGTTGCTGGCGGTTGGCCTCCCGCAGCACCGCCCCGCCGCCCGTGGCCAGCACGCCCTGGGCGTTGGAGGCCAGGTCGGCGATCACGGCCTGCTCGAGGTCGCGGAAGGCAGCCTCGCCCTCGCGCTCGAAAAAGTCACGGATCGAGCAGCCGATGCGCTGCTCGATCACATGATCGGTATCGATGAAAGGAAGGTCCAGCCGCATCCCCAGGCGCCGGCCCACTGCGGACTTTCCGGCGCCGGGCAAGCCGACGAGTGCGACCGCCACGCGGTGGCTGCTACGCCCGCGCGTCAGCGCGCGGCGTTGCGGTCGGTAATCATCTTCGGGGTGATAAAGACGAGCATTTCAGTCTTGTTGGCAACGCGTTCGCGCTTGCGGAACAGTGCACCCACATAGGGCACTTCACCCAGCACCGGCACGCGCGATTCGTCATTGGTTTCGGTGAGCTCGAAGATACCACCGATGACAACCGTGCCGCCGTTCTCCACCAGCACCTCGGTCTGCACGTGCTTGGTGTTGATCGCCGGACCCGCCGAGGTATTCACGCCGCGGGCGTCCTTGCTGACGTCCAGCGTCAGGATGATGTTGCCCTCCGGCGTGATCTGGGGCGTGACTTCGAGCTTCAGCACCGCCTTGCGGAACGAGATGGAGGTCGCGCCGCTGGAAGTGGCCTGCTGATACGGGATTTCCTCGCCCTGCTCGATCAGCGCCTTGGTCTGGTCGGCGGTGATGACACGGGGGCTGGAGACCAGCTTGCCCTTGCCGTCGGCTTCGAGCGCCGAGATTTCGAGGTTCAGCATGCGCGAGAAGCTCGAATTGAAAAGCGAGATCGCGAAGGTGCCTGCCGCGTTGCCGGTGCCACCGGCATCGCCTGCGGGGAGGTTGATGAAGTTGGAATTGGTCCAGGTGGTGTTGGCAGTGCTCGGACCGCCGTTGGTGCCAGGGGTCACGACAGGCATCACGCCAAGGTTGGCGAACGCACGATTGCCGCCGGAAGATGCAAAACGCTCGCCAGCGATGCCGCCACCCAACCGCACGCCCAGCGACTTGCCGAAGGTATCGGACGCCTCGACGATGCGCGCCTCGATCAGCACCTGGCGAACGGGGATATCGAGCTTCTGGATCAGTTCTGCCACCTGCGCCAGTCGCGAGGGAACGTCAGACACGAACAGCTGGTTGGTACGCGATTCCGCGATCACGCTGCCACGCGGGCTCAGGATGCGGGTCGTGGTGCCGCCACCACCGCCGCCGCCAGCAGAAGCGCCAGTACCGGTCAGGCCCTGCGCAATGGCGATCGCCTTGGTGTAGTTGAGCTGGAACGACTGGGTCCGCAGCGGCTCCAGGTTCTCGATCGCGGCCTTGGCCTCGAACTCGAGCTTTTCCTTGGCGTTGATCTCATCCTTGGGCGCGATCCACAGCACGCTGCCGTTCTTGCGCATGCCCAGGTTCTTCGCCTGCATGATGATGTCCAGGGCCTGGTCCCACGGCACGTCCTTCAGACGCAGCGTGAGGGCACCCGTCACCGAATCCGAGGTCACGATGTTGAAGTTCGTGAAGTCGGCGATCACCTGCAGCAGCGAGCGGATCTCGATGTTCTGGAAATTGAGCGACAGCTTCTCGCCGTTGTAGCCCACGCCCTGGGTCAGCTTGGTCGGGTCGACCTTGCGGGCGCGCACCTCGACCACGAACTGGTTTTCGCTCTGGTAGGCGCTGTGCTCCCAGTCGCCCTTGGCGTCGATCGTCATGCGGACGCGGTCGCCGGCCTGCTGCGAGGTGATCATCTGCACCGGCGTGCCGAAATCGGCCACGTCGAGGCGGCGGCGCAGCCCCTCGGGCAGGGACGACTTGGTGAACTCGACCACGAGGCTCTTGCCCTGCTGCTTGACGTCCACACCCACCTGGTTGTTCGGAAGGTCGACGATGACGCGGCCGGTGCTGTCGGCGCCCAGGCGGAAGTCGACGTCGCGCAGAGGCAGCGTGTCGCGATTGCGGTTTTCGGCGAAAGCCGTGGAAACCGGGGCTGCGAGGGCCGATCCGGCGACGGGCTCGAGCACCACCAGCAGCGACTTGCCCTGGATCTCGGCCTTGTACGCGGTCGCCTGCTTCAGGTTCAGCACCACGCGGCTGCGCTCACCGGCCTGCACCACGTTCACCGAGCGCAGGTTGCCCTGGTTCACCTCGATGGCGGAGCGGCCGATGGCGTTCGTGACACCGGGAAAGTCCAGCGCGATGCGCGCGGGGGTCTGGACGGCGAATCCGGCGGGAACCGCGGTGAGCGGCTGCGCGAGATCGATGCGGATGACTTCCGAGCCCGACTGGGTCGAGCTGGTGACGGCTTCGATGGCGTTTTGCGCATGTGCCACGGCCAATGCGCCGAAGGCCAGCAGACCCAGGCCGGCAGCGCGCAGCCACTGTGCCATTTTTGATTTCTTTTGGTTCATTTCGCACTCTCTTGCAGCTGCAGCGTCGCGACGCGTTCGATCCATTCACCGGCGGCGTCTTGCACGATTTCACGCAAGGCGATTTCGGTTTCGTTGATGCGGGTGATACGCCCGTAGTTGAGTCCCAGGTATTCGCCGACGCGCACCTTGTAGAGCAGCTTGTCCACGCGCAGCAGCGCCACCGGCTGGCCGTTGCGGTTCATGCTGCCGACCATCGCCATCGAGTCGAGCGGGAAAGCCTCGAGCGGCTCCTTGCGCCGAGCCAGCTCGGGCGCGATCAGCTCCGAGGTGCTCGGCTGGTTCGATTCGCGGCGCAGCGCCTGCGTCAGCTTCAGGATGTTGAAAGGTTCGAACGCCGAGGCCTCGGTATAGGCCTGCGGAGTGAACTTCTTGGGTTCGGAAATGGGCGGAATCGAAGGCTTCACCTGGGCACGCTGCTCGGCCATCCAGCGCTGGAGGTCTTCCTGGCCCGAGTCGCAGGCGCTCAATGCCGACGCGGCCAGCGTCAGCCACAGTACTTTGGCGACGATCTTCATTTCTTCGCCTTCGGTGCGGAGGCGCGCTTCTGGGCGGCCCGCTCTTCATCGTCGAGATAGCGATAGGTGCGCGCGGTGGCGTCCATCGTCAGCACGTCCTTGTCCTTCTGCGGGGTGACCGAGATGTTGTTGAGCGTCACGATGCGCGAGAGGCCCGCCACGTCGGCCGCGAAGGCGCCCATGTCGTGATAGCGGCCGGTCACGCGAACGGCGATCGGCAGTTCGGCGTAATAGTCCTTGACCGACACCTGCCCGGGCCGGAACAGCTCGAACTGGAGGCTGCGGCCCAGGCCCGCCTGGTTGATGTCCGACAGCAGGGCATCCATTTCGGCCTTGCTGGGCAGCTGCTTCTCGAGCAGGGTCACGTACTGCTGGACCTGCTCGCGCTGCTTCTTGAGCAGATCGAGGTTGGCGGCCTGGGCCACCTTCTTCTGGTAGTCGGCCTTGAGCGTGACTTCCTTGGCGCGCTCGCTTTCGAGCTCGTCGTTCGAATTGGTCAGCCAGACGAACCACAGAGCGACCAGCACCAGCGCCGTGACTGCGAGGCACAGCGCATGGCGCGGCACCGGGGGCCACGCCGAGGGATCGTTCGGATTGAGTCCGCGGAACTGGTCGCCGAAGCGCTGGAGCGCTGCGGCGACGTCGATTTTCTGGGAGGGGCGCTTGCTTGCCATGATCGGTTACCCCTTGGACTGCGCCGTTGCGGCCAATGCCTTGTCGGCAGCGGCTTTCTGCGCGTCGGTGGGCCGCTTCAGGCCAATGCGCATCGTGAAGTTCGCCACGCGGCGCTGGTCGCGCGGATTCAGGCTCACATTGGCCGAGGTGATCTCGACCAGCTCGGGCTTCACCAGCCACGGGCTGTTGTTGCCGAGATTGCGCAGCAACTCCGACACGCGCTCGTTCGACTGGGCCATGCCCTGCAGCGTGACCGTCTGGTTGTCCTGCTTCATGTTGGTCAGGTAGACGCCATCGGGCAGCTGCCGCACGAGCTCGTTGAGCAGGTGCACGGGCAGGTTGCGGTCGCCCTGCAGGTCTTCGACGGCCTGCTGGCGCGCGCGCAGCGCGGCGATTTCTTCCTGCAGCGTGGAGATTTCCTTGATCTCGACCTCGAGCTTCTTGATCTCGGCCTGCAGGAAGCTGTTCTTCGATTGCTGCGCCGATATCTGCGCCTCGAACCAGAGGTAGCCCAACCCGGCGATCAACACGCCCAGGATCGCCGCGGCACCCAGGGTGCCATAGAACGCCTCGCGCCTGCGCTTGCGCGCAGCTTCGCGATGCGGGAGCAGATTGATGAGGATCACTGCAGGAACCTCCGCATGGCCAGCCCGCACGAGGTCAGATAGGACGGAGCCTCGCGGCGGACCTTCTTCTCCCGGACGTTCGAGCTGATTTCCATCCCTTCGAAGGGATTGAGCAGCGAGCAGGCGAACGAGGTCTGCCGCGTGACGGCATTCGTCAGGCCCGGCAGCGAAGCCGATCCGCCGGCCAGCAGGACGTAGTCGACGCGATTGTGCGGTGTGCTGGTGAAGAAGAACTGGAGCGCACGCGCGATTTCCTGCGCGATGCTCTCGACGAAGGGCCTGAGCACGCCCGAACCGTAGTCGTCGGGCAGGTCGCCGCTGCGCTTCTTGGCCTCGGCTTCCTCGGCGGAGAAGCCGTACTGGCGCACGATCAGCTGGGTGAGCTGGGCACCGCCGAACGCCTGGTCGCGGTCGTACAGTACTTCCTGGTTGCGCAGCACCTGCATGCTGGTGGTGAAGGCGCCCACTTCGAAGAGCGCAACGATCGAATCGACGCCCTTGCCGGGCAACTGCTCGATCAGGCGGGCGGTGGCCAAGCGCGAGGCATACGACTCGACATCGAGGATCATCGCCTTCAGGCCCGCGGCTTCGGCCAGGCCTTCGCGGTCCTGGACCTTTTCCTTGCGCGACGCGGCGATCAGAACCTCCACGTCGCCTGCGGAGGTGGCGCTCGGGCCGGTCACGCAGAAGTCGAGGCTGACTTCGTCGAGCGAGAACGGGATGTACTGGTTGGCTTCGGACTCGACCTGGATCTCGAGCTCCTGCTCGCTCATGCCGCCGGGAAGAATGATCTTCTTGGTGATCACGGCCGATGGCGGCAATGCGAGCGCCACGTTGCGGGTGCGGGTGCCGCTCTTGCGGATGACGCGGCGGACGGCTTCGGCCACCTCGTCGAACTTCTCGACGTTGCCGTCGGTGATCCAGCCACGTTCCAGGGGTTCGATGGCGCAGCGCTCCAGGACCAGCTTGCCGCTGGCCTCACGGCCGAGCTCGACCAGCTTGACGCTGGACGAACTCACGTCCAGCCCCAGCAGGGGAGCGTTCTGACGACGAAACAATGATCCAAGAGCAGCCAAGGCAGGTTCCTCTTCCCCTGTATTTGTAACGAATAGAAAAAATTGAATTCGGTTGCATGCTAGCAGCAGGCGTAGCGGCAACCAAGCGACGCTGCAGGGCAAATTCCTCAAGCGTTGTCAAAAGCTGACGGCAAAACCGCATTTTGTAACTTTTGAATTAGGGCAATGCAAGCCCCGCAAAGATCGGATCGTGAGGAAGGGGCGGCTTTTTATAATGTCGGGTGACTCTGTGCGGCCCCTCATGCAAGAAACTTCCAGCCCCAAAGGGCCAGCCAAGAATTCCCCCTCCCCCCGCCCGACCTGGCTGAAATGGCTGCTGCGCCTTTTCCTCTGGGGTTTCGGCATTGCGCTGGCCGGTGTGCTCGCGGTGCTGTGCGTGGTGGCCGTGGCCCTTGCGGTCGCGTATCCCAACCTGCCTGACATCAGCGAGCTCTCCGACTACCGGCCGAAGCTGCCGCTGCGCGTTTTCTCTGCCGAAGGCATCCTGATCGGCGAGTTCGGCGAGGAGCGCCGCAACCTCACGCCCATCTCGGCCATCCCGAAGGTCGTGAAGGACGCCGTGCTCGCAGCCGAGGACGCGCGCTTCTACGACCACGGCGGCGTCGACTACAAGGGCATGATCCGCGCGGGCCTGGCCAACATGAACCGCGTGAAGAGCCAGGGCGCATCGACCATCACGATGCAGGTGGCGCGCAACGTCTACCTGAGTTCCGAGAAGACGCTCACGCGCAAGATCTACGAGGTGCTGCTCACCTTCAAGCTGGAGCACCTGCTCACCAAGGACCAGATCTTCGAGATCTACCTGAACCAGATCTACCTCGGCAACCGCGCCTACGGTTTCGCTGCCGCCTCCGAAGCCTATTTCGGCAAGCCCCTGCAGGAGCTCACGATCGCCCAGGCCGCCATGCTGGCCGGCCTGCCCAAGGCGCCAGGCGCGAACAACCCGGTCAACAACCCGCAGCGCGCGCGGGGCCGCCAGTTCTACGTGATCGACCGCATGCAGGAAGCCGGCTTCATCACCGCCGAGCAGGCGGCCGAAGCCAAGAAGGAAGAGCTGCACCTGCGCGACGCCGCCGACCCGAACCGCCTGCACGCCGAGTACGTGGCCGAGACCGTGCGCCAGCTGATGTACGCTCAGTACGGCGACAGCACCTACACGCGCGGCCTGAAGGTGTACACGTCGCTCGTCGCAGCCGACCAGGCCGCCGCCTACAAGGCGCTGCGCAAGGGCATCATGGATTACGAGCGCCGCCAGATCTATCGCGGCCCCGAGAAGTTCGTCGACCTTCCGAACGACCCGAAGGACCTCGACGAAGCGGTCGACGACGCGCTCAGCGACCACCCCGACAACGGCGACGTGATGGCGGCGGTGGTGCTCAAGGCCACGCCGAAGCAGATCGACGCGGTGCGCGGCAACGGCGACCCGGTGCAGATCACCGGCGAGGGCCTCAAGCCCGCCCAGTCGGGCCTCTCCGACAAGGCGCCGCCGAACATCAAGATTCGCCGCGGCGCGGTCATCCGCGTGGTGAAGACGCCCAAGAACACCTGGGAGATCACGCAGCTGCCCGAGGTCGAGGGCGCCTTCGTCGCCATGGACCCGCGCGACGGCGCCATCAAGGCGCTGGTCGGCGGCTTCGATTTCGGAAAGAACAAGTTCAACCACGTGACGCAGGCCTGGCGCCAGCCGGGTTCGAGCTTCAAGCCCTTCATCTATTCCGCGGCGCTCGAAAAGGGCTTCACCCCGGCCACGGTCATCAACGACGGCCCGCTCTTCTTCGACGCCGGCACCACCGGCGGCCAGCCCTGGGAGCCGAAGAACTACGGCGGCGGCTACGACGGCCCGATGACGATGCGCACCGCGCTGATGAAGTCGAAGAACCTGGTCTCGATCCGCATCCTGCAGTCCATCGGCACGCGCTACGCGCAGGAGTGGATCACCAACTTCGGCTTCGACAAGGAAAAGCACCCTGCCTACCTGCCGATGGCACTGGGCGCGGGCTCGGTCACGCCGATGCAGATGGCGGTGGGCTATTCGGTGTTCGCCAACGGCGGCTATCGCGTGAATCCGTACTTGGTCACGCGCATCACCGACCACAAGGACAAGGTGCTGGTCGACAAGCAGCCGCCGCTGCTGAACGATTCGCTGCGCGTCATCCCGCAGCGCAACGCCTTCATCATGGACACGCTGCTCAATTCGGTGGCCCGCGGCGGCACCGCGGCCAAGGCGCAGGCCATGCTCAAGCGCCCCGACCTCTACGGCAAGACCGGCACCACGAACGACTCGCTCGACGCCTGGTTCGCCGGCTTCCAGCCCACCATGACAGCCATCTCGTGGATCGGCTACGACACGCCGCGCAACCTGGGCGACCGCGAGACCGGCGGCGGCCTGAGCCTGCCGATCTGGATCACCTACATGGAGACGGCCATCAAGGGCGTGCCGGTGACCGAGCTGTCCGCCAACCCGCCCCCGGGCATCGTGAGCGTCGGCGGCGAGTGGTACTACGACGACTACGCGCCGGGACGCGGCGTTGCGAGCCTGGGCGTGGAGTCAGCACCGGCAGCGCCGGTCGAGGCCCCGGCGGGCGGTCCGATCGGCGCCCCCGCACAGCCCGAGGAGCGCAACCGCATCCTCGACCTGTTCCGCAACTGAGCGCCGCCGTCGGCGGAAGGTTCAGCCAGCCGCGAAGTCCAGCGGCTGGCCGGCCTGAAGCGTCGCCTCGCGCGACAGGTTGCCGAAGAATTCCTCGCCCGTCTTGGTGTCCACCCAGGCCTTGCCGTCATGGCGGTAGTGATAGCCGCCCGAACGCGCGGCTAGCCAGATCTCCTGCAAGGGCTTCTGCAGGTTCACGATCAGCTGGCTGCCGTTGCGAAAGGTCATGGTGATCATCCCGCCCACCCTCTGGTTGTCGATGTCTGCGTCGGTCGCTTCGTTGATGCGGTCGCAGCCCAGCTCGATGGCTGCAAGAGCAGCCTCGGCGTGATCCATGTACTCGGTGTCGGTCATTACAATTTCGCCATGTTGAACGTTCGCCAAATTCTAGTGAGCACCCGCGCCCGCGCCGCGCTCATGGTCTGCCTCGCCGTAGGCACCGCCGGGCTCGTCGCCGCCTGCGGACAGCGCGGTGCGCTGTATCTGCCGACCGATCCGGCAGCCGCCGGGCGAGCCACCTTGCCGGAGATATTGACGCCGGACAGCCTGCGCTCCTCATCGTCATCATCGTCGTCTTCCAGCCAGGCAGCGCCCGCGCCTGCGGCCGCCGCCAGCGCACCGGCCGCTCCGACCACGAACGGCAGCAGCGCCGGTACGGAGCAACGCAAGTGAACGCCGGCACGACCACCTCCCTGCCCGGCCAGCCGCACATCGCCGAGCGCGACGGCACGCTGCACGTCGAAGGCGTGGCGCTCGACGCGCTGGCCCGCGAACACGGCACCCCCCTCTTCGTCTACTCCAGGCAATGGATGCTGGATGCCCTGGCGGCCTACCAGCGCGGCTTCGAGGGCCGCGACGCCCTCATCTGCTATGCGATGAAGGCCAACTCCTCGCTCGGCGTGCTGCGCGTGTTCGCCGAAGCAGGCTGCGGCTTCGACATCGTCTCCGGCGGCGAGCTGTCGCGCGTGCTGGCCGTGGGTGCCGATCCGAAGAAGATCATCTTCTCGGGCGTCGGCAAGACCCGCGCCGAGATGCGCCAAGCCCTTGCGGCCGGCATCGCCTGCTTCAACGTCGAGAGCGAAGCGGAGCTCGACGTGCTCAACGAAGTGGCTGTTGCCGAAGGCAAGCGCGCGCCGATCAGCATCCGGATCAATCCGAACGTCGATCCGAAGACGCACCCCTACATTTCCACCGGCCTCAAGGGCAACAAGTTCGGCATTGCGCACGACCGCGCCGTCGAGGCCTACAAGCACGCCGCGCGGCTGCCGGGGCTGGAGGTGGTGGGCATCGACTGCCACATCGGCTCGCAGATCACCGAAGCGTCGCCCTATCTCGACGCGTGCGACCGCGTGCTCGACCTGGTGGAAGCCATCGAGGCGGCCGGCGTGCCGATTCATCACCTGGACTTCGGCGGCGGCCTGGGCATCGACTACAACGGCGAGGTGCCGCCCAAGGCAGATGCGCTTTGGCAGCAGCTGCTGGCCAAGCTCGATGCGCGCGGCTTCGGCGGGCGCAAGCTGGTGATCGAACCGGGCCGCTCGCTGGTCGGCAACGCCGGCGTGTGCGTCACCGAAGTGCTCTACACCAAGCCGGGCGAGGACAAGAACTTCTGCATCGTCGATGCAGCCATGAACGACCTGCCGCGCCCCGCGATGTACCAGGCCTTCCAGCGCATCGTGCCGGTGCGCACGCGCGCGGGCAACGCAACGACCTACGACGTGGTCGGCCCGGTCTGCGAGAGCGGCGACTGGCTCGGCCGCGACCGCGCGCTCAACGTGCTGTCGGGCGACCTGCTGGCCGTGCTGTCGGCGGGCGCGTACTGCATGAGCATGTCCAGCAACTACAACACGCGCGGCCGTGCCGCCGAGGTGCTGGTGAGCGGCGCGAGCGCAAGGCTGATCCGCCGCCGCGAGACGATGGAAGACCAGCTGCGCAGCGAGATCGACGGCTGATCGCCCTTTCCCGGCGTCAGCCGGTGCGCACCGCGCCCGCAGACGCCGGCTTCGCCTTCCCGCGCTTGTTCGCGAAATAGTTCCATACGCGCCACGCGAGCAGCACCGCGATGATCGCGGCGTAGACGAACACTTCCGCGAAGTTGTTCTTGCCCGCGCGCATCCAGAAGAAGTGCAGCAGGCCGAGCCCTGCGATCAGGTAGACCAGCTTGTGCAGCATCTGCCAGCGCTTCGCCCCCATCGCCTTGATCGCGCGGTTGAACGACGTGGCCGCCAGCGGCGTCAGCAGCACGAAGGCCGAGAAGCCCACCAGGATGAACGGCCGCTTGGCGATGTCCTTCGCGATGTCGGCCCACTCGAAGCCCATGTCGAACCAGGCGTAGCACAGCAGGTGCAGGACCACGTAGAAGTACGCGAACAGGCCCAGCATGCGACGGTAGCGCGCGAGCGCGTTCCACTTGCTCATCACGCGCAGCGGCGTCACCGCCAGCACGATGCAGATGAAGCGCAGTGTCCAGTCGCCGGTGGCGCGGATCAGGAACTCCGCAGGGTTGGCGCCCAGCCCGTCCGTGAACGCGCCATAGGCCAGCCGCGCGAAAGGCAGCAGGCACAGCAGGAAGACGATCGGCTTGGTCGCCGGATGCATGAGCAGCTTGTTCACAAGACACTCCATGAAAGAAGAGACGTCGCACCGTCGAGAACACCGCGGACCCGGCTCCGCCAGCCCGCAGGTGTTGCCCCCGGCGGGGAAAAGGCGCGCGCGACACCAAGTGCGCGCAGCCCGGGGGCGAGCCCCATTTCAGTAGTTCTTCTTGAGGTCCATGCCCGCATAGAGCTGGCCGACCTGCGCCTCGTAGCCGTTGAACATCTCCGTCTTGCGCCGCTTGGCGAACAGCCCGCCGCCGTCGCCGATGCGGCGTTCGGTGGCCTGGCTCCAGCGCGGGTGGTCGACGTTCGGGTTCACGTTCGAATAGAAGCCGTATTCGTTGGCCGCGGCCTTGTTCCAGGCGGTGCTGGGCTCCTTCTCGACGAAGCGGATCTTCACGATCGACTTGGCCGACTTGAAGCCGTACTTCCACGGCACCACCAGCCGCACCGGCGCGCCGTTCTGGTTGGGCAGCACCTCGCCGTACATGCCGAAGGCCAGCAGGGTGAGCGGATGCATCGCCTCGTCCATGCGCAGGCCCTCGGTGTAGGGCCAGTCGAGCACGCGCGAGCCCACGAAGGGCATGGTCTTGGGGTCGGCCAGGGTCACGAACTCGACGAACTTGGCGTTGCCCTGCGGCTCGACCTTCTTGATGAGCTCGGCGAGCGAGTAACCCACCCACGGGATGACCATCGACCAGCCCTCGACGCAGCGCAGCCGATAGATGCGCTCCTCCTGGGCGCTGAGCTTGAGCAGATCCTCGATGCCGTACTTGCCCGGTTTCTTGACCAGCCCTTCCACCTCCACGGTCCAGGGCCGCGTCTTCAGCGTGCCGGCGTTCTTGGCGGGGTCCGCCTTGTCGGTGCCGAACTCGTAGAAGTTGTTGTAGGTGGAGGCGTCCTTGTAGTCGGTGACCTTCTCCATCGAGATGGCACCGGGCACCGTCGATTTCGCGCCCGGCAGCGGTGCGAGCTTGTTGGGGCGCTCGACCTGCGCCAGGGCTTCGCGCGAGGCGAATGCCGCAAGCGCGGCTCCCGCTGCACCGCCGGCCATCAGCTTGAGCATGTCGCGGCGGCCTTCGTAGACCTCCCGGGGCGTGATCTCGCTGGACAGCGGATGGATGAAACCGTTGTCGCCGCTGTTGTTGACGGTGCGACGGAGGGGACGGGAATGGAACGACATGACGGGCCTTTCGCGGAATCGTTGTTCTCAGGGTAGTTCGTGGCCAACCCCGATTCGGTTACGCGCCGCCGCGGCGCGTGGTTTCAATAATTCTTCGCGAAAGGCCGCAGGCCTGCACTCACAGGGTGCCGTAGCTGTGCAACCCGCTCAGGAACATGTTCACGCCCAGGAAGGCGAAAGTCGTGACCGCGAGCCCGCCCAGCGCCCACCAGGCCGCCACGGTGCCGCGCAGGCCCTTCACCAGCCGCATGTGCAGCCAGGCCGCGTAGTTGAGCCAGACGATCAGCGCCCAGGTCTCCTTCGGGTCCCAGCTCCAGTAGCCGCCCCAGGCGTCGGCCGCCCACAGGGCGCCCAGCACGGTGGCGATGGTGAAGAAGGCGAAGCCGACGGTGATCGACTTGTACATGACGTCGTCGAGCACGTCGTTGGCCGGCAGGCGCGCGGCGATGCGCTTGCGCCCCAGCAGGATGCCCGCGGCGATCAGCGCGGAAATGCCTGCATAGATCACCCAGTAGCTGCCGCCGGCCTCCTGCACGCGCTGGCGGAACGCCACCGGCACGAAGCACAGCGCCACGCCCAGCAGCCAGATCGGCGTGAGCTTGTACCAGCGCTTCTCGTCGGCCTGCTCCTTGATGAGGTAGGCGAAAGCGACCATGGCCGCGAGCGCGAAGGTGCCGTAGCCGATGAAGTTGGCCGGCACGTGCAGCTTCATCCACCAGCTCTGCAGCGCCGGCACCAGCGGCTGGATCTCGTGCGCCTCGCGCACGATCGTGTACCAGAGCAGAAAGCCCACCGCCGCGCTGACCACCAGCATCACGAAGGCGCCGAGCGCGCGCGTGCCGTAGCGCTCCTCGAAGTAAAGGTAGAAGGCCGCCGTCAGCCAGCAGAACAGCACGAACACCTCGTACAGGTTGCTCACCGGGATGTGGCCGATGTCGGGGCCGAGCTGATGGCTCTCGTACCAGCGCACCATGGTGCCGATCAGCGCCATCGTCACCGCCGCCCACGCCAGGCGCGAGCCGATCGCGTCGAAGGTGTCCGACTGCCTGCCGCCGAAGAAGCCGAGCCAGTAGAACAGCGTGCTCATGAAGAACAGCACGCTCATCCAGAGAATGGCCGACTGGCTCGAGAGGAAGTACTTGAGCCAGAACACCGTGTCGGCGCGCGCCAGGTCGCCCTGGTAAGACGCGATGGCCAGCAGCGAAGCCGCAGCCACCACGATCGCCAGCACCCGCAGCGGCCGCCAGAACCATCCGATGGCGATGGTCGCGATCACCGCCGCGGCGAGGATCGGCTTCTCGTAGTAATCCATCGAGCCCGCGTAGCGCGTGAAGGCGAAGAGCCCGCCGGCCACCACCAGCGCCGCGAACACCCAGTCGAACAGGTTGCGGCGCGAGAGCCAGCTTTCATTGAGCGTGAGGGTCGTGGTGTTCATGTCGTCTCGTGGTCTTATGCGTTCAGGGCGAGCAGCTTGCGTTTGAGATGCTCGAATTCGCGGTCGCTGTCGATGGTCTTGCGATTCACCGAGAAAGCCATCGTGGCTGCCGTCGTCGCGGATGCTTCGCCTCCGGCAGCCGTGCCGCCGGGCGCCAGCCACACCCACAGGCGGCGCTCGCGCACGTACAGCATGGCAAAAATGCCGACGATCAGCAACAGGCACCCCAGGTAGACGATGTTCTTGCCGGGGGCGCGCGCCACCTGGAACACACTGGCCTGCACCTGGGTGAAGTCGGTCATCATCATCGCGACCGGCGCCGGGTAGAAGTACGCGTCGCTGATGGCAAGCACGGCCTGCGTCAGGTAGGCCTGCGATTTCTCGTCGTTGGGCAGCGCGGCGAGCCCGGCACCCTCGCGGCTCAGGTTGAGTACCTCGAACAGCACGTCGTTGAGGATGCGCACCAGCACCCCGCCGGCGCGCTCGCGCTCGGCCTCGGGCACGTTGGCCTCCATGAACTCGGCAATGGCCTGCCAGCCGCCTGCGGTGGCGGCGTCAGCCTTGGCGCGCTCGCTGCCGGCGAACAAGGCCAGCGCGCGCGTGGCGGACACGCGCAGCTGCTCCGCCATCTCGGGGCGCTTGGGATCGGTGGCCTTGGCGATGTAGCGCTCGACGGCGCGCTCGCGCGTAGCCGGATCGGCGAGCGCCGCGCGCATGCGCACGAAGCCGTCCATGGAGCCCTGCTCGTCGGCCGGCACGCGCAGGTAGCGGAAGGGCTCGTCGGCCTTCTCGCGCATGCCCAGCAGGAACACCGGCTGGCCGTCGCCGGTGTCGACCGGCACCATGTAGTTCTGGTACTCGCGCGCCTGGCCCGAAGCGTCGCGCAGCTTGTAGCCGATGCTCGGGCCGATGTTGCGCAGCACCTTCGGCTTGTTGGTCTTGTTGGCAGCGCCCAGGCGCGACTCGATGTCGTGGCGCAGGTCGACCTTGCGCACGTCGGCGCCGCTGCCCATGGCGTTGGCGTCGGCGAAGTTCTCGACGTTGATCACGCGCAGCGCGGCGTACTCGAGCGTGAGCTTGTCCTTGCCGTTGGTGATCTCGGTGCTGGGCCCGCCGATGACGCCTTCCACCTCGAAGGGCTTGGCCGCGGCAGCCATCGGCACCGCCTTGAGCTTCACCTTCGAGCCGCCGTCGTCGAAGCTCGACTGGTAGATCTCCACGCCCTTGTAGCTGGCCGGATGGTTGACCTCGATGCGCGCGGGCACCTGCTCGCCGGTCTCGCGATCGTGCAGCACCACCTCGCTCGCGAAGAGCTTGGGCATGCCGGTCGAGTAGTAGTCGACGATGAACTTCTTCAGCTCGATGGAGAACGGCAGCTCCTGCAGCAGCACGCCGTCGGACTGGTTCAGGATGGCGACGCTGCCCTGCCCGCCCTCGGGCACGAGGATGTTGCCGCGGAAGGTCGGGTTGCTGGCCGACAGCCGGTGCTGGGGCGGCACGTCGGCGATCATGCCGCCGCCGGTGAATACGCTCTTGCCGTTGAACCAGGTCTGCGCGCGCACCACCAGGTCGCCGTCGAACAGGCCGCCGATGCACACCAGCACGATGGCGCTGTGGGCCGCGATGTAGCCCAGCTTGTGGGCGCCGCCCGCGCGCGCCGCGACCATCCAGCCTCCCGCGCTCTTGCCGTCGGCGCCGGCCTCGCGCCGCTGTAGCTTGACCTTCCAGCCCCCGCTCACCAGCAGCTGGCCGATGCGGTTGGCCGCGGCCTCGGGCGTCTCGCCCAGGCTGTTCTCCGCGCGATGGCCGAAGGCCTTCAGGCTCTGCACGCGGATGTCTTCCTTGAACGTCTTCAGGTCGACCATGATGCGCGGCGTGTTGCGCACGATGCACAGCGTGGTGCTGATCACCAGGAACAGCAGGATCAGCAGGAACCACCAGGCGCTGTAGATCGAGTCGAGCCGCGCGGCGCGGAAGAGCTCGGCCCAGAACGGGCCGAACTGGTTGATGTAGTTGTTGATCGGCTCGTGCTGCTTGAGCACCGTGCCGATGATCGACGCGATGCAGATGATGGTGAGCAGCGCGATCGCGAAGCGCATCGACGACAGCAGCTCCACCGCGGCGCGAAGCATCTGCGGTCCGCGATGAACGCGAAGGCCATGGGTGGAGACGGACGACATCGGGCGAAGCTGGAAGAAAGGAAGAGAGGGCTGAAAACAAAAGGGCGGGCCATCCTGCTGGATCGGCCCGCCCTTTGTTTGGGGTTGTTATCGGCGGCTGGTCACGCTCCAGGGAGCGCCATCATCAACGCAAACCGGCAATGTAGTCGGCAACAGCCTTGATTTCCCTGTCGTTGAGCTTGGCTGCGACGCCGGTCATGGGCAGGCTGTTCAGGCGGACGTTGTCGCGGAAGGCTGTGAGCTGCGCCACGGTGTAGTCGGCGTTCTGGCCGCCAAGGCGGGGATACTGGGCCGGAATGCCGGCGCCGTTGGGGCTGTGGCAGCCGGCGCAGGCCGGGATCTGGCGATCGCCGATGCCGCCGCGGTAGATCTTCTCGCCCAGCGCGATGGTGTCCTTGTCCTTCGAGAAGCCCGGCTTGACCTTCTTCGACCCGACGAACCAGGCGATGTTGCGCATGTCTTCGTCGGACAGCGCCGAGGCCAGCGGCTTCATGATCGCGCTCTTGCGGGCGCCGGACTTGAAGTCCTGCAGCTGCTTGAGGATGTATTCGGGATGCTGCTGCGCCAGCTTGGGGTTGGCCGCGATGGCGGAGTTGCCGTCGGCGTTGTGGCACGAGGCGCAGCTCTGGCTGTTTGCCGGCGTTGCGTTGAAGAGCGCATCCCCCTTGGCGGGGTCCGGCTTGGCCGGCTTGGCGGCTGCCGGGGCGGCAGGAGCGGCCGCGTGTTCATCGGCCGCAAAACTCACGCTGGATGCGATGCCCACGAGGGCCGCAAGCACAATATTGGCAAACAACTTCATATCGGGGGCTTCGAATTTATGGCGCAAAACCTCACGATTCTACAATGTGGGCCCTGTTTCGAAAGTCCGTAGATGCCCTCCCCGCGCGCCAAGCCCGCTGCCTATCCTCCCCGCGCGGCAGCTGCCGCAGACCCCCGGGTCGCCGAACGCGAGCGCATGGCGCTGGGCTGGCTCCACACCGCCCACTTCCTCACCAGCGCCCCCCAGCTCGAACATCTGCCCCCGCTCGGCCTGCCCGAGATCGCCTTCGTCGGACGCTCCAACGCGGGCAAGTCGACCGCCATCAACACCCTGACGCAGCAGACCCGCCTGGCCTTCGCCTCCAAGACGCCGGGCCGCACGCAGCACATCAACCTGTTCGGCATCGGCAAGCAGAAGGTCGATGACGCGGTGCTCGCCGACCTGCCCGGCTACGGCTACGCCGCCGTGCCGCGCGAGGCCAAGCTGCGCTGGCAGCGCGTGATGGGCAACTACCTCATGACGCGCGAGAACCTGCGCGGCGTGGTGCTCATGTGCGATCCGCGCCACGGCCTGACCGAGCTCGACGAGATCCTGCTCGACGTGATCCGCCCGCGCGTGGAGCAGGGCCTGAAGTTCCTCGTGCTGCTCACCAAGGCCGACAAGCTCACCCGCAGCGAGGGCGCCAAGGTGCTGTCCATTACGCGACTGCAGGCCGGCGGCGGCGAGGTGAAACTGTTCTCGGCCCTCAAGAAGCAAGGCGTGGGCGAGGCGGCGGAGCTGCTGTGGCGCTGGGTCCATCCAGAGGACGCCGAGGCGCAGGCGGCCGCACCCGAGCCGCCGCCGCCAGCGGAAGGCGCCTGACGATCCGGCAGGCTGCACCGTCCGTCCCATCTGCGCAGGTCACTATCAAAACAATAGCGACGACAGTCAACCCGAAGGAGACAAGAAGCATGATCGAGACATTCCAACGCAGCCTGCCCAACGGCATCACACTGAGCTGCCGCGCCGCCGGCCAGCCGGGCCGGCCGCTGATGGTGTTCCTCCACGGGTTCCCGGAGGCCGCCTTCATCTGGGACGAGCTGCTCGAATACTTCTCCGACCCCGCCCATGGCGGCTACCGCTGCGTGGCGCCCAACCTTCGCGGCTTCGAGAAGTCGAGCTCGCCCACCGACGTGGCTGCCTACAAGCCGCATCTGCTGATCCAGGACATCCAGCAGCTCGCCGCCACCGAGAGCGCCGACGGCACCATGGCCGCGCTGGTCGCCCACGACTGGGGCGGCGCCTTCGGCTGGGGCTACGCCAACGCCTTCCCGCAGCAGGTCGGCAAGCTGGTCATCATCAATTCGCCGCACCCGGGCACCTTCACCCGCGAGCTGCGCAACAACCCGGCGCAGCAGCAGGCGAGCGCGTACATGAACTTCCTTGCGCGCCCCGACGCCGAGGCGCTGCTCGCGGCCGACGACTTCAAGCGCATGTGGCCCTTCTTCCTGCTGATGAAGGCCGGCCCCGACGGCCACGGCTGGCTCACCGAGGAAGTGAAGCAGCAGTACCGCGAGGTCTGGAGCGCGGGCCTCACGGGCGCCTGCAACCTCTACCGCGTGACGCCGATGAAGCCGCCCCTGCCCGGCCAGACCGTCGACGGCATCCCCGTGCTGCCGCGCGAGCGACTCGTGGTGGAAGTGCCGACCTTCGTGTTCTGGGCGCTCGATGACGCCGCGCTGCTGCCCGGCCTGCTCGAAGGGCTCGACGAATACGTGCCCAGGCTCGAGGTCAGGAAGGTGCCGAACGCGACCCACTGGATCGTGCACGAGCAGCCGCAGCTGGTCGCGCGCGAGATCGAGGGCTTCCTGAATCGGGCTTGACCGAAGGCAGAGGCCGCTGAAAGAACCAGGTCCGCCTTTTCGGACCTTCTGGACCTTCTTTCTCGGCCTTTGCGAAACCTTGGCGAACCCTGCATCCGGCTGCCCGGCTCCTGCGGCCCTCAATAGATCGGCGGCTCGCCCTCCGGCCGCGTCTTGAAGCGGCGGTGCACCCAGTAGTACTGCGCGGGCATCGTGTCGATGTAGCCCTGCAGCCGCTCATTCATGAGCGCCGTGTCGGCCTCGACGTCGTCCGTCGGAAAGTTCTGCCAGGTCGGCAGGATCTCGATCTCGTAGCCGTCGCGCGTGAGCTTCGACACCACCGGCACCACCTTGGCCTTGCCCAGCCGCGCGAAGCGCGACAGCGACGGCACCGTGGCCGCCTGCACGCCGTAGAACGGCACGAAGATGGTCTGGTCGCGGCCGAAGTCCATGTCGGGCAGCAGGTACAGCAGGCCGCCCTTGCGCAGGCCCTGCAGCACCGGCTTGATGCCGTCCACCCGGTTGAGCGCCGCCACGTCGCCGAAGCGCGTGCGGCCCTCGCGGATCCAGGCGTCGATCATCGGGTCGCGCTGGGTCGTGTAGATGGTGGCAGAGGGACGCGCCGTGTGCATCGTGAGCGCGGTGGCGGCCGCGTCGAGGCCGTAGAAGTGCGGCGCGAAGAGGATCATGGGCTCCTCACCGTGGGCGATCTCGCTGATCTCCGAGGCTGCGCCGACGATCCTTAGCCGGCTCGCCACCGTCTTCTCGGGCGCATGCCAGAGCCAGCCGCGGTCCAGCCACGACTGCGCCACGTAGACGAAGGTTTCCTTCGCGATCGCACGGCGCTCGGCTTGCGACTTCTCGGGGAAGCAGACCGCCAGGTTGGTGTCGACCACGCGCCGCCGCGGCACCGCGACGACGTGCAGGATGCGGCCGAGGAACGCGCCGAAGCCGCGCACCAGCGGCAGCGGCAGCGGCGCGATCGCGCGCATGAAGCCGATGCCGAGTCGGGAACCGAGGCTCATGCGGTCTCCCCGGCAGCGGCGACCACGCGCTCGGCGCGCGGCTCCTTGTAGCGGGCGTAGTCCCAGACGTACTGCCCCGGCAGGCTGCGGATCAGCCGGCCGATCGCGTCGTTCATGGCCGCGGCCGCCTCCTCGATGGGAGCGGTCGGGTCGGTCAGCGCTGTGCCGACGATGGGATCGAAGCGGATCACGTAGCCGGCCGCATTCGGCAGGCGTTCGCACACGCTGAGGAAGCAGGCTGCGCCGGTCTGTTGCGCGAGGCGGGGAAGCAGGGTCATGGTGTAGGCCGGGCGGCCCAGGAAGGGGGCCCACACGCCCTGGCCGAGCGGCGGGACCTGGTCGGGCAGGATGCCGGTGTAGCCGCCGCTGCGCAGCGTGCGGATCAGGCCGCGCACGCCGGTGTTGTTGGTGGGCAGGGTCTGCAGGCCGGGCCTGTCGCGCGAACCGGCTGCGATCAGCTCGGCCATCCACTTCTTGCGCGCAGGGCGAAAGAGCGCGGTGATCGGCCCGTAGGTCGACAGAAAACGCTCGCCGATGGCCTGGCCGCACATCTCCCAGCTGCCGAGATGCGGCGCGACCAGGATCACGCCCTTCTTCGCCTGCATGGCCGCCTCGAAGGCTTCCACGCCCTCCCAGCGCACCACGCGATGCAGCACGGTTTCCCCTTGAGGCCGCAGCCAGAGCCAGGGCAGCTCGGACGCCATCTTGCCGGCTGCGGCGATGGCGGGACGGTATTGCTCGGGGCCGAAGCCCGCGCTCTCGGCGTTGGCCCTGAAGCGGCGGCGGTAGCCGGGCGCGCTCCACCAGACCAGCCAGCCCAGCAATGCGCCGAGCCGATGCATCAGCGGCATCGGCACGCGGGCAAGCAGGCGGAACAGGGTGATCATCGAATACGGGAGGGAGTCAAAACACGGACGCGCGCGCATGGTATTGCGCGGCTCGAATAGAATGCAAATTGTCGCCGAGTTACGGAACAACTTGCAGGGCGACAAACACAAGCGCAGCAGTGCGATTGTGCCGGGCCGAGAAATCGGCATCTGCTAAAGCGTTCGCCAGAGCTCCGCAGAGTTGGCAACGCGCCAAGTCAAATCAAGGAGTTTTGAACAAATGGCGAACGACTTCCTCTTCACGTCCGAATCCGTCTCCGAAGGCCATCCCGACAAGGTCGCCGACCAGATCTCGGACGCCATCCTCGACGCGATCTTCGAGCAGGACCCCCGCAGCCGCGTGGCAGCCGAGACGCTGACCAACACCGGCCTCGTGGTGCTGGCGGGCGAAATCACCACCAACGCGCACGTCGACTACATCCAGGTCGCGCGCGACACCATCAAGCGCATCGGCTACGACAACACCGAGTACGGCATCGACTACAAGGGCTGCGCCGTGATGGTCTGCTACGACAAGCAGTCCAATGACATCGCCCAGGGCGTCGACCACGCCAGCGACGACCACCTGAACACCGGCGCCGGCGACCAGGGCCTGATGTTCGGCTACGCCTGCGACGAAACGCCCGAGCTGATGCCCGCGCCCATCTACTACGCGCACCGCCTCGTCGAGCGCCAGGCCCAGCTGCGCAAGGACGGCCGACTGCCCTTCCTGCGCCCCGACGCCAAGAGCCAGGTCACGATGCGCTACGTGGACGGCAAGCCCCACAGCATCGACACCGTGGTGCTCTCCACCCAGCACAGCCCCGACCAGAGCGAGACGCCCACCAAGATGAAGGCCTCGTTCAACGAAGCCATCATCGAGGAGATCATCAAGCCCGTGCTGCCCAAGGAGTGGCTCAAGGACACGCGCTACCTGATCAACCCGACCGGCCGCTTCGTCATCGGCGGCCCGCAGGGCGACTGCGGCCTCACCGGCCGCAAGATCATCGTCGACACCTACGGCGGCGCCTGCCCGCACGGCGGCGGCGCGTTCTCGGGCAAGGACCCGTCGAAGGTCGACCGCTCGGCCGCCTACGCCGCACGCTACGTCGCCAAGAACATCGTGGCCGCCGGCCTGGCGCGCCAGTGCCAGATCCAGGTGGCGTACGCCATCGGCGTGGCACAGCCGATGAACATCACGGTCTACACCGAAGGCACCGGCGTCATTCCCGACGAGAAGATCGCGGAACTGGTGCGCGAGCACTTCGACCTGCGCCCGAAGGGCATCATCCAGATGCTCGACCTGCTGCGCCCGATCTACCAGAAGACCGCCGCCTACGGCCACTTCGGCCGCGAGGAGCCCGAGTTCACCTGGGAAGCGACCACCCAGGCTGCCGCGCTGCGCGCAGCCGCCGGCCTCAAGTAAGCAAGAGAAAAGGATGGTGGGGCGTCAGAAGCGGTAGGCGCCGCTCAGTCCCACCGTCCAGTTGCGGCCAGGCGCAGGCTCGTAATAGCGCGCATTGCCTTCGTTGACGATCACCGAGCCCACGTAGCGCCGGTCGAACAGGTTGTCGACGCGCGCAAAGGCGTTGAACTCCCAGCGCTCCCACTTCTTCAGATAGCCCGCATACACCGCCGCGACGGCATAGCCCGGCGCGCTCGCGGTGTTGGCGTCGTTGGCCTGGATGCGGCCGAGCGCGCGCATCTCGATGCCGGCGCGCCAGCCTTCGGGCGGCACCCAGCCCAGCGACGCGAAGAGCGACTGCCGCGCGATGCCCGGAATGCGGTTGCCCGCCGCCACGGTGTTGGCCGCCGCGCAGGGAGATGGCGAGCAGAAGGCGTCGCGGTAGGTGGCGTCCAGCCATGTATAGGCGAGCTGCGTGCGCCAGTGGTTCGCGGTCTCGTGCTGCCAGCCAAGCTCGAAGCCGTTGCGCCTGGTGCGGCCGGCGTTCTGGAAGGTCGCGCGGCCGCCGACGTTGGTGTCGGTCACGATCTCGTCGCGCGTGCGGGTCTGGAACAGCGCGGCCGTGAGCAGGCCGCCCGCGAGCCGCGCCTTGGCGCCGATCTCGATGCTGTCGTTCACCGATGGCCGCAGCGCGAAGTTGAGGCCGCTCGCGCCGTTGGCCCGGTACGAAAGCTCGTTCAGCGTCGGCGTCTCGAAGCCGCGGCCGATCGAGCCGTAGAGCGCGAGGTCCTGCGTCGCCTGATAGCGCAGCGAGGCCACCGGCAGGGTCTTGCTGTAGCGCGCGCTGCCGCTGTCGTCGCGATTCGTGCCGACGATGTAGCGGTCCTGCGAATCGAAGTGCACGCTGCTGCGGCGCACGCCGGCTTCGAGCGTCCAGCGATCGGCGAGCCGCCAGGTGGCCTGCGCGTAGGGATCGAGGTTCCAGGCCTCGTTGAGCTCGTTGCGCCGCAGCCGACCTTGCACGCCGAGCAGCGGCGCCGACACCGGCCCCAGGTAGTTCTCGTAGCCCCGGCGCTTCTCGCGCAGGCTGTCGTAGCCCAGGCCGGCCACGATGTCGAAGGGCCGGCCGGCCAGCGTGAGCGCGGCGTTCCAGCGCAGGTCGATGCCGCCGTACTGGCGCGAGAGGTCGATCACGCCGCCCGCGTGCAAGGGGTTCTGCTGCGCCGACGGCGGGATCGACTGGAACTGCACGGTCTTGCGCTGGCCGCCGTAGACCATGAGCCGCAGGCCCTGCGTGGAATCGATGCGATGCTCGTAGAGCAGGCCGGCCTGCGTCTGCTCGACCGTCTTGCGGGTGTCGTACTGCGTGGCCAGCGGCGCGTTGCGCGGCGCAAGGGCGTACTGGTCGGCGGTGAGGCCCAGCGGGTCCTGCGCGTCGATGCGCACGCTGTTGAACACCAGCGTGAGCCTGTCGCCGTTGTCCAGCGCGATGCCGAGCTTGCCGTTGGCGATGTCGCGCTTCGCGGCGCTGTGCTCGCGCCAGCCGTCGGTGTGGAAGCGGCTCGCGTCGAGCAGGTAGTCCACCGCGCCCTGGGAGCCGCTGAGCTGCAGCGACTGCCGCCAGGTGCCGAAGCTGCCGCCCGCGAGCGAATACGACAGGCGCGGCGGCCCCTCGCCCGAGGCGGTGAAGGCCTGCACCACGCCGCCGGAGGAGTTGCCGTAGAGCGCGGAGAACGGTCCGCGCAGCACCTCCACGCGGTCCAGCGAGCCGATGTCGATGTTGGAGGTCTGGCCCTGCCCGTCGGGCAGGGTCGCGGGAATGCCGTCGACATAGAGGCGCACGCCGCGCACGCCGAAGGTCGAGCGCGCACCGAAGCCGCGGATGGAAAGCTGCAGGTCCTGCGCGTAGTTCAGCCGGTTCTGCACCTGCAGCCCCGGTACCGCGCCGAGGCCTTCGGAGAGGTTCACCTGCAAGCGGCTGTCGCGCATCTCGTTGCCGTCGACGCGGTCGACCGAGCCGGGCACGTTGAATGGCGCGACCTCGCCGCGGGGCACGGTCACGGTGATCTCGCGCAGGCTCGCACCGGTGCTGCTGCCCGAGCCCAGGTCGGTCGGGGGCCGATCCTGCTGCGCCCGTGCGGCCGGCGGCGCAGCGATCAGGAGGAGAAAGCCGGCGGCGGTGAATGCGACGGGCGCGAGATTCTTCATCGCGCCGATTCTGCTTTGCCGCGCCGGCCGAGCGTGTCGCAGTGGCGCGACTCTCAGGGAAAACTAGGACTCGCCTGCCTTGTCTGACGGCCGCCTGCACCAGCCGTACCAGACGCACACCACGCACGGGACGCCCAGCGCTATCCAGGCCAGGATGTCGCCCAGGCCGCCGTCGCTGAAGAGCGCCGAGATCAGTCCGAAGGTCGTGAGCACGCCCAGCACGACGGGCCAGCCCCACATGTGCCAGAAGCCATGATGATGCTGCTGCTTCATGCCTGGCCCTTCAATGCCGCGGCCGGCTCGGGTTGCGCGACGCCGACGGGCTCGGGCGGCTGCCGCTCCTCATGCTCCTTCGCCTTCCTCGAGGCCGAAGGCACCGTGTTGCCCCGCTTGAGCCAGAGATAGAGACCGCTGCCCAGCACGATGATGGTCGCGATGTCGAGCAGCGCCCAGATGATCTGCATCGGCATGCCGCCGTAGTCGCCGAAGTGCAGCGGCTGCGACACCAGCAGCGCCCACAGGTACCAGGGCAGCTTGGGCGAGGCGGTCACTTCCGCCGTCTTGGCGTCGACCAGCACGGGCTGCAGCAGCTTGGACGTGAAGGGCTCGTTGCCGCGCAGGAAGAAGGTCGTGTGGTGCGGGCTGGAGAACGAGGTGCCCGGGAAGGCGATGAACGACAGCTTCATGCCCGGCGCACGCTCCATCGCGGCCTCCATCGAACGCTGCACCGAGGCGCGCTCGTTCACCGCCACGACGGGCTCGTCCTTGTAGGGCGCGAGCAGCGCGCTGAGCTGGTCGTACTGCCAGTACTTGATGACCAGGTCGGCCCACGTGTTGATCATGCCGGTGGCGCCCACCACGAACACCCACACCAGCGTGACGATGCCCAGCAGGTTGTGCAGGTCGAGCCACTTCAGGCGCGGACGCTTCTCGCGCCGCACGGTGCCGAACTCGAGCTTGCGCATGAAGGGCGAATAGAGCACCACGCCCGAGACGACCGCCACTAGCAGCAGCAGCCCCATGAAGCCGAGGAAGAGCTTGCCCGGCAGACCCGCGAAGAGGTCGACGTGCAGCTTGAACATCACGTACATGAAGCCTTCGTCGAACTTCGGCTGTGCGAGCACGGCACCCGTGCGCGCATCGACCGCGACCGACTTGAAGTCGTCCGTGGGCGCCGGCGTGGGCGTGAGGGTGACGAACCACAGGCCGTCGTCGTCCTCGGGCTGCGAGGCGAACTGCACCACGCGGTCGGGGTGCCTGGCCTTCGCGACTTCGAGCACGCGGTCGAGGCTGATGTGCGGCGTGCCCGCGGGCATCTTCGGCGCCTCGACCTCGGTGCCCAGCAGGTGGCCGATCTCGTGATGGAAGATCAGCGGCAGGCCGGTGAGGCACAGCAGCAGCATGAACACCGTGCACACGAGGCTGCTCCACTTGTGCACCCAGGCCCAGGTCTTGATCTTTCGGCTGTTCATGTCGTGGCTGCTCTATCGAGGGAAGGTTTCTAGAAGCGGTAGGTCGCGCTGGCGACGATGTTGCGGCGCGCGCCGTACCAGCAGTCGCCACGCGCGAGGCAGGTGCTGAAGTAGGTCTTGTCGGTCGCGTTGTTGATGTTCAGGGCGTAGCGCCACTTGGCCGACTCGTAGGCGAGCATCAGGTCGAGCAGTGCGACCGACGGCACGTAGGGCCCCGCGCCCGCGCCGTCCACGTCGCGGAAGCCGCTCATGTAGCGTACGCCGGCGCCGGCGGAGAAGCCAGGCACGCCCGCGATCGAGAAGCGGTACTTGCCCCACACCGACACCTGGTTGCGCGGCGTGTCGATGAGCTTGTGGTCGACGTCGATGTAGGTGTAGTTGGCGATGAGGTCGAAGTCGCGCGCCAGGGTGGTCTTGAGCTCGAGCTCGACGCCCTTGTTCTTCGTCGCGTCGACCTGGCGGCCGTAGTTCGGGTTGGTGCTGTCGGAGACGATGCGGTTCTTCTCCTTGAGCGAGAAGGCCGAGGCGGTGAAGCTCGTTGGCGAGCCCTGCGGCTGGTACTTGACGCCGGCCTCGACCTGTTCGCCGCGCAGTGGCTTGAACAGCCTGCCGTTCAGATCGGTGCCGCCCTGCGGAGTGAAGGATTCCGTGTAGCTGAGATATGGCGACCAGCCGGAGGGCAGCATGTACATCGCGCCGAGGCGGCGCGACGTGGCGCTCGTGGTCTCCGAGGCACTGCCCGCCGTGCCGGCGGTGCTGCGGTCATGGCGCAGACCGGCCACGAAGATCCAGTTGTTCCACTTCATCTGGTCCTGCACGTAGATGCCGGCGTTGCGCTGCGTGGTGCGGGGCTTGCGCATCAGCTCGGTGACCGGCACGTAGCCGATGCCGTAGACCGGCGCATAGGCGTCGATGGCGCTGTAGGCGGAGCCTTCTGTCTTGTCCTGGCGCTGGCGGGAGTACTCCGCGCCCACGAGCAGCGTGTGGCGCACCGAGCCCGTATCGAAGTGGCCTTCGACGTGGTTGTCGATGCCGGCCATGCTGGTCCAGGCCAGCGACTTTCCGTTGTAGCGGCCCAGCAGGCGCTGGCCCAGCGGATCCAGCGACCAGCCGCCGGGCTCGGAGAAGGAATCTGCGTAGTGGTAGTGCGAGTCGTTGAAGGTGCGCGACGCGCGGAAGTTCTGCCGGAAGGTCCAGCGGTCGTCGAACTTGTGCTCGAACAGCCAGCCGAAGGTCTTGCGCTCGGTGTCATAGCCGTCGCCGGGCTCGCCGATGAAGCGGCTCGAAGGCAGCGGGCCGTTGATGTTCGGCAGGATCGTGCCCTTCCAGGGGAAGAACTGCGAGGTGCTGCCGGTCTTGTCCTTCTGCCACAGGGCCTGCAGCGTCAGCGAGGTCGCGGCGCTCGGGCGCCATGTGAGCGACGGCATGACGAGCGAGCGGTCGTCCGGCACATAGTCGACTTGCGTATCCGACTTGCGGTGCAGCGCGATGAGCCGGTAGGACCAGTCGCCATCCGCCGTCAGCGCACCGGTCAGGTCGGCCTGCACCTGCTTGCGGCCGAAGGAGCCGAGCTGCACCCCCACTTCGCGGTAGGTCTCCTGCTGGGGCCGCTTGCTGACCATGTTGACCACGCCACCCGCATTGCCCGCTCCGAAGAGCATGCCCGCAGGCCCGCGCAGCACTTCCAGGCGCTCCAGGGTGTAGGGGTCGGGCCGTGCGGTCGAGGTGTACCAGCCGGAGGAATAGGTCTGCAGCCCGTCGAGGTAGATGGTCGCGTCGCTGCCGCGGACCAGGAAGCTGTCGGAGCGCGAATCGATACCGTAGGCGTCCGAGCGCACGCCGGCGGCGTAGGTGAGCGCATCCTGCAGGTTGGTCGCGCCCTGGTCGACCATCTGGTCCCGGGTCACCACGGTGACGGACTGCGGCGTTTCCGCGAGCGGCGTGTCGGTCTTGGTGGCGGTGACGGCGTTCTTCGCGCGGTAGCCGATCACCGGCGTGGTCGCCGTCTCGGCCCCGGCATCGACCCGCACTTCGGGCAGCGAGGCCTCGTTAGTCGCCTGGGCCAGCGCCTGGTGTTGTGTATAGACAGCCAGGCATCCCGCCAGCACCGATGCGACCTTGCGCCGCGCCACCAACCTCTTCATTCCCGCTCTACTCCTCTATAAATTAATAAGAACGATTCGCATTTTAGGCGTGACATATTTCCGCTTCCCCGAATCACCGCCCTGAGCGAAGGGCGTTGCGTTGCGAAATTGCGTCTTCTGCGCGAAGGCGAAGCGGCTACCATGCCGCCCGCACGCTTCCCGTGCGTTGGCAGCCTTCATGCTCAAGCTCATCGCCCTTCTGTTTCCCGCATTTCGCGGTCCGGCTCTGCGGCTGATGGCGCTCGTGGCGGCCGCCGCGCTCACCGGCTGCGCCGGCCTGCCGCCGCGCACGCCCGAGGTGCCCACGCTGGCCATTCCGGCCTCGCCTTCCACCGAACTGGGCCGCGCGGCCCTCAGCCTCAACAACCCGCCCGACGGCCTGAACAGCATGCGGCCGCTGATCGAGGCCTCCTTCGCACTCGACGCGCGGCTGGAGCTGATGCGGCGCGCCAGGTCGTCGCTCGACATCCAGACCTACCAGCTCGGCAACGACAAGACCGGCCGCCTGCTGCTGCGCGAGATGCGCAACGCCGCGCGCCGCGGCGTACGCGTGCGGCTGCTGCTCGACGACTTCTACACGGCCGGCATGGACCGCCTGCTGCTCGGCCTGGCCGCCGAGCCCAACGCCGAGGTGCGGCTCTTCAACCCCTTCGTGAACGCCCGCGACCACTCCTCCGGGCGCTGGCTGGAGTTCTTCTCCGACTTCCGCCGGCTCAACCACCGCATGCACAACAAGCTGTTCGTGGCCGACGGCGCAATGGCCATCGCGGGCGGACGCAACCTTGCCGACGAGTACTTCCTGCGCAGCGACAGCGCGAATTTCATCGATTTCGAGCTGCTCCTTGCGGGCCCCGTGGTGCCCGAATCGGCCGCCATCTTCGACACCTACTGGAACAGCGACGTGGTCTACCCCCTGCAGCGGGTGGCCGGCACCAGCCGCACGCCGCAGGCGCTGAAGGAAGATTTCGAGGAAGCCACCTCCCCCGCCCACGCCCCGGCGCCAGACCCGCTGCCCGTCTCAGACGTGCTCGGCGACCCGCCGCTGGGCGTACAGCTCGCCGACATCGACGAAGCGAAGTGGATGCGCGCAGAAGCGCACGCCTCCGCCGACAGCCCCAACAAGGCGCTGGGCGTGATGGCCCAACCCGTCGAGCCGCTGGCGCAGCGCTTCCACGAGACGCTGGCGACGGCCCGTTCGAGCGTGGTGGTGATCTCGCCCTACTTCATTCCGGGCGACGAGGGCATGGAGCGCATCCGCATGGGCCGCGAGCTTGGCGTGAGCATCACCGTCATCACCAACTCGCTGGCCGACAGCGACGAGCCGCTGGTCAACATCAACTACAACCGCTACCGCGTCGACATGCTCAAGCTGGGCGTGAACCTGTACGAGGTGAGCACGCAGCAGCTCAAGCGCAGCGACCAGTTCCGCACGCTGCTCAAGAAGGCGCGCGGGCGGCTGCACGCCAAGCTGGCGCTGGTCGACAGGCAGTGGGTGCTGCTCGGCTCCATGAATCTCGACCCGCGCTCCGCCCGGCTGAACACCGAGTTCGGCGTGCGCGTGCGCAGCTTCGACCTGACGCAGGCGCTGCTCTATGCCTACCAGCTCGACGACATCGAGGGCGTCTACCGCGTCACGCTCAAGCCCGACGGCCAGAACGTGCAGTGGGTCGGCACCGGCGACGTCAACAACGAGGTGCTCGACAGCGAACCCGACTCGAGCATGCTAACGCGGCTGCAGCTGCTGCTGTTCTCCTGGTTCGTGCCGACCGACCAGCTCTAGACCCGCTGCGGATCGGCTGCGGATCAGCCGTCCTTGCGGCCCTGCCCCTGCGCCGCGGCGCATTCGCCGTGCAGGCCGATGATCAGCGAGCGCAGCCAGGCGATCGCCGGGTCCTTGTGGAAGCGGCCGTGCCAGAACAGGTTGATCTCGATCTCCGGCAGCTTCGCCGGGTGTCGCACGTAGGAGAGCCCGAAGGGCCCCGCCAGGGCCTGCGCGAGCTTCTCCGGCACCGTCGCGACGAGGTCGGAGTCGTGCAGGATATGGCCCACGGCCACGTAGTGCGGCACGGTGAGCACCACCTTGCGCGTGATCTTCTTGCGGTCGAGAAACTCGTCGGCGTTGCCGTGGCCCGTGCCCGCCGACACCACCACGACGTGGTCGGCGGCGGAGAAGTCCTCGAGCGACACCTTCTTGCGGCCGTCCAGCGGATGGCCCCGCCGGAACATGCACACGTAGTGCTGCCTGAAGAGCCTGCGCTGGAAGTAGCCCGCCTTCAGCTGCGGCAGCAGGCCGATCGCGAGGTTGACGTGGCCCGCCTCCATCTCGTCCTGCAGGTTGACCGCGGTGTTGCGCACGGTGCTCAGCGAGACATTGGGCGCGACCCTCGCGATCTCCTTCATCAGCCTGGGCAGGAAGTAGATCTCGCCGATGTCCGTCATGCCGACGGTGAAGGCGCGCTTCGAGGTGGCCGGATCGAACGAGGCCTTCCGGTTCATCGCGGCATGGATGACCTGCAGCGCGCGCGCCGTCGGCTCGGCGAGCTGCTGCGCATACGGCGTGGGCTCCATGCCGCCGGGCGTGCGCAGGAAGAGCGGATCGTCGGTGAGCTTGCGCAGCCGCGCGAGCGCATTGCTCACGCCCGGCTGCGAGAGGCCGAGGCTGGCCGCCACCTTCGAGACCCTGCGATCGACGAGCAGTTGCTGGAAGACGACCAGGAGGTTGAGATCGATGTCCTTCAGCTCCATCGGCGGCGTCTCACATTCTTGAAATCAATATGAACTATTGACAACATTCTATTGAGCGATGACAGCCGAGTGGGGATCATCGATGCACCCACGAGAGACAAACGCCGCCCTCCCCCGGGGACGGCCAAGGAGACACAGGAATGGACGACACCGCATCGGCGGTCTTCCCGCAGAAGATCCACTGGGAAAGCCAGGGCACCAGCCGCATCCCCTTCATGGCCTACACCGAGGCCGACCTGCACCGCCAGGAGCTGGAGCGCTTCTTCTACCGAAACCACTGGAGCTACGTCGGCCTGGAGGCCGAGATTCCGGCGGTCGGCGACTTCAAGCGCACGGTGGTGGGCGAGCGCTCGGTGATCATGGTGCGCGATGCCGAAGACTCCATCAGCGTGGTGGAGAACGTCTGCGCCCATCGCGGCATGCAGTTCTGCCGCGAGCGGCACGGCAACCGCAAGGACGGCGGCTTCACCTGCCCCTATCACCAGTGGAACTACACGCTAGCGGGCGACCTGCAGGGCGTGCCCTTCCGCCGCGGCGTGAAGCAGGACGGCAAGGTCAACGGCGGCATGCCGGCAGACTTCAAGCCCGCCGAGCACGGACTCAACAAGCTCAAGGTGGCGCGGCGCGGCGGCGTGGTCTTCGCCTCCTTCGACCCCGAGGTCGAATCGCTCGAGGACTTCATGGGGCCCGAGATCCTGGGCTACTTCGACCGGCTCTTCAACGGCCGCAAGCTCACCATCCTCGGCTACAACCGCCAGCGCATTCCGGGCAACTGGAAGCTCATGCAGGAAAACATCAAGGACCCGTACCACCCCGGCCTGCTGCACACCTGGTTCGTGACCTTCGGCCTCTGGCGCGCGGACAACAAGTCGGAACTGAAGATGGACCGGCACCACCGCCACGCGGCCATGATCTCCACGCGCGGCGCGAGCGGCAAGGCCGAGCAGGTGACGCAGGTTTCGAGCTTCAAGGAAAGCATGAAGCTCAACGACGACCGCTTCCTCGACATCGTGCCCGAGCCATGGTGGGGCGGCCCGACGGCGGTGATGATGACGCTCTTTCCGAGCGTGATCCTGCAGCAGCAGGTCAACAGCGTCTCGACGCGGCACATCCAGCCCAGCGGGCCCGGAGCCTTCGACTTCGTGTGGACGCACTTCGGCTTCGAGGACGACACCGAGGAGATGACGCGGCGCCGCCTGCGCCAGGCCAATCTCTTCGGCCCCGCGGGCTTCGTGTCGGCCGACGACGGCGAGGTGATCGAGCTCTCGCAGAAGGGCTTCGAGCAGAAGCCCTTCCACCGCACGCTGGCCGAGCTCGGCGGCCGCGAGGTCGGCGACACGGACCACATGGTCACCGAGACGCTGATCCGGGGCATGTACGAGTACTGGCGCAAGGTGATGGAGGCTTGAGCGATGGACTTCCAGGAATACTTCGAGCTCTCCCAGCTCTATGCCCGCTACGCCCAGGCCGTGAGTTCCAGCCAGTGGGAGCTGTGGCCCGAGTTCTTCACCGAAGACTGCAGCTACCGGCTGCAGCCGCGCGAGAACCACGACCGCGGCTTCCCGCTCGCGACGCTCTCCTTCGAGAGCAAGGGCATGCTGAAGGACCGTGTCTACGGCATCCGCGAGACCCTCTTCCACGACCCGTACTACCAGCGCCACGTGGTGGGCGCGCCGGTGGTGCTGAAGGCCGAGCCGGGGCGCATCGAGTCGGAGGCCAACTACGCGGTCTTCCGCACCAAGCTTTCGGAGCTCTCGAGCGTCTTCAGCGTGGGCCGCTACATCGACGTGGTGGTGCGCACCGAAGAGGGCCTGAAGTTCGCCTCGCGCCAGGTCATCTACGACAGCGAGATGATCCCGAACTCCGTCATCTACCCGATCTGAGGACTGCCATGAGTGACCTGCAATGGACCGATGCCGCCGCACTCGGCGACGTGCCCGCGGACGACGTGATCGGCGTCCTCGTGGCCGGCCGCGACGTCGCGCTCTACAGCGTCGAGGGCGAGGTCTACGCCACCGACAACCTCTGCACGCATGGCCACGCCCGCCTGTGCGAAGGCTTTCTCGAGGGCCACGAGATCGAGTGCCCGCTGCACCAGGGCAAGTTCGACGTGCGCAACGGCGCGCCCACCTGCGCGCCGGTGACGGAGGCGATCCGCTCCTATCCCGTGAAGATCGAGGGCGGGCGGGTCTTTCTCTCGCTGGACTGACCCCTGCTGGAGCAAGCGATGAGCGCGGATGAGAAGACGATCGCGATCGTCGGCGCCGGCCAGGCCGGCGGATGGGCGGCGCAGACGCTGCGCAGCGAAGGCTTCGGCGGCAGGATCGTGCTGATCGGCGACGAGGCGCATCGCCCCTACGAGCGCCCGCCGCTGTCGAAAGCCGTGCTCGCCGGAGAAGCCCTGCCGGAAACGACCCGGCTCCAGAAGCCCGAAGCCTTCGACACACTGGAGCTGGACTGGCGCCCGCTCGCGAGCGCGACGCGCATCGACCGGGCGGCGAAGCAGCTGCACCTGCGCGGCGGCGACGTCGTCGGATACGACAAGCTGATCCTGTGCACCGGCGGCCGCGCGCGGCGGCTGGGCATCCCCGGGGCAGAGCTGCCGGGCGTCTTTACGCTGCGCAACCTGGACGACGCCGCGGCCCTGGGCGCCGCACTCATGCCGGGCAGGCGGCTGCTGATCGTCGGCGGAGGATGGATCGGGCTCGAAGTGGCCGCGACCGCCCGCAGAAAGGGGCTCGACGTCACCGTGGTGGAAGCGATGCAGCGGCTTTGCGAGCGCACAGTGCCGCCGGAAATTTCTGCCTACCTGCTGCGGCTTCACGCCTCGAACGGTGTTCGCGTCGAGCTGGGCATGGGCATCGAGCGCCTGGCGCAGACGCAAGGCGGCGCCGGGCTGATCGCCACGCTCGTCGACGGGCGCACGCTGGCCTGCGACGCGGTGCTGGCCGGCATCGGCCTCGTCCCCAACGACGAACTCGCGCGCGAGGCGGGCTTGCAGTGCGAGGGCGGTGTGGTGGTCGACTCGCAATGCCTCACCTCCGACCCCGACATCCTCGCCGCCGGGGATGTCGCCGTCTGGCACTGCGAACGCGCCGGGCGCCGGATGCGGCTGGAATCGTGGCAGAACGCGCAGGAGCAAGGCATCGCGGCCGCGCGCTCCGCGCTGGGCATCGCGGTGAATCACCAGCCGCTGCCGTGGTTCTGGTCGGACCAGTACGGCATCAACCTCCAGATATTCGGCATGCCCGCACCGGAGCATCTGGCCGTGGTGCGCGGCGATATGCAAGGCGACAGCTTCGTCGTGTTCTTCCTGGACGCCGGCAAGGTCGTCGCGGCGCTGGGCCCGAACGCGGCGCGCGATCTGCGATTCGCCCGGCGGCTGATCGAGCGCGGGACGACAGTGGATGCGGGCCAGCTGGCCAATCTGCAGGTGCCGCTGTCCAAGATTTGAACAGCACGGACGGGAGCGATTTCTCCATTCCTCCATTTTTACCCTGGTAAAAATGGAGGGGTCGTAGCGTCCCTGATTCTCACGGACGACGGCAAGCCGGCTCCCACCACTTTCCCTTCCTTGAAACGTCATCGATTGCCCTTATGATTAGCACTCGCTGCTGATGAGTGCTAACAACGGCCTCGCTTCCAGTCGATGGGCTGCCGGTCTCCGGTCCGGCACCCGACCACAAACCCGTTTCTTATCCATACATCCAGGAGATGCAATGAAACTTCGTCCTTTGGCCGATCGCGTGATCGTCAAGCGTGTTGACAGCGAAACCAAGACCGCATCGGGCATCGTGATCCCCGACGCAGCCGCCGAGAAGCCCGATCAGGGTGAAGTCCTGGCCGTGGGCCCGGGCAAGCGCAACGACAAGGGCGAACTGGCCGCTCTGACCGTGAAGGTCGGCGACCGCGTCCTGTTCGGCAAGTACAGCGGCCAGACCGTCAAGGTCGGCGGCGACGAGCTGCTCGTCATGAAGGAAGACGACCTGTTCGCGGTCGTCGAGAAGTAATTCAACAGATCCCCATTCGGAGTAATAGAACATGGCAGCAAAAGACGTAGTCTTCGGCGGCGAAGCCCGCGCACGCATGGTCGAGGGTGTGAACATCCTCGCCAACGCAGTCAAGGTGACCCTGGGCCCCAAGGGCCGCAACGTGGTGCTCGAGCGCTCGTTCGGCGCCCCCACCGTCACGAAGGACGGCGTGTCGGTCGCCAAGGAAATCGAACTGAAGGACAAGCTCCAGAACATGGGCGCCCAGCTCGTGAAGGAAGTGGCCTCCAAGACCAGCGACAACGCCGGTGACGGCACCACCACCGCGACCGTGCTGGCTCAAGCCATCGTTCGCGAAGGCTTCAAGTACGTGGCCGCCGGCATCAACCCGATGGACCTGAAGCGCGGCATCGACAAGGCAGTGGCTGCCCTGGTCGAAGAGCTGAAGAAGGCTTCCAAGCCCACCACCACGTCGAAGGAAATCGCCCAGGTCGGCTCGATCTCGGCCAACAGCGACGAAACCATCGGCAAGATCATCGCCGACGCGATGGACAAGGTCGGCAAGGAAGGCGTGATCACCGTGGAAGACGGCAAGTCGCTGGACAGCGAACTGGACGTCGTTGAAGGCATGCAGTTCGACCGCGGCTACCTGTCGCCCTACTTCATCAACAACCCCGAGAAGCAATCGGCGATCCTGGACAACCCGTTCGTCCTGCTGTTCGACAAGAAGATCAGCAACATCCGCGACCTGCTGCCCACGCTGGAGCAAGTTGCCAAGGCCGGCCGTCCGCTGCTGATCATCGCTGAAGAAGTCGAAGGCGAAGCCCTGGCTACGCTGGTGGTGAACACCATCCGCGGCATCCTGAAGGTCGTGGCCGTCAAGGCTCCTGGCTTCGGTGACCGCCGCAAGGCCATGCTGGAAGACATCGCCATCCTGACGGGCGGCAAGGTCATCGCCGAAGAAGTGGGCCTGACCCTCGAGAAGGTGACCCTGGCCGACCTGGGCCAGGCCAAGCGCATCGAAGTGGGCAAGGAAAACACGATCATCATCGACGGCTCGGGCGCTGCTCCGGACATCGAAGCCCGCGTGAAGCAGATCCGCGTGCAGATCGAGGAAGCCACCAGCGACTACGACCGTGAGAAGCTGCAAGAGCGCGTGGCCAAGCTGGCCGGCGGTGTTGCCGTGATCAAGGTCGGCGCTGCCACCGAAGTCGAAATGAAGGAAAAGAAGGCTCGCGTCGAAGACGCCCTGCACGCCACCCGCGCTGCAGTGGAAGAAGGCGTGGTTGCCGGCGGCGGCGTGGCTCTGCTGCGTGCCAAGCAAGCCGTGGGCGACAAGGTCAAGGGCGACAATGCCGACCAGGACGCCGGCATCAAGCTGGTGCTGAAGGCCATCGAAGCTCCCCTGCGCGAAATCGTGAACAACGCCGGCGGCGAAGCCTCGGTGGTGGTGAACGCGGTTCTGGCCGGCAAGGGCAACTACGGCTTCAATGCCGCCAACGACACGTACGGCGACATGCTCGAGTTGGGCATCCTGGACCCGACGAAGGTCACCCGCACCGCACTGCAGAACGCCGCTTCGGTGTCCTCGCTGCTGCTGACGACCGAAGCCATGGTGGCTGACGCTCCGAAGGACGACGCTCCTGCGGCCGGCGGCATGCCCGACATGGGCGGCATGGGTGGCATGGGCGGCATGGGCATGTAATTGCTCGCCCCCAGGCTGCGCGGCACTTCGTGTCCGCTACGCCTACCCCCTACCGGGGGCGACACCTGCGGACCGGCCAAGCCGGATCCGCGGTGTCCCGCGAAATGAAAAAAGCCCGTCTGCGACGGGCTTTTTTCATGGTCGTGGCAATCGTGCCGGTTACTGGAACTGGTCTCGCAGGGACTTGTACAGGGCCTGGAAGCGCGCGTGCCTTGTCCTGCGGAGATCGGCACCTTCGGCCGACGGCATCAACTTCTGTTTCACCGGCGGCAGCGTGCACACCTCGGCCACGTCGCCGCCATCCGCCAGCCAGGCCAGCCGCGCCGCGCCCAGCGCGCCGCCCGTCTCGCTGCCTGCATAGAGCGTGAGCGTCACGCCGAAGATGTCGGCCAGCAACTGCCCCCACCACACGCTGCGGGCGCCGCCGCCGACCAGCGCCATCTCGCGCATCGGCATGTCTTCCGGCAGCCGCAGGGTGTCGAAGCCGTCGCGCAGGCCGAAGCTCACGCCCTCGACCACGGCATAGGCGATCTCCGCCGGCCCGTGCGCATGCGTGAGCCCGAAGAGCACGCCCTGCGCGTTGGGGTTGTTGTGCGGTGAACGCTCGCCCGAGAGGTACGGCAGGAACAGCGGGCAGCGTTCGCGCTGCGCCGGCGGAACGCTTGCGGCGGCTTCGAGCAGCGCCGCCTCGTCGGCGAACCTGAAGGTCTTCGCGGCCCAGCTCACCGCGCTGGCGGCCGAGAGCATCACCGACATCTGGTGCCAGCGCTTCGGCAGCGCATGGCAGAAGGCATGCATCGCCTGCGCGGGGTTCGGCAGGAAGCGGTCGGTCGACACGAACACCACGCCCGAGGTGCCGAGCGAGACGAAGCCCTGCCCCGGCTCGACCAGCCCCATGCCGACCGCGCTCGCCGCGTTGTCGCCGGCACCACCGGCGATCTTCACGCCGTCGCGCAGGCCCCATCTCGCAGCCAGATCGGGCTTGAGCTGTGCCGATACCTCGCTGCCCTCCACCAGCCTCGGCATGTGCGCACGCGTCAGTCCGGTGGCAGCGAGCAGCTCGTCGGACCAGTCGCGCGCGCCCACGTCGAGCCACAGCGTGCCCGCGGCGTCCGACATCTCGCTGACGGCCTCGCCGCTGAGCATGAAGCGCAGCCAGTCCTTCGGCAGCAGCACGCGCGCGACGCGGCCGAAGACCTCGGGCTCGTGCTCGCGCACCCACAGCAGCTTGGGCGCGGTGAAGCCGGGCATCGCGAGGTTGCCCGCGATCTCGCCGAGCCTGGGCACGGCACGCGCGAGCGCCTCGCACTGGGCGCCGCTGCGGCCGTCGTTCCACAGGATCGCGGGGCGCAGCACTTCGCCTGCTTCGTCGATCAGCGTGGCGCCGTGCATCTGGCCCGACAGGCCGATGGCGCGGACCGCCGCGAGTTCTTCGGGATGCGACTTGCCCAGCGCACGCATCACTTCTTCGAGCGCCTGCCACCACTGCTGCGGCGCCTGCTCCGACCACAGCGGCTGCGGCCGTTCGACGGTGAGCGGTGCACGGGCCACGCCCACGATGCGGTGGTCGTCGGCGAGCAAGAGCGCCTTGAGCTCGGACGTGCCGAGGTCGAGTCCCAGATACAAGATGAACCCCTTGTTTGTTCAGATTGCCGTGCTTTCGCGCGGCGGACTTACGAAGAACCCGCTTTCCCTTCAAGGAACACCGAGGAACCGGCTTTGCCGGGCCTGCGGTGTTGCCCCGAGAGAGGGTCGGCGAAGTGACACGAAGTGCGCGCAGCCTGGGGGAGAAACTCATACCCCGAAGCGCGTGTCGGCCTGCTTGCGGAACTCGCTCGGCGTCATGCCCTTGATCTCGAGAAAGCGGCGGTTGAAGTTCGCCACGTTGTTGAAGCCCACCTGGTAGCAGATGTCGGTCACGTAGTGGTCGGTCTGCATCAGCAGGTGGCAGGCGCTGTTGATGCGCACGCGGTTGACGAAATCGGTGAAGCTGTTGCCGGTGGAGCGCCTGAAGAAGCGGCTGAAGCGGCTCTCGCTCATGCCCAGCTCGGCCGCCACGTCCGACATCGAGATCGGCTCGGCCATGTTGTTGGTGATGCGGTTGACGATGCCGTTGATCTGGTCGACCTGCGCATCGCCGTCGGCGCCCTGCGCTCCCTGCATCTGCACGCTCGACAGCAGCCGGTAGTCGGTGCATTGCGCCAGGTCGGCCATGAAGTCGAGGAACAGGCCCAGGCGGCGCACGCCGCGCGCGGCCTTGATGCGGTCCCAGTGCGACTGCGCCTGCTGCGACATGCCGAAGAACTCGATGCCGTGGCGCGCCCGCTCCAGCAGCTGCATCACCTCGCGCAGCTCGGGAATCTGCTGCGCCGCATGCTCGATGGGCTCGTGGCGGAACTGGATCACGCGGTCGCGCCCGGCCGCACCGCCCTCGGGCACGTCGAGCGATATCCAGTTGTGCGGCAGCCGCGGCCCGCACAGCACCAGGTGCCCCGGCTGGAAGGGCCCGATCCAGTCGCCGATGAAGGCCTTGCCCGATGTCTCGGTGATCAGGTGAAGCTCGTAGTCCTCATGGAAGTGCCATCGCACCAGCGGGCTCGGGAAGCCGTGCGCGAGGCAGCGCACCAGGCCGGTTTCTTCGGGGGCTTCGTAGCCCAGCGAGGGCGACCGCGCGAAGTCGCGCTCCAGTTCGGGCTGGCGCTGGCGGGGAATCGAGCGCTTGCGGGTGGACGTCGTCATGATGGCAGCACGGCTCAGGGCCGGGAAGCAGCAGCAACAGCGGTATTTTGTGCCTTCGCCAGCGCGGCGTGAACCGCCTCCAGCGTCGGTGGATCGGCACCCTCGCGGGTGCAGTTGAGGGCGGCGGCGGTGGCGGCGAAACCCATCACGGCCTTCCAGTCTTCGTCGGCCAGCCCGTCGATCTGACCGGGCTGCTCGATGCCGTGCGAGAGCAGCGCCACCGACAGACCAGCCGTGAAGGTGTCGCCCGCGCCGATGGTGTCGACCACGGTGACGCGCGGCGCCGCCACGCTCAGCGGCGCATGGCCCGTGCGCCAGAGCGTCGCGCCGTCGCCGCCGCGCGTGACGATCACGGCGCGCGCGCCGGCCTTCAGGCACTCGGCGGCCAGCGCATCGACGGGCTGCCCGGGCGCGAGCAGCGCGGCGTCCTCGTCGCTGAGCTTGACCAGGTCGGCCATGCCGAACCAGCCGTGCACGCGCTCGCGGTAGGCGGCCATGTCGGAGATCAGGCTGGGCCGCACGTTCGGGTCGAACACGATCACGCGCTGCCCGCGGTTGGCCGCGATCAGGTCGGCGATGCGCGCGGCGGCCGGGTCCTGCAGCAGCGAGATCGAGCCGAAGTGCAGGAAGCGGCATTCAGCCGGCAGCTGCGGCAGCGGCTCGGGCGCCCAGGTGGCGTCGGCGCTGCCTTGCGTATAGAAGGCGTAGCGGTTGGTCTGCGGGGTGCGCTCGACGAAGGCCAGCGTCGAAGGCGCGTTGCTGCGCAGGATGAAGCTGGTGTCCACGCCGTTGCGCTGCAGGAAGCCCATCAGCCGCTCGCCGAACAGGTCGGTGGACAGCTGCGTGAGAAAGCCCGTCGGCTGACCGAGCCGCGCACAGGCCACGGCCGTGTTGAGCGGCGAGCCGCCCTCGTGCCCCAGGAACGCCAGGTTGCCAGCCTCGCTGGCGGTGAAATCGATGAGGGCTTCGCCCGTGAGTGCTATGCGCATGATGGCTGGATTCTGGATCAGGGCAGGTCGCGCGCGTCGGCCAGGAAGCCGCTTTCAGCGGCCAGCGTGGCGGGATGATCGAGCAGCTCGGAAAACAGGCGCGGCGGGATGGTGATCGCGCCCACGCCGATCTTCAGCAGCGAAAGGTAGGCCTCGCGCGAGCGGATGCTGGCCACCAGCAGCCGCGTGCCCGACGCGGGCCGCTGCGCCACCAGCGCCTGCATCTGCGCGATCAGCCCCAGCCCGTCGGCGCCGGAGTCTTCCAGCCGGCCCAGGTACGGTGCGGCATAGGCGGCACCCAGCTGTGCTGCGAAGTGCGCCTGCTCGGGCGCGTATACCGCCGTCCAGGTGACCGGCACGCCCTGCGCGATGAGCCGCGCGCCGGCCGCCAGGCCTTGGCGCGTGGCCGGGATCTTCACCACCAGCTGGCCGGGCGCGAAGTGCGAGAGCAGCGCCTGCGCGTCCTCCAGCATGCCGTCGGCGTCCTGCGAATACACCTGCGCCTGCACCTGCCTGGCACCCAGCTCGATGCAGCGGCGCAGCAGGCCGGGCACGCCGGCGCGGCCGATGCCGGCACGCCTGAGCAGCGTCGGGTTGGTCGTCACGCCGTGCACCACGGGGTGCGGCAGGCAGGCCTGCAGCTCGGCCATGTCGGCGCTGTCGAGGTACAGGTGGAAGTCTTGGTTCATCGGGTCTCAGCTCATGACGTTGCCGCCGTCGACGTTGAGGGTCTGCGCCGTGATGTAGCGCGCCTCGTCGCTGGCGAGGAACACCGCCGCCCCCGCGATGTCGTCCGGCACGCCCATGCGTCCGAGCGGCACCGCCAGGCCGACCTGCCGCTTCTTCTCTCCGGGCGGCAGTCCTTCGGCCCTGGCGAACAGGCTGTCGACATGGTCCCACATCGGCGTGTCGACCACACCGGGGGCGATGCCGTTGACGCGGATGCCGTGCGGCGCCATGGCCAGCGCGGCGCTCTGGGTGTAGCTGATGACGGCCGCCTTGGTTGCGCAGTAGTGCGACACCAGCGCCTCGCCGCGCCGCCCGGCCTGCGAGGCCATGTTGATGACCGACGCGCCCTGCGTGCCGGCCTCCACCATGTGGCGCAGCACCGCCTGCATCACGAAGAACATGCCCTTCACGTTGACGGCGAAGAGACGGTCGAACGAGGCCTCGTCGCTGTCGAGCAGGGGGGCGAGGTCGAACACCGCCGCGTTGTTGAACAGCGTGTGGATCGGCCCGAAGGCGACCTGCGCCTCGGCCAGCATGTGGGCGATGGCCTGCGTGTCGGTCACGTCGGCCGCGATGTAGGCGAGGCCGTCGGGGTGGCGCTGCTGCAGTGCGCGCACGGCCTCGGGAGCGGCGGGCGCACGGTCGATCACCGTGCAGCGCGCGCCCTCGCCGATGCAGGCCGCGGCCACGGCCAGCCCGATGCCGCCGCCAGCGCCGGTCAGCAGCACGTGCCTGCCCTGCAGCCGGCCGCTCATGGCCTGTGCCCCGAAGCGGCCTGCACGAAGCGCGCGACGCGTTCGTTCGCGCGACGCACGGCGTCGATCAGGCGCTGGTCGCCCGCGATGTCGCCCCACAGCCCCACGTCGGAACACAGTGCGACCACAGGATCTGCAGCGTCGCAGATCGCGTGCGCCACGGCCTCGTCCATGCCCTGGTCCTGGTAGGCGTAGGGCAGCGCGCCCTTGTGCCAGCGCTGCAGGAAGGCCAGGAACAGCGCGGGCAGCATCGCCACGCTCTCGATGGGCTGGCCGGCCGCGAGGCGCTCGCGCACCGTCGGCGCGATGAAGCCAGGGATCTTCGAGAAGCCGTCCGCCGCCACGCGCTGGTTGGTGTCGCGGATGGCGGGGTTGCCGAAGCGGTCGAGCACCACGTCGCGATACGCCGCGAGGTCGATGGGGCTGGGAGTCAGGCAGGGAATGACGTCGTCGGTGACGTAGTCGTAGGCCATCTTGCGGATGGCCGCGTCGTGCGTGCCCTCGTGGATGAAGCCGAGCCCCACCAGCGTGCCCGCCCAGGCCACGCAGCTGTGCGTGGCGTTGAGGATGCGGATCTTGGCCTCTTCATAAGGCTGCACCGACTCGACCAGCTGCACGCCCACGCGGCCCCAGTCGGGCCGGCCGGCCGCGAAGTCGTCCTCGATCACCCACTGGATGAAGCTCTCGCCGGTGATGGCGGCCGCGTCGTCGCGACCCGTGGCAGCCTTCACGCGGGCGCGCAGTTCGGGCGGCGGGCGCGGCGTGATGCGGTCGACCATCGCGTTCGGGCAGCGCGTGTTCGCCTTCACCCATACAAGCAGATCGGCATCGCCCGCCAGTTCGATGAATTCCAGCAGGCCGGCGCGGAAGCGGTCGCCGTTGTGGCGCAGGTTGTCGCAGTTCAGCAGCGTCAGCGGGCCCGCGTTCGTGGCCTTGCGCGCACGCAGGATGGCGCAGACGGCGCCGTAGATCGTCACGCCCTTGCCTTCGGTCTCGCCGCTTTCGCCGCGGCGCGCGCGCTCCACGTCGGCCGCAAGGTCGGGGAACGACAGGTCGAGCCTGCCCTTGTCGTCGAGGTAGTAGCCCGCCTCGGTCACGGTGAAGGACACGATGCGCGTCGAGGGCGCCGCGCCGCGCGCGATCACCTTGGCCAGCGAGGGCTCCCAGGGCAGCACCTCGCGAATCGCGGAGATCTCCTCGTAGCGGTACTCGGCCGCGGGGGAGACGGTTTCGAGCGTGTAGCGCCCGCCCTGCGCCTCGAGCGCTGCGACGACCTCGGCCATGTCCGGCCGGATGTTGGCGCCGGAGATCGACCAGCGGGTGTCGCCCGCGTCGATCAGCCGCTGCAGGTACACGGCCTGGTGGGCGCGGTGGAACGAGCCCAGGCCGAGATGGAGCACCGTGAACTCGGAAGGAGCCGGTGGAGTTTGCGCAATGGTCACGAGAAGGTCCGTTGAAAAGACGGTGGACGGAAAGTCGAGGTCACGCGAAGACCGAACGGCCCTCGCGGTTGAAGAGATGGAGCACCGACGGATCGAGCTCCACCGCCACGTCGTCGCCGGCCTGCAGCGGCGTGCGGTCGTTCTGACGCGCGATCAGCGGCACCCCGCCCACATCGACGTGGATCAGCGTGTCGGCGCCCAGTGCCTCCACCAGCTCGACGCGGCCGAGCACGTCCGACACCGGCGCGCCCTGCTTCGGATGCACGCGCAGCCCCTCGGGGCGCACGCCCAGGAAGCCGTCGGCGGGCAGCCTGCCTCCGGTGGCGGCGGAGAAGGTGGGAATCGCGTTTGCCGCCACCATGTTCATCGACGGCATGCCGATGAACTGCGCGACGAACTGGTTGGCCGGGCGGTCGTACAGCTCCAGCGGCGAGCCGACCTGCTCGATCAGCCCGTCCCTCAGCACCACCACGCGGTCGGCCAGCGTCATGGCCTCGACCTGGTCGTGCGTCACGTAGATGGTGGTCGCGCCGAGCGCGCGGTGCAGCTTGTGGATCTCCACCCGCGTGTTGCCGCGCAGCGCGGCGTCGAGGTTCGACAGCGGCTCGTCGAACAGGAACACCTTCGGCGCACGCACGATGGCGCGCCCGATGGCCACGCGCTGGCGCTGGCCGCCCGAGAGGTCCTTGGGCGTGCGGTCGAGGTACTGCGTGAGGTTCAGCGTCTTCGCCGCGTACTCGACCTTGGTCTTGATCTCGCTCTTGGAGACGCCCGCCAGCTTGAGCGCGAAGGACATGTTGTCGTACACGCTCATGTGCGGATAGAGCGCATAGCTCTGGAACACCATCGCGAGGTCGCGCTTGCCCGAAGGCGCCCAGGTGATGTCCTTGCCGTCCAGCAGCAGGTTGCCGCTGGTGATCGGCTCCAGCCCCGCGATCAGCCGCAGCAGCGTCGACTTGCCGCAGCCCGAGGGCCCGACGAAGACGATGAACTCGCCCTTCTGGATCTGCAGGTCGACGCCCTTGATGATGTTGACTTCACCAAAGCTCTTCTTGATGTTCTTGAGTTCGAGGTAGGCCATTCACGACTCCTTGATGTTTTGTGGGCGGGCAGACGACGCGCCCACAGCGCTCGAGAGCGCGCAGCGCAATCCGGGGGTTGGCGAAGCGACACGAAGTGCGCAAAGACTGGGGGTGGTGTTCATTTCACGGCACCGAAGGTCAGGCCTTGAACGAGTTGCTTCTGGCTGAACCAGCCAAACACCACGATGGGCGCAATCGCCATCAGCGAAGCGGCGGACAGCTTGGCCCAGAACAGGCCCTCGGGGCTGGAGTACGAAGCGATGAGCGTGGCCAGCGTGCCCGCCTTGGCGGAGCTGAGGTTGAGCGCCCAGAAGGCCTCGTTCCAGCTCAGCACCAAGCACAGCAGGCCGGTGGATGCGAGGCCGCCCACCGACAGCGGCATCACGACGTGCCGGAACTCGGTCCAGAGGCTGGCGCCGTCCATGCGCGCGGCTTCGAGAATCTCGGGCGGGATGTCCTTGAAGGCGCTGTAGAGCATCCACACCATGATCGGCAGGTTCGACAGCGTGAACACGATGGTCAGCGCGGTGAGCGAATCCAGCAGGCCCGCGGTCTGCGCGATCACGTAGATCGGCACCAGCGCACCGACGGCCGGCATCATCTTGGTGGAGAGCATCCACATCAGGATGTCGCGCGTCTTCTTCGTGCGGAAGAAGGCCATCGAGTACGCGGCAGGCGCCGCGATCAGCAGGCCCAGGATGGTCGAGCCCAGGCTGGTGATGAGCGAGTTGCGCGCATACAGCAGGTAGTCGCTGCGGCGCTGCACCTCGCCGAAGTTGTCGAGCGTGGGCTCGAAGATGAAGAGCGGCGGCACATGGATCGCCTGCAGCTCCGTCTTGAAGGCCGTGAGGAACAGCCAGCCGAGCGGAAAGAACAGCAGCAGCGCGACGGCCCACGCGCCGACGGTGCGCAGCAGCTGCGGCAGGAAGTTGCTGGGTTGCATGATCTGGCTACTCCACTGCTGGTTGATTCGAGACTGGATCAGTTCCAGGAACACCACGGAACCGGCTTTGCCGGGCCGTCGGTGTTGCCCCCTGCAAGGGGGTTGGCGAAGCGACACGAAGTGCGCGAAGACTGGGGGTGTGCCACATGACTAGTCAAGGTTCTTGCCGATGATGCGGATGAGGAACACGGCCACGATGTTGGCCAGCACCACCGCGAAGAGCGCCCCCGCCGAAGCCACGCCCACGTCGAAGTTCATGAGCGACTGCTTGAAGATCATGTAGGTCATGTTCGTGCTCTCGTTGCCGGGCCCGCCGTTGGTGGTGATGGCGATCTCGGCGAACACGCTGAGCAGGAAGATCATCTCGATCATGATCACCACCGCCATGGGGCGCGCGAGGTGCGGGATGGTGAGATAGAAGAAGCGCTGGAACGCGCTCGCGCCGTCCATGCGCGCGGCCTCCATCTGCTCGCGGTCAAGCGACTGCAGCGAGGTGATGAAGATCAGGCAGGCGAAGGGCAGCCACTGCCAGGCAACCATGATGATCACCGACAGCAGCGGCACGTCGGTGAGCCAGTCGACGGGCTGCGCGCCGAAGATGCGCCACACGTCGGCGAGGATGCCGTAGATGGGGTTCATCATCATGTGCTTCCACAGCAGCGCGTTGACCGCGGGCATGACGAAGAAGGGCGAGATCAGCAGCACGCGCACGATGCCGCGCCCCGGGAAGGGCTCGTTCACCAGCAGCGCGAGCAGCACGCCGAGCACCACGGTGATGACGATCACGCTGCCGATCAGCAGCAGGGTGTTCCAGGTGGCCGGCCAGAAGTCGGGGTCGGTGATGAAGTAGTGAAAGTTCTCGATGCCCGCGAAGGTGCGCTCGCCCGGCTGCATGAGGTTGTAGTTCACAAGCGAGAAGTACAACGTCATCACCAGCGGCACGATCATCCAGAGGAAGAGCGTGAGCACGGCAGGCGCCATGAGGGCGCGGGGCAGGAGTCTTTTCATTGTGTGTCCTCTCTGGGGGCTGTTGCCCCCTCTCCCGCTCGCGGGAGAGGGTTGGGGTGAGGGCATGCGGCCCATGCGGTGGGCACGCCGCCCCCCTCACCCTGCCCTCTCCCCAAGGGGAGAGGGTAAGAAGGCGGCTTACTTGTAGTAGCCCGCTTTCTTCATTTCACGCTCAGCCGCCGTCTGCGAAGTCTTCAATGCCTGGTCGACCGTGACCTTGCCCGACAGCGCCGCGCTCATCTGCTGCCCCACCGCCACGCCGATCGCCTGGAACTCGGGAATGGCCGCGTACTGCACGCCCACGTACGGCGACTTCGGCAGCGTGCTGTCCGTCAGGTTCGCGCTGTCGATCGCCTTCTTCTCGGCCGCGGCGAACTTGGCGACCTTCTGGAACTCGGGGTTCGCATAGGTCGACTTGCGCGTGCCGGTCGGCACCGAGGCCCAGCCGGTTTCCTTGGCCACGAGCGCGATGTAGTCCTTCGAAGTGGCCCACTTGATGAACTTCTGCGCCGCTTCGTCCTTGGTCGAACTGGCCGGGATGGCGAGGTTCCACGACCACAGCCAGTTGGCACCCTTGGGCGTGGCGGCGGTGGGCGCCTGCGCGAAGGCCACCTTGTCGGCCACCTTCGACTGCTTCGGGTCGCTGATGAAAGAGGCAGCGATGGTCGCGTCCACCCAGGCCGCGCACTTGCCTTCGTTGAAGAGCGCGAGGTTCTCGTTGAAGCTGTTGGCCGAGGCGCCCGGAGGGCCGTCCTTCTTCATCAGGTCGACATAGAAGGTGATGGCGTCCTTCCAGGGCTTGGTGTCGATCTGCGGCTTCCACTGCATGTCGAACCACTGGCCGCCGTTGGTGTTGACCAGCGTGGTCAGGAAGGCCATGTTGTCGCCCCAGCCCGGCTTGCCGCGCAGGCACATGCCGTAGACGCCCGCCTTCGGGTCGTTGGCCTTGTCGGCGAACTCCTTCACCTGCGCCCAGGTGGGCTGCTCGGGGAACTTCACCCCCACCTTGTCGGCCAGGTCCTTGCGGTACATGAGCATCGAACTCTCGCCGTAGAAAGGCGCGGCGTAGAGCTTGCCCTCGTTCGACAGGCCGTCGCGGATGGCGGGCAGCAGGTCGTCCACGTCGTAGGCTGCGTCGGTGGCGATGGGCTTGAGCCAGCCCTTCTTCGACCAGATCGGCGTCTCGTACAGGCCGATGGTCATCACGTCGAACTGGCCGCCCTTGGTGGCGATGTCGGTGGTCACGCGCTGGCGCAGCGTGCCTTCTTCCAGCGTGACCCACTTGAGCTTGATGTCGGGGTTGGCCTTCTCGAAGAAGGGGGTGAGCTTCTGCATCTCGATCATGTGGCCGTTGTTCACGGTCGCGATCACGAGCTCGGTGGCGGCCTGCGAGACGACGCCAGTACCGATCAGTGCGAGGACGAGGCCCGCTTTCAGAAAACGCTTCATGTTGTCTCCTAGAGGAAGTGAGCGACGCCCTCTTTCTGTCTGTCGGGTCGCCGTGCCGCGAATTCTGGAGAAGCGGGCCTGCGATTTTGGTACTGGTGCCGCCGTCACCAGTACTTTCATGCATCGATTGGCTAGTGAAATCCCTAATCGATGCAATACAGCATGGAAATTGGCAAGCCAAAGGCCTCAAGCGCTGCCAAGCAGCTGGCGACGCAGCTGCGCCGCCGCGGGCGACAGCGCCCGGTCGGCCCGGGTGATCAGGCAGATCGGCGGCACCCGAACCGGCAGTTCGACCGGCACCACGCGAAGCACGCCCAGGCGGGCGTAGTGGCCGGCCTGCGAGGCGGGCATCACGGCCGCCATGTCGGAGTTCTCGAGCAAGGCGGTGATGGCGATGGGCGATGCCGTTTCGATGATGTCGAGCCGGTCGGAAATGCCCGCCTCGCGCATCGCCGCCTCGAAGCGCCCGCGCTGCGGCGAGCCCGGCGGCTGCAGCACCCACGACCAGCCCGCCATCTCGGCCAGCGTGACGTTGCCGCGCTCGAACACCGGATGGGCGGCGCGCACCACCACCACCTGCGATTCGCCCAGCAACGGCACGCTCGCGTACTTCGCCTCGTCGTGGCCGTCTGTGAGACGGCCCAGCACGAAGTCGACGTCGCCCTGCTCCAGCTGCGCCTGGATCACGTCGCTGGTCTCGACGACGACCGACACCGCCACCTGCGGGTGCCGGCGGTGGTATTCCACCAGCGCCGGTGCCAGCAGCTGCGGCACCGCGCCCGGCACGCTGCCTACGCGCAGTGCGCCGCTCAGCCCCGAGCGCAGGGCCAGCATCTCCTCGCGCGCGCTGCCGAAGTCGCTGAGCACGCGGCGGGCATAGCGGATCAGGATCTCGCCGTAGGGCGTGGGCTCCATGCCGCGCGCCAGGCGCTCGAAGAGCTTCTCGCCCAGCGAATCCTCCAGCTGCTGCAGCAGCTTGGTGGCCGCCGGCTGGCTGATGTTCATGGCCTCGGCCGCCCGGCCCAGATGGCGATGGGTGTCGAGCCGGGCCAGCAGCAGCAGCTGGCGCGGCCGCACGAGGAGCATCAGCGAAGCGTCGGAAGGCCCTTGTGTCATGCACAAAAGTATATGAAGCCCTGGCCATTTTCGATTGGATCGCACGGGCGTTGCTCCGTACGCTTGCCGCACTACAAGCAGGAGACAAACCCGATGAAGCGTTCTTTTCTCGCCCATGCGACAGCACTGGCAGGGCTGGTAGGCCTGGCGGCCGCCGCGGTGCTGACAGCTGTGCCGGCCGGCGCACAGCAGCAGCAACAGCCCTATCCCGACAAGCCGATGCGCATCATGGTCGGCGCCTCGCCCGGCGGCGGCACCGACATCCTGGCGCGGGTGCTGGCCGACAAGTTCTCGCCCGCGCTCAAGCAGCCGGTGGTGGTCGAGAACCGGCCGGGCGCCTCCAACACCATCGCGGGCGAGCTCACCGCCCGCGCGCCGGCCGACGGCGCCACGCTGCTGCTGGCCACCAACACGGCGCAGGCGGTGGCACCGCACATCCTCAAGCTCAAGTACGACCCGCTGAAAGACCTGCAGCCCGTGGGCCTGGTGGCGGTAATGCCGAACGTGCTGGTCGTGTCCGCCAGCTCGCCCTACAGGTCGGTGAAGGACCTGGTGGCGGCCATGGCCGCGAAGCCCGGCAGCTTCAAGTACGCCTCTTCCGGCATCGGCAGCACGCAGCACGTGGGCGGCGAGGCCTTCAACCTGGCCACCGGCATGAAGTCGATCCACGTGCCCTACAAGGGCAGCTCGCAGGCGCACGTCGACATCATCGCGGGCGAGGTCGACATGATGTTCGACAGCACCTCCTCGGCCATGGGCCAGATCAAGGCCGGCAAGTTCCGCGCGCTCGCGGTGAGCGCGCCGCAGCGCTCGCCCGAGCTGCCCGACGTGCCCACGCTGGCCGAGCAGGGCATCAAGGGCGCCGACGTGTCGACCTGGTACGGCCTCTACGTCACCGCCGGCACGCCGCGCCCTGCGGTGGAGCGCCTGAGCGCAGAACTCTCGCGCACGCTGAAGCTGGCCGACGTGCAGACGCGCATCAAGGCCCTGGGCGGCGAGCCCGGCGGCCTGACCGGCGAACCCTTCGCAGCGATGAACCGGCAGGAGTTCGACCACTACGGCCAGCTCGTGCGCGACGCCAACATCAAGGCCGAATGAGGCGGCCGGACTCTCTTTCACTCCTTCCCCTTGCCCTTCCCCTTCAACCGCATCCGACCGACACCATGTCCCTTTCCTCCTCCCAGACTCCAGGCGTGACTTCCGCCAAGCCCCGCATCGCCGTGCTGCTCGGCGACCCGAGCGGCATCGGCCCCGAGATGGCGGTGAAGCTGCTCGCGCGGCAGCGCAACCTCGACGCTGCGCGCGTGCTGCTGATCGCCGACCCGGCCGTGCTCGCGTCCGGCGAGCGCATCGCGGGCGAAAGGCTGAACCCGCTGCGGGTGGACAGCCTCGACGCAGTGCGCTTCGAGGACGGCCGGCCCACGCTGCTCGCAAGGGACTGGATGGAGGGCCGCGAGCCGGTGCTGGGCGAGTCGAACGAACACTCGGGCCGGGCCTCGTTCGGGGCGCTGGAACTGGCCACGCTGGCGGTTCGACGCGGGCAGGCCGAGGGCATCCTCTTCGCGCCGCTCAACAAGCACTCGCTGCGCCTGGGCGGCCTGGTGCACGAGGACGAGCTGCGCTACATGCAGGAGCGCTTCGCGGTGGAAGGCTTCGTCTGCGAATTCAACCTCACGGGTTCGCTGTGGACTTCGCGCGTGACCTCGCACATTCCGCTGAAGGACGTGGCCAGCCACATCACGGTGCAGGGCGTGAGCGACGCGGTGAAGATCATCGCCAATGCCCTGCAGCGCGCAGGCGTGGCGCAGCCGCGCATCGCGGTGACGGGGCTCAATCCGCACGCGGGCGACGGCGGCTCCATCGGCATGGAGGAGATCGAGATCATCGCGCCCGCCATCGAACGGCTGCGCGCCGAGGGCCTCGATGCGCGCGGCCCCTTCTCGCCCGACACGGTGTTCATCGGCGCGCGGCGCGGCGATGTCGATGCGGTGGTGTCGATGTACCACGACCAGGGCCAGATCGCGATGAAGCTCATGGGCTTCGAGCAGGGCGTGACGCTGCACGGCGGCCTGCCGGTGCCGGTCGCGACCTCGGCCAGCGGCAGCGCCTTCGACATCGCGGGCAAGGGCATCGCGAAGATCGAGGGGCTGCAGCAGGCCTTCGACCTGTGCGTGCGCATGGCGGCGGGCGCGCCCGTGCGGACGCAGGCACCGTCGGCAGCCACGGCCTGAGGCATCGCGCAGGCCGCGCACCAAAGAAAAAGGGCCGCTGCGCGGCCCTTCATTGGTGGCTTGAAAAAGGCTCAGGCTGCCGGCGGTTCACCGTAGGCGTTGGACTCCGGCTGCGTCGGCTGCACGTAGAAGTAGATCAGCACGAGATTGACGAGCGGAATGAGGGCCAGCAGCAGCAGCCAGCCGGTCTTGCCGATGTCGTGCAGGCGGCGCGCGCCGACGGCCAGCGCCGGCAGCAGCAGGCCGAGTGCCGCGATGCCGTACACGAAGCGATGGATCAGGCTGGCCACGATGAGAACGACCAGCTGCGCGAGCACGAACCACCAGAACTCCGAGCGCGATGCACGCCCGCTGAAGTCCGCGTACTTGCTCAGACATGTCTTGACCGCTGTTTGAAAATCCATTGATCGACTCCTCTTTGTGTTGGTCCCAGGGAAATTTCCCCGGGCCATCATATAGACGCGTCTTTCAACGGCAAATACAGCCGTAAGCCATAGCCCGGCTTAAAACAAAAGGCTCCGAAAAGCCTTTGCTACAGGTGCCTGATCAGCTTCGCAGCCGCTCCAGCAGGCCCGCGGTGGAGGCATCGAGCCCCGTGATGTCGCCCGAAGCGAGGCGCGGCTCGATGTCCTTGGCGAGCACCTTGCCGAGCTCCACGCCCCACTGGTCGAAGCTGTTGATGCCCCACAGCGCGCCGCTGGTGAACACGCGGTGCTCGTACATGGCGAGGAATGCACCCAGCGCCTCGGGCGTGAGCTTCTCGAACACGAAGAAGCTGCTCGGCCGGTTTCCGGGGAAGTTCCTGTGGCCGCCCTCGTCGAGCTTGCCCACCATCAGCGCCTGGGCCTGTGCGAGCGCGTTGGCCAGCAGCTTCGGATGATGGCCTTCGAGGTCGTGCGAGGCATCGCGCACCGCCACGAACTCCAGCGGCGTCACGTCGGTGCCCTGGTGCAGCATCTGGAAGTAGGCATGCTGGCCGTTGGTGCCGGGCTCGCCCCACAGCACCGGCGAGGTGCCGAAGGCCAGCGGCTTGCCATCGGCGTCCACCTGCTTGCCGTTGCTTTCCATCTCGAGCTGCTGCAGATAGGCCGGCAGGCGCTTCAGGGCGCTGTGGTACGGCGCGATGCTGCGGCTCGTGAACTTGTGGAAGTTGCGGTACCAGACATCGAGCAGCCCGAGGCGCACCGGCAGGTTGCGCTCCAGCGGTACGGTGCGGAAGTGCTCGTCCATCGCATGCGCGCCGGCGAGCAGCCTGCGGAAGCCGTCTGCACCGATGGCCAGCGCGATCGGCAGCCCGATGGCCGACCACAGCGAATAGCGCCCGCCCACCCAGTCCCAGAAGCCGAAGGTGGTGTCGATGCCGAACTTCTTCGCGGCTTCCACATTGGTGGTGAGCGCGGCGAAGTGGCCCGCGATGTCGGTGCCGCCCGATTGCTCGTACCAGCGCTTGGCCGACTGCGCGTTGGTCATCGTCTCGGCGGTGGTGAAGGTCTTCGAGGCGATGAGGAACAGCGTGTGCTCCGGCGCCAGCCCCTTCAGCACGCCGGCCAGCTCGTGGCCGTCGACGTTCGAGACGAAGTGAAAGCGCTTGCCCGGCGCGGCGAATTCGGCCAGCGCCAGCACCGCCATCTGCGGACCGAGGTCGGAGCCGCCGATGCCGATGTTGACCACGTCGGTGATCGTGTGGTCGGCGCGCACCTTCTCCGCATAGGCCAGCATCGCGTCGAGCGTGGCGTGCACCTCGCGCAGCTCGCTGGCCGTCTTGGGGCCCGTGGGCGCATCGGCCGGCGCGCGCAGCAGCGTGTGCAGCACGGCGCGGTCTTCGGTGTTGTTGATGTGCTCGCCGGCGAACATGGCGTCGCGGTGCGCCTCCAGGCCGCATTCGCGGGCCAGCTTGAAGAGCAGCTCCTCGGTGCGCGCGTCGATCAGGTTCTTCGACAGGTCGGCGAAGACGTGGGGCGCCTCCTGGCTGAAGCGCGCGAAGCGGCCGGCGTCATCCACGAAGGCATGGCGCAGGTCGAACTGCCTGCCCGCGGTGTCGAAGCCGGCCTGCAATTGCGCCCAGGCGGGCGCGCGGTCGCAGCGAAGGGTCATGGCCATCTTCAAGCGCCGCTTTCCTGCATGAGCTTCTCGAGCTTCACGGCGTCGGCCGCGAAGGCGCGGATGCCTTCGGCCAGCTTCTCGGTGGCCATGGCGTCTTCGTTCAGCGCGAATCGGAAGCCCGCCTCGTCGTAGCTGACCTTGGCGACGTCGGCGCCGGTGGACTTGGGGTCGAGCGCGCGCTGCAGCGGCTCGTTGCTCGCGGCCAGCTCGGCCAGCAGCTCGGGGCTGATGGTCAGCAGGTCGCAGCCGGCCAGCGCCTTGATCTGGCCGACGTTGCGGAAGCTCGCGCCCATCACTTCGGTCTTGATGCCGTGCTGCTTGTAGTACGCGTAGATCTGGCGGACCGACTTCACGCCGGGGTCGTTGGCGCCCGCGTTCGCGGCCTCGTCCCAGCTGGAGCCGGCGGACTTCTTGTACCAGTCGTAGATGCGGCCCACGAAGGGCGAGATCAGCTGCACGCCCGCCGCGCCGCAGGCCACGGCCTGCGCGAAGGAGAACAGCAGCGTCAGGTTGGTGCGGATGCCCTTGCGCTCCAGCTGGCGCGCGGCCTCGATGCCTTCCCAGGTGGAGGCCACCTTGATGAGCAGGCGCTTCTCGGTGTCGATGCCTTCGGCCTTGTAGAGGGCCACGATGCGCTCGCCGCGTGCGATGGTCGCTGCCGTGTCGAAGGACAGGCGGGCGTCGACCTCGGTGGAGACGCGGCCCGGAATGATGGAGAGGATCTCGGTGCCGAAGCTCACCAGCAGGCGGTCGATGACTTCGTCGAGCGGCTTGCCGGAATGCTTTTTCACGGCGGCGTCGAGCAGGGGCCGGTACTCGGGTTTCTGCACGGCCTTGAGGATCAGCGACGGATTGGTGGTCGCATCCTGCGGCTTGGAAATGCTGAGCTGTTTGAAGTCACCGGTGTCTGCGACGACGGTGGTCCACTGGCGGAGTGCATCGAGTTGGTTCATGAAATCATTATCCTGTGCCGGTTGTGACGAGACCTGCACGCAATTGCGCGCCGGCCGATGTTTTCATGCGCACCGTAGCACGGGTTTCCGCATGGCTCCATCGGCCTGAGCCGAGTGGGGTTGTCGGTTTCTTCTCCGGTTTCTTCTCCCCTTGGCGCCCTACAGCGCCTGTGGTCCGCGGCTGACGGCCCGGCACCCGGCCTGCGGCTAGGCTTTGCCGTACTGCGAATGTCTTCAGCAGACGCAAAGTCTTTCCCCTTCAGGAGCCCTCATGACCACTCGCCGACCTCCCGCCAACGTCAGGCCCTTCGACGACCGCCGCACCAGCAACGCGATCGGCGCGATGGCCACGGCCTTCGTCGTGGGCGGGGTGGCCACGTGGTTCGCTCTGGGCGCCGCACGCACGGCGCGTGCCCAGCTCGCAGGCCCCGCAGACGGCGCACCGCTGATGCGCGCACCGCTGCAGGTGGTGGCGCCGGTCGACCTGGAGCGTTATGCGGGTGTCTGGCACGAGCAGGCGCGGCTGCCGAACCGCTTCCAGAAGCAATGCTCGGGCCCGGTGAGCGCCGAGTACACGCCCCAGCCCGACGGCACGGTGCGCGTGGTCAACCGCTGCGTACGGGAAGACGGCAACTTCGACGAGGCCGTGGGCACCGCCCGCGTGGTTCCGGTGGCGGGCCAGCCCGGCGCCGGCCGCCTCGAGGTGCGCTTCGCCCCCGCCTGGCTGAGCTGGCTGCCGATGGTCTGGGGGGACTACTGGATCCTGAAGCTGGACCGCGACTACCAGGTCTCGCTGGTCGGCACGCCCGACCGCGAGTACCTGTGGGTGCTCTCGCGCGCACCGCGCCTGGACGACGCGGTACTGCAGGCCGAGCTGGACTACGCCCGCAGCCTGGGGTTCGACACCGGCAAGGTGACGCTGACCGGCAGGTAACGCTGCAGCTGCGAGGGCAGCATGGCCGGCGAGGTGCAGTGGATGGCGTGCCAGCCGAAGGCGCGCGCTGCTTCCACGTTGGCAGCCGAATCGTCGATGAAGACGGTCTGCTCGGGATCGAGCGCGTAGCGCATCGCCAGCAGTTCGTAGATCTCGCGCTCGGGCTTGAGGAACTTCACGTCGCCCGAGAACACACCTCCGTCGAAACGTCCCATGAAGGCATGCCGGCGCTCGATGGCGCGGGCATAGGGCGAGGGCATGTTCGACAGGTAGTACAGCCGCAGCGGCTGCCCCGCCTCGCGGTGGGCGATCAGCTGCTCGAGCATCTCGACGGTGACGCCGATGGGCTCCAGCCGCTCGCCCAGCCCGTCGAGCATGGCGAACAACGGTTCGGGCGGGAGCCCCAGCCGTACCGACATGCGGGCGATGGAATCGGCCAGCGTGCGGGTGCCGCAGTCGAAGCTGGTCCAGTCGTCGTGATGGAAGAGCGCGCGGCCCATGGCCGCCGCGGCGGCTTCAGTGGGTGCGTGTGGGGCGAGATGGGCCTGTACCAGCCGGGTGGGCTCCCATGCGAACAGCACGGCGCCCAGGTCGAAAACCACGTTCATGGCCCCATTGTTTCATGCGCCGGGCACCACGCTCACGCCATGGGCTCCCAGGGACAGGGTGGCCTGGGCGCCGGCCGCCAGCGGGCTGGACAGGTCGGTCGACACCACGAAGACCGGCCCCAGACTGGTGTCGAAGCCGTATTCGTAGAAGCTGCCGAGGTAGGCCGACTTGCGCAGCGTGGCGGGCAGGCCGCCCGTGGCCTCGGCGCCGCCGATCCGCCAGGCCTCCGGCCGTACCGCCACCTTCACCGTGCCGGCCGCCACGGCGTAGCGCGGCTGCAGGCGCAGAGGACCCAGCGCCACGCTGCCATCGGCCTCGGCCACCGCCGGGAACACCATCGCCTCGCCCATGAAGCCGGCGACGAATTCGCTCTCGGGACGGCCGTAGAGCTGCTCGGGCGTGCCGCGCTGGGCGATCACGCCATGGTCCATCACGATGATCTGGTCGCTCACCGCCAGCGCCTCGCTCTGGTCGTGCGTGACGTAGGCCACCGTGAGCCTCAGCCGCTGCTGCAGCGCGCGGATCTCCTCGCGCATCTCGCGGCGCAGCCGGGCGTCGAGGTTCGACAGCGGCTCGTCGAAGAGCAGCACCGCGGGCTCCAGCACCAGCGCACGCGCCAGCGCCACCCGCTGCTGCTGGCCGCCGGACAGCTCGCTGGGCAGCCGCTCGTCGAAGCCGACCAGGCCCACGCCGCGCAGGGCCTCGCGCGCCCGCGCCGCGGCCTCCTCCTTCTTCACGCCGCTCATGCGCAGTCCGTAGGCCACGTTCTCGATCACGTTCATGTGCGGGAACAGGGCGTAGCTCTGGAACATCATGCTCACGTTGCGCTCGGCCGGCCCCAGCGTGGTGACGTCGCGCCCGCCCATCAGGATCGATCCCGAGGTCGGCGACTCGAGCCCCGCGATCATGCGCAGGGTGGTCGTCTTGCCGCAGCCCGAGGGGCCGAGGATGGTGGTGAGCGTGCCCTCCGGCACTTCGAAGCTGATGCCCTTGACGGCCAGCGGCGCGTTCTTGTCGCTGCCGTAGCGCTTGGTGACGTTGCGGAATTCGATGCCGTTGCTCATGAGTCAGAGTTTCCGATTGCCGGACGCGGAAGTCCGAATTTCATTGCGCCACCACCACGGCCGAGCCCGCCCCGCGCCGCCCCAGCCTGCGCTCGCCGACCACCCACTGGACCAGCGCGATGGCCAGCGACATCAGGATCATCAGCACCGTGCAGTACGCCAGCGCGATGCCGTAGTCGCCGTTGCCCACGCGGCCGATGATGTAGGTGGTGGCCAGCTCGTTTTCCGCGGTGACCAGGAAGATCACCGCGCTCACCGTCGTCATCGCGCGCACGAAGCTGTAGACCAGCGCGGCCACCAGGGCGGGCTTCAGCAGCGGCAGCACCACCCTGAAGAGCGTCTGCGAGGTGGAGGCGCGCAGCATCAGCGAGGCTTCGTCGAGCGAGCGGTCGAGCTGCTTGAAGGCCGCCGTGCCGGCGCGCACGCCCACCGGCAGGTTCCGGAACATGAAGCACAGCACGATGATGAGCCCCGTGCCCGTGAGCTCGAAGGGCGGCACGTTGAAGGCCAGGATGTAGCTCACGCCGAGCACGGTGCCCGGTATGGCGAACGCCAGCAGCGCGCCGAACTCGAAGAGGCCCTGCCCCCTGAACTCGTTGCGCGCCAGCAGCCACGCGATGAGCAGGCCCAGCGCCGCGGTGATGGGCGCCGAGATGCCCGCCAGCTTGAGCGTGGTGAGCAGCGAGTTCCACGCGGTGCCGGCCCACACCAGACCGAACTGTCCCCATTCGAGCGAGAACGCCGCCTTGAAGTGGTTAAGCGTGAAGGTGTAGTCGCGGCCCCAGGTCTGCACGAAGCCGCCCGCGAAGGCGAACAGGTAGACCACCGCGGTGAAGGCGATCCAGGGCAAGGCGATGCAGAGGATGGTCCGGCGCACGCCGTCGGGCAGCGCCATCGGGATGCCGGCGTCACCCTTGCCGCTGACGGTGGTGTAGTTCTGTTTGCCGAGCAGGCCGCGCTGCAGCGCGAACACGCCGAGGGCGAACAGCGTGAGCACCCAGGCCAGCGAGGCCGCGCGGCCCTGGTCGTACTGCGCGCCGACGATGGCGAAGAAGATGTCGGTCGACAGCACCGAGAACTGCCCGCCCACCACCACCGGGTTGCCGAAGTCGGCGATGCTCTCGATGAAGCCCACCAGGAAGGCGTTGGCCAGCCCCGGCTTCAGGAGCGGCAGCGTGATGGTGAAGAAGGCCCGGCGCCGGTCGGCGCGCAGCATCTGCGCGGCCTCCTCCAGGCTGGGCGCGATGCCCTGCACCACGCCGCGCATGATCATGAAGGCGATGGGCGTGAAGGCGAAGAGCTGCGCCACCAGCACGCCGGGCATGCCGTAGAACCAGCGCGTGGGCTCGATGCCGAACACGCTCTCCAGCACCTGGTTGACGATGCCCGCACGGCCGAAGAGCAGGATCAGCCCCAGCCCCACCACGAAGGGCGGCGTGATGATCGGCAGCAGCGCCAGCACCCGCAGCGCGCCCTGCCCGCGCTTGCTGCCGCGCTCGGCCATCAGCGCCATCAGCGTGCCGAGGAAGGTGGTGCCCGCCGCCGTGAGCAGCGCCAGCACCAGCGTGTTCCAGGCCACGCCGCAGCGCACGCCGCCTGCGAGACAGCCCAGCCCCCAGATGCGCTCGGTGAACACGCGGGCGACGAAGGCGGCGATCGACCACTGTCCGTCTTCGTTGAAGAACGCGCCCGACAGCGCCTTGCTCACGGGATACGCGATGAAGAGCGCCATCAGCACGCCGCAGCCGACGACCGCCGCCGAGACGAACAGGTCGCCCTTGAAAAGCCCCAACCGCGCGATGCCGAAGGCCGCCAGCAGCACCAGCGCGGTGAGCGCCACGAAGCCGCCCGCGCCGATGCCGAACTGGTTGACCGCCAGCTCGCCGAACTGCGCGTTGAGCGCGGCCACGCTCCAGCCGCGCGCGCCGATGGTGAAGCCGGTCGCCGCAAGCCCGAGCGCGCCGATCAGGCCTCCGGCCAGCAGCCAGCGCCCCTGCGCCCTGCCCGGCGGAAGCCATGCGCCCACCGCGCACAGCAGCAGGCCGGCCAGGCCCACGAAGAGCCAGCTGCGGCCCTGCGTGGCCGCCTGCATCAGGCCGTTGGCACCTTCCGCCTGGCTGAAAACCTGCGGAACGGCCTCGTACCAGGTCGAATCCTGGATCGCATACCAGGGCAGCAGCAGGTAGCCCGCAAGGCCCAGCACGACCCACGCCCAGACCCAGCGCCGCGAGCGCCGGGCCGCCGCCAGCGACGCCGGGTTGACCGGCGCGCCTTCGATAGCACGCGCTTCCACTTACCGGGGCAGCGAGTTGACGTCTTTCTCCCAGCGCGCGATCAGCCGGCGCCGCTCCGCGCTGGCGCCGTACTTGGCGTAGTCGTAGTTGATGAACTTGATCTTCTTGAAGTCGGGAATGCGCGGATCGAGCTTGGCGTTCACGTTGCTCGGCAGCTGGAACTGCTTGTTGGCGGCGCCCAGCTCCTGCGCGGCGGGCGTCAGGGCCCACTCATAGAACTTCTTGGCCGCGTCGAGGTTGCGCGCGCCCTTGACGATACTCATGGAGCCGATCTCGGCGCCGGTGCCGTCGCTCGGGGTGATGGTCTCGACCGGAAAGCCCTGCATCTTCTCGCCCGGGCCGTCGTGCACGAAGCTGATCGACACGGCCGTCTCGCCGCGCGCCACCGCCTTGATCGGGCCGGTGCCCGAGCGGGTGTACTGGCCGACGTTCTTGTGCAGGGCCTTGAGGTATTCGAAGGCCTTGTCCTCGCCCATGAGCTGCACCAGCGTGGCGATCATGGTGTAGGCCGTGCCGCTGGAGGCCGGATTGGCCACCTGGATGTCGCCCTTGTATTCGGGCTTGAGCAGGTCGGCCCAGGTCTTGGGCACGGGCAGCTTTTTCTTGGCCAGCAGCTCGGGGTTGTAGCCGAAGCCCAGCGGGCCCGAGTAGATGCCCACCGTCTTGTAGCCAGACTGCTTGGCCTGCTGCTGTGCCCAGGGGTGCAGCTGAGGCAGCGTGGGCGACTTGTATTCGAGCGTGAGGCCCTGCTCGGCCGCCTGCAGGTGCGGGTCGCCGGTGCCGCCGAACCAGACGTCGGTCTTGGGGTTGTCCTTTTCGGCGATCAGCTGGGCCAGGGCCTCGCCCGAGCCCTTGAGCGCCATGTTGATGCGCACGCCGGTGGTGCGGGCGTATACCGTCGAGATCACGCTGCACCATTCGGCCTGCACCGAGCAGATCACGTTGACGGTCTGCGCCGAAGCCGCAGCCGACAGGCCCAGCAGCGCTGCCATTGCAAGAAGCTTGTTCTTCTTCATCGGGTCTCTCTTCCTCTGAGCAATAAAAAAAGGCCTCGCGGCCATCGGACAGCGTAGCTTTAGTACAGGCCTGGCGAATCCGTACAAGTACCATCGTGGCTGGCGAATTCGCTTTCGCGACCAGGGCAGCCTGGCCAGGCATTCAGACAAGGAAGGAAAGTTTTCTCATGAGCTTCGATCTCGTTCTGTTCGGCGGTACTGGCGATCTCGCGTGGCGCAAGCTGATGCCCGCGCTGTTCCAGGCCTTCCGGCACGGCAGCCTGCCTCCCGACGGGCGCATCGTCGGCGTGGCGCGGGACGACCTGTCGGACGACCAGTACCGGGAGCTGATCCAGTCGCGCTTCAGCGCCGTCGAAGGCGCCAAGCGGCCCTCGCCCGAGGAGTTCAAGAAGTTCGCCTCCATGCTGCACTACCTGCGCATGGACCTCTCCAAGCCCGACGACTACGCCCGCCTGGCCGACCTGCTCAAGCAGCGCGATGCCAAGACGGTCGTGATGTACGTGGCCACCGCCCCGGCGCTCTTCACCCAGGTGGTCGAGCAGATCGCCGCGGCCGGCCTGAACGGCCCGCGCACCCGCATCGTGCTGGAGAAGCCCCTGGGCCACGACCTGGCCTCCAACCGCGCCATCAATTCCGCCGTGGGCAAGGTGCTCGAGGAGAAGCAGGTCTTCCGCATCGACCACTACCTCGGCAAGCCCTCGGTGCAGAACCTCTTCGCCATGCGCTTCGGCAATGCGCTGTTCGAGCCCATCTGGCGCCGCGAGCACATCGCCAACATCCAGATCACCATCGCGGAAGACCTGGGCGTGGAAAAGCGCGGCGCCTTCTACGACCAGACCGGGGCGCTGCGCGACATGGTGCAGAACCACGCGCTGCAGCTGCTGTGCGCGATCGGCATGGAGCCGCCCATCAACTCGCACGCCGACGCCATCCGCGACGAGAAGCTCAAGGTGCTGCGTGCGCTGAAGCCCTGGACGCCCGAGAGCCTGGGCCTGCACGCAGTGCGCGGCCAGTACACGGCCGGCACGGCCTACGGCGAGCGGGTGCAGGGCTACCGCGACGAGCCGGGCGTGAACCCCGACAGCCGCACCGAGACCTTCGTGGCGCTGCGCACCGAGATCGCCAACTGGCGCTGGGCCGGCGTGCCCTTCTACATCCGCACCGGCAAGCGCCTGGCCTCGCGCGACGCGCGCATCGAGGTCAACTTCCGGCCCACGCCGCACGCCATCTACCGCGCGCCGGCCGGCAACGTCAACAAGCTGGTGATCAACCTGCAGCCCAAGGACGGGCTGGAGCTGCACATGCTCGCGCAGGCGCAGGACAACCGCCAGCGCAGCAACGGCAACCAGAGCTCCGCCGCCCAGCTGGCGCCGGTGCAGCTCGACCTCGACTTCGACAAGCGCTTCGGCTCCGAGCGTGTGGGCGCCTACGAGCGGCTGCTGCTGGATGTGATCGACGGCCGCCTCAACCTGTTCGTGCGCAGCGACGAGCAGGAAGAGGCATGGCGCTGGGTCGAGCCGCTGCTCGAGAGCTGGGAATCCGACGGCGGCCCGCGCCCCTATGCGGCCGGCACCTGGGGCCCGAGCGCATCGAGCGCGATGATCGCGCGCGACGGCTTCTCCTGGGGCGAGGAGCAGTAAGCCCGGTCCTCACCCGCTCCGGGCCCGCTCAGCCGAACTGCAGGCAACGCATGCTGAGCGTGCCCGACTGGAATCCTTCGTAGACCGTCTTCGCGCGCTCGCTGCTGCCGGCGGCGCCCAGCGCGTAGAGGAAGGGGTAGTAGTGATCGGGCGTCGCCACCGCGGTGGCCGCGCCTTCCAGCTTCACGTAGTCGACCAGCGCCCGGTCGTCGCGGCCCGCCAGCGCCGACTTCACCGCATCGTCGAAGGACTGCGCCCACGGCCGGCTGGCGCTCGGGCCGTCCGGCACGCCGCGGTCGGTGGCGCGCAGGTTGTGGACCACGTTGCCGCTGCCCATCACCAGCACGCCCTTGTCGCGCAGCGCGGCCAGGTCTCGCCCCACCGCGTAATGGAAGGCGGCCGGCTTGTCGTAGTCGATGCTGAGCTGGAACACCGGGATGTCGGCCTTGGGGTAGAGGTGCTTCAGCACCGTCCACGTGCCGTGGTCCAGGCCCCACTGGTCGGTGGCGATCACCGGCGTCTGCTTCACCGCACCCACGGTCTCGCGGGCGAATGCCGGGTGGCCCGGCGCCGGGTATTCGACGTCGAACAGCGCCTGCGGGAAGCCGCCGAAGTCGTGGATCGTCTTCGGCCGCTCCTGGATTCCGACACCGGTGGCGCCGCGGCTCAGCCAGTGCGCCGAGACGCTGAGGATCGCCGACGGCCGCGGCAGCTCCCTGCCCCACGCCGCCAGCCGGCGCGTGAAGCCGTTGTCGGTGATGGCGTTCATCGGCGAGCCATGGCCGATGAAGAGCACCGGCATGCGCCGCGTGGGCGATCCCGCGGCCTGCACGCTGCAGGCCAGCGAGGCCAGCGAGGCCAGCACCGCGGTCGCGCCGAGCGCGGTGCCCATCAGGAAGCCGCGGCGGCCGGGTTCGGGGGTTGCGAGAGTCGTCGTCAGTGGCATGCCGGCACTCTGCAACAGTTTCCGGCGCAAGGCAGTGCCTTTGCGCACACTTTCTCGAAAGCGACCGGCGGCTGACGCTACTTTCCGGCCAGCACGGGCGCTTCGCGCAGCGGTGCGCCCTTGACCACCAGCTGCACCGCCACCGCGACGACGATGTTGAGCACGAGCGCCGCCAGCCCGGTGTAGAGCGTGTAGCTGTCCCCGCCGATCACGAAGGTGTGCACGGGCTTGATGCCGTCCGAGAACGCCAGCCAGCTGCCGCCGGCCAACCCCACGGCCCAGCCGGCCAGGAGCGCCGGCGCGCGGAACCAGCCGAAGAACAGCCCGAACACCACCGCCGGGAAGGTCTGCAGGATCCACAGGCCGCCCAGCAGCTGCAGGTCGAGCGCGAACTGCGTGGGCAGAAACAGGATGAACACCAGCGCCCCCAGCTTGACCACCAGCGACACGATCTTCGCCACCTTGGCCTCGCCCGCCGGGGTGACATCGGGCCGCACGTAGGCCTTCCAGAAATTGCGCGTGAACAGGTTGGCCGCGCCGATCGACATCACCGCCGCCGGCACCAGAGCGCCGATGGCGATGGCCGCGAACGCGAAGCCCGCGAACCACGACGGGAACAGTGCGTTGAAGAGCGCCGGCACCACGTCGTTGTTGCTCTTCACCGAGAGATGCGCCGCATAGGCCATGTAGCCCAGCAGCGCGATCAGCCCCAGCAGCACCGTGTAGGCCGGCAGGAAGACGGCGTTCTTGCGGATGGTGTTGGCGCTCTTCGCCGCGAAGATGCCGGTCAGCGTGTGCGGGTACATGAAGGCCGCCAGCGCCGAGCCCAGCGCCAGGCTCGCATACGGCAGGTACTGGGCCGGCTTGAGCGTGAGCCCGGTGGCGCCGCCCTTGGCCGCGAAGGCATCGCCGGCAACCTGGAACACGTGGCCGTAGCCGCCGAGCTTCATGGGCACCAGCACCACCGCCACCAGTACCACGATGTAGATCATCAGGTCCTTGACAAAGGCGATGAGCGCCGGCGCCCGCAGGCCCGCCGAGTAGGTGTAGAGGGCGAGGATCACGAAGGCGGCCGCCAGCGGCAGCTCGCCCGTGAGGCCCAGCGCCTTGATGACCACCTCCATGCCCACCAGCTGCAGCGCGATGTACGGCATGGTCGCGACCACGCCGGTCACCGCGATGGCCAGTTCCAGGGCCCGTGAGCCGTAGCGCCCGTACACCACGTCGGCAGCCGTGACGTGCCCTGCCTTGTGAGCGGCATGCCAGAGCTTCGGCATGATGATGAAGACGATCGGGTAGACGAGGATGGTGTACGGCAGCGCGAAGAACCCATAGGCGCCCACGGCGTACACCAGCGCGGGCACCGCGATGACGGTGTAGGCGGTGTAGAAGTCGCCGCCCACCAGGAACCAGGTGATCCAGGTGCCGAAGTTGCGCCCGCCCAGGCCCCATTCATCCAGATGGGCGCCCTTGTGGCTCGCGCCGCCGCTTTGCCATCGCGAGGCCGCGAAGCCCATCACCGTGACCAGCACGAAAAAGAAGACGAAGACCGAGAGCGCGGTCCAGTTGATCTGGCCGTCCATCATTCGTCTCCCGCGTCATACCCGCTGCGGTAGACGATCCAGATCAGCAGTGCCGTGACGGGAACCCACAGCAGCTGGTACCAGTAGAAGAAGGGGAAGCCGAACAGCGCCGGCAAGGGGCTGTTGTAGAACGGCAGCCAGAGAAGCCCGACGAAGGGCAACAGGAGCAAGGCCTGCATGTGCTGTTCTCCTTGGTGTGATTTTTACGAAAGCACACCAAGGCTTATAGACCTAAAGCCGAACACGCGGCGCCGACCCCGGAATTGCGCGCGTCGCCAGCCCCTCTCCTCTCCCTTCCTTCCCTGCCGCTTCCCTGCCCTTCGCTACAGACGCTAGATGCGCCCTTCTTCCACCGCATGGCAGGCCACCTGCACGCCACCGATGCTCGACAGCTTCGGCCGCTCCGCCGAGCAGCGCGCATTCGCATGCGGGCAGCGCGGATGGAAGGCGCAGCCCGCGGGCGGGTTCAGCGGATTCGGCACCTCTCCCTGCACCGGGGTGCGCGAGCGGCCGGTCTGCTTCATCTGCGGGATGGCGTCCAGCAGCATGCGCGTGTACGGATGGCGCGGCGCCGAGAACAGGTCCTGCTTGTCCGCCACCTCGACCAGCCGGCCTAGGTACATCACGCCGACCTGGTCGGCCACGTGCCGCACCACGGCGAGGTTGTGCGAGATGAAGAGGTAGGTCAGGCCCTGCTCGCGCTGCAGGTCCTTCATGATGTTGAGCACCTGCGCCTGCACGCTCACGTCGAGCGCGGAGGTGGGCTCGTCGCAGACCAGGAACTCGGGCTGCGTGGCAAGGGCGCGCGCGATGGAGATGCGCTGGCGCTGGCCACCGGAGAACTGGTGCGGGTACTTGCTCATGTCCAGCGGCGACAGGCCCACCGACTTCAGCAGCTCGCCCACGCGCTCGCGCAGCGCGGCCTTGTCGCTGAGGATGTCGTGCTCGCGCAGCGGCTCGCCGATGATGTCCTCCACGATCCAGCGCGGGTTGAGGCTCGCGTAGGGGTCCTGGAAGATCATCTGGATGCGGCGGCGCAGCTTGCGGCCTTCGGCGGTCTTGAAGGCGGCGTGCGCATCCTGCCCGTCGAACTTCAGGCCGCCGCGCGTGGGTGCGTAGAGCCCCACCAGCAGCCGCGCCACGGTGCTCTTGCCGCAGCCCGATTCGCCCACCAGCGCCAGCGTCTTGCCGCGCTCGATGGAGAAGCTCACGCCGTCCACCGCATGCAGCAGCACGCGCGGCTTGCGCTCGAGCACGCGGTTGAGCCAGGGCGGCGAGACGTCGAAGGTGCGCGCGAGGTCGTGGGCGACGACGAGCGGCTCGCCATTCGCCGGGGTGCTCGCCACGGTGCTTGCAACGGCGTTCATCGCGTCACCTCCACGATGCTCTCGGCAGCCTCGGGCGTGGCGCGCTCGCCCGCCGCCATCGCTTCATGGTGCCTCGCGGCGATCTCGGCCTGGCCCACGTGCGGGTCGGCAGCGTCGTGCAGCCAGCAGGCGGCGCGCGTGGCGCCGGCATGCATGAGCTCGGGGCGCTCGACCAGGCAGCGCGCGAAGGTGCGCGGGCAGCGAGGGTTGTAGGCGCAGCCGGCCGGGATGGCATTGAGCCGCGGCATCGCACCGTCGATCTGGTTGAGGCGCTCGCGGTCGCTGGTCATGTCGGGAATCGAGCCCATCAGGCCCGAGGTGTAGGGATGCGCGGGCTGGTGGATCACCTCGTGCACCGGGCCGATCTCGGCGATGCGCCCGGCGTACATCACCGCCACGCGGTCGCAGGTCTCGGCGATCACGCCCATGTCGTGCGTGATCAGCATCACCGCCGCGCCGCGTTCCTTGCAGACCTGCTTGAGCAGCTGGATGATCTGCGCCTGGATCGACACGTCGAGCGCGGTGGTCGGCTCGTCGGCCACGATGAGCTTGGGCTCGGCCGCGAGCGCGAGCGCGATCACCACGCGCTGGCGCATGCCGCCGGAGAACTGGTGCGGGAAGTGGTCGATGCGCTGCTCGGCCGCCGGAATACCTGTGTCCTGCAGCAGACCGATGGCCCGCTTGCGCGCCTCGGCCTCGCTCACCGGCAGGTGGGCGCGGATGGTTTCCACCAGCTGGCGGCCCACGGTGTAGAGCGGGTTCAGCGAGGTCAGCGGGTCCTGGAAGATCGCGCCGATCTTTCGCCCGCGGATGGGTCGCATCGCCTCGAAGCCGAGGTTGTCGATGCGCTGGCCCTCCAGCAGGATCTCGCCGCCGGCCACGCGGCCCGGCGGCTCCAGCAGGCCGATGATGGCCGCGCCGGTGAGCGACTTGCCGGCGCCCGATTCGCCCACCACGCCCAGGATCTCCCCGGGCGCGATGTCGAAGGAAATGCGGTCCAGCGCGCGCAGCGTGCCGCGGCGGTGGGGAAATTCGACGACGAGGTCTTTGACTTGCAACAGGCTCATGGCGCTACCTCTCTCATCGCAGGCGGGGGTTCAATGCGTCGCGCAGCCAGTCGCCCAGCAGGTTCACGCTGAGCGCGATCAGCACCAGCATCAGGCCGGGGAACACGGTGATCCACCATTCGCCCGAGAACAGGTACTGGTTGCCGATGCTGATGAGCGTGCCCAGCGAAGGCGAAGTGGGCGGCACGCCGACGCCGAGGAACGACAGCGTGGCCTCGGTGATGATGGCCGTCGCCACCTGGATCGTGGCGAGCACCGTCACCGGCCCCAGCACGTTGGGCAGCACGTGGCGCAGCATGATGCGCAGCGGCGCCACACCGGTGACGCGCGCGGCCTGCACGTACTCCTTGCTGCGCTCCACCAGCGTGGAGCCGCGCACCGTGCGCGCGTACTGCACCCAGCCGGTCAGCGAGATGGAGATGATCAGCACGCCGAAGGCGAGCGACTCGTGCGCCCCCGGAAAGAGCGCGCGTCCGACGCCCGCGATCAGCAGCGCCACCAGGATCGGCGGGAACGACAGCATCACGTCGCATACGCGCATGAGGAAGGAGTCGAGCCAGCCGCCGAAGAAGCCGGCCAGCAGGCCCAGCACCACGCCGACCGCGACCGACAGCACCACCGACACCATGCCGACGATCAGCGAGATGCGCGCGCCGTAGATCACGGCCGATAGGATGTCGCGGCCCTGGTCGTCGGTGCCCAACAGATACTTGGAGGAGCCTTCGGCGCTCCATGCGGGCGGTAGCCGCGCGTCACCCAGTTCCAGAGTGGCCAGGTCGAAGGGGTTGTGCGGCGAGACCCAGCCGGCGAACACCGCGCAGAACACGCAGACCAGCGCGATCAGCGCCGCGGCCATGGCCACGGGCGATGTGCGGAAGCTGTAGCCGACATCGCTGTCGAGCCAACGGGCAAGTGTTTTCTTCATCGCCGGGCCGCCCCAGGATGAAAAGCGGCCCCCTCGGGGGGCAGCGGACCTTGCGCAGCAAGGGGAGCGTGGGGGTTATTTTTCATCGCGAAGCAAAAAGGAATGGGCCCGCAAGAAGCGGGCCCATGGTCAGGCCGCCGTGCGGGCGGCCCGCTGTCTTACGGCTTGATGCTCATCCACTTGAACGGCATGTAGTTGTCGGCCATCTGCGTGAGCGACACCTTCTTGCTCACACCCCAGGCCAGCGTCTGCTGGTGCAGCGGCAGGTGGCCCACGTCGGCGGTGTGAAGGTCGAAGGCTTCCTTGATCATCGCGTCGCGCTTGGACTTGTCGGTTTCAGACTGGATCTTCTTGGTCAGCTCGTCGACCTTCGGATTGCAGTACGCGCCCAGGTTGAACTGGCCGGCTCCGGTCTTGTCGTCGGGGCAGGCCATCAGCGCGGTCAGCGCGTTGTGCGAGTCGTAGGTGGTCGGGGTCCAGCCCAGCATGTAGAAGCTGGTGTCGCGGCGCAGCACCTTCGGGAAGTAGGTGCCCTTGGTCTCGGCCGCGAGGTTGATCTTGACGCCGATCTTCGCGAGGTTCGACGCCACGCTCTGGCAGATCTGGCCGTCGTTGACGTAGCGGTCGTTCGGGCAGTTCATGGTGACCTCGAAGCCATTCGGGTAGCCGGCGTCGGCCAGCAGCTTCTTGGCGCCTTCGACGTCCAGCGGCAGGCGCTTGTCCTGGGCTTCGGTCCAGCCGTTGATGCCGGGGCCGACCATCAGGCCGGTCGGGCGCGAGGCGCCGCGCATCACGGTGCGCTGGATGCCCACGATGTCGATGGCCTGGTAGAAGGCCTGGCGCACGCGCTTGTCCTTGAACGGGTTCTTGCCCTTCACGCTGGAGTAGAGCAGTTCGTCGCGCTTCTGGTCCATTCCCAGGAAGATGGTGCGCAGCTCGGGGCCGGCGATGACGCGGGCGTTCGGGCTGGCATTGACGCGCGCGATGTCCTGCACCGGCACGGGCTCCATCACGTCGACCTCGCCCGAGAGCAGCGCCGCGACGCGGGTGGCCGGGTTGGCGATCGGCGTGAAGATGATTTCCTGCGCGTTGCCTTCGATCTTGCCCCAGTAGGTCGGGTTGCGCGTGAACACGGTGCGCACGTTCGGCTGGCGTTCGCGCACGCGGTACGGACCGGTGCCGTTGGCCTTGAACGAGGCGGTGTTCTCGATGCCCTTGCGGCGGTCCACGGGCGTGACGGCCTTGTTTTCTTCGCACCACTTCTTGCTCATGATCATGAGCTGCGTGATGACGTCGGGAAGGATGGGGAACGGCCCCTTGGTCTCGATCTCGATGGTGTGCGAGTCGACCTTGCGCACTTCCTTGATGTCGGTGGTGTTCGACTTCATGTCCGAGCCGTCGCCCGAGGCGCGCGCGAAGCTGAAGAGAACGTCGTCTGCCGTGAACGGCGTGCCATCGTGGAACTGCACGTTCTTGCGCAGTTCGAAGCGCCACACCGTGGGCGAGGTCTGCTTCCAGCTGGTGGCCAGCAGCGGCGCGACGCTCAGGTCCTTGTTGCGTCCGACCAGAGTTTCATAGACGTTGGCAGTGGTGCTCAGCTGCAGCGACTCGTTGAGCGAGTGCGGGTCCAGCGATAGCGCGTCCCCCTGGTTCGCGATGCGGATGGTCTGCGCACCGGCGACCATGCTGAAGGCGCTCAGGGCGCACAAAACGGCGGCCGCAGCCACATTCTTCTTGAAACTCATGGGAACACTCCTCGGGTTGGAATCAAACAAATCACGTCGCCGCGGTGGCGGCTGCTTTCCCTGGCTGCGCGCCGCGGGTAGCGGCAAGCGGCATGCCCTGCTCGATCAGGCCGGCATGCAGCGCGGCGCCCAGCGGCAGGATCTCGTCGTTGAAGTCGTAGCGGCTGTTGTGCAGATACGCGCCGTCGCGCACGTTCTGGCCGATGCGAAGGTAGGCGCCGGCCTTCTTCTGCAGCATGAAGGAGAAGTCTTCCGCGCCCATGCTGGGCTCCATGCTGCGCTCGACGTTGCGCGCGCCGACCAGCGACTCGGCCACGTCGGCCGCGAACATGGCCTCGGGCGCGGTGTTGATGGTGGCCGGGTAGATGCGTTCGTACTTGACGGTGGCCGTTGCGCCGAAGCCGGAGGCGATGGCCGCGCACAGCTCGTTCAGGCGCTGCTCGACCTGCGCCTGCACGCGCGAGCTGAAGGTGCGCACGGTGCCGACCAGCGTCGCCTCGCCGGGCACCACGCTCATCGCGCCGAGGTCGCCGGCCTGCATCGCGCAGATGCTGATGACGGCCGCATCGATCGGTCGCACGTTGCGCGACACGATCGTCTGCGCCGCGGTGATGATGTGCGCCGCGACGATCACCGGGTCGATGGTCTGGTAGGCGTGCGCGCCGTGGCCGCCCTTGCCCTTGATCTCGATGGTGATGCGGTCGGCCGCGGCCATCATCGCGCCACGGTTGATGCCCACCGTGCCGGCCGGCATGGCGGGCCAGTTGTGCATCGCGTAGACGGCGTCGACCGGGAAGCGGTCGAACAGGCCGTCCTCGATCATCACGCGCGCGCCGGCGAAGCCTTCCTCGCCGGGCTGGAAGATGAGCACCGCGGTGCCGTCGAAGTTGCGCGTCTCGGCCAGGTAGCGCGCGGCGCCGACCAGCATTGCGGTGTGGCCGTCGTGGCCGCAGCCGTGCATCAGGCCGTCGCAGGCGGAGCGCCAGGCGAAGTCGTTGTCCTCGCGCATGGGCAGCGCATCCATGTCGGCGCGCAGGCCGATCATCCGGCCGCTGGCCGTCGAGCGGCCGCGGATCACGCCGACCACACCGGTCTTGCCGATGCCGTCGTGGATCTCGTCGACGCCGCAGGCACGCAGCGCCTCGCGCACACGCCCGGACGTGTACACCTCCTCGAAGCCGAGCTCGGGATGGGCGTGCAGGTCGCGGCGGAAAGCCTCGATCTCGGGGTAGAAGCTGGCGATGTGGGCGAACGCGCGGCCGGAGGCCGTCAGTCGCGGAGCTGCCGTCGTTCCCGAAGTCGTCATTTCAGTGGCCTCCTGCCCTGCCCACGCGCAGTCGCGGGTCGACCACGAAATACAGCAGGTCGACCACGAGGTTGATCACCACGAAGATCAGGGCGATGAGGCACAGGTAGGCCGCCATCACCGGGATGTCGGCGAAGGTCACGGCCTGGATGAAGAGCAGGCCCATGCCGGGCCACTGGAACACCGACTCGGTGATGATCGCGAACGCGATGAGGCCGCCGAGCTGCAGGCCGGTGATGGTCATCACCGGCACCAGCGTGTTCTTGAGCGCATGGCCGAAATGGATGGCGCGGTTCGACAGGCCCCGTGCGCGCGCGAACTTGATGTAGTCGGTGCGCAACACCTCCAGCATCTCGGCGCGCACCAGCCGCATGATCAGTGTGAGCTGGAAGATCGCCAGCGTCACCGCCGGGAGCACGATGTGCTGCCAGCCATCGACGCTGAAGAGGCCGCTGGTCCACCAGCCGAAGTTCACCGTCTCGCCCCGGCCGAAGCTGGGGAACCAGCCCAGCGTGACCGCGAAGACCAGGATCAGCAGGATGCCGATGAGAAAGGTCGGCAGCGACACGCCGATCAGCGACACGGTCATGAACACCTGGCTCATGAAGGTGCCGCGGCGCAGCGCGGTGTACACGCCCATCGGGATGCCGATGAAGAGCGCCAGCACGGCGGCGACCAGTGCGAGCTCGAGCGTGGCCGGGAAGCGCTCGCCGATCAGGCGCGACACCTTCGCGCCCTGGCGCAGGCTCAGGCCGAATTCGCCCTGCGCCGCATTCACGAGAAAGTGCCAGAACTGCACGAAGAAGGGTTGGTCGAGCCCCAATGCGGCCCGCAGTTCGCGGATCTGCTCGGGCTTGGCGTCCTGCCCCAGCAGGAACACGACGGGGTCGCCGACGTATTGGAAAAGAAGGAAGGCGATGAACGCGACCGCGATCATCACGATCACGGCCTGGATCAGGCGGCGCAGTACAAAGGCGATCATTCAGCGAGCAAAGTGAACGGGCATGCTAGCAGTGCAAGGTGCGTGCCCGCACGGGGGTTCCCCGGGGGTGCGCATCGTGATTCCCCAAGGAAATGCGAGGAAGGTCCGGACGAAAAAAAGCCACTCGACTTTCGCCGAGTGGCTTTTGACTTTTTAACCGAAGCTGGCTTGCGCCAGCGTCAGATTAGAAAGCGTGACGGATACCGAA
>NZ_JBQEQC010000026.1:0-110734 GCF_052044195.1 Variovorax sp. 22077
CATCAGCTACCTGCTCATCAGCCACGACCTCGCGGTGGTCAACCACCTCTGCGACGAGATCTGCGTCGTCTTCAAGGGTCGCATCGTCGAACGCGGCCGGCCGGCCGACCTGTTCGAGCACGCGCAGCACGAGTACACGCGCACCCTGCTTTCCGCCGTGCTGCACACGCCCTCCCGCTAGCCGGGGCGGGCTTTTCCTTCTTCCCTTTCCACACTCACCTCCAGGAACTATCGAATGTTGAAGCGACGCACACTCATGACTTCCGCCATGGCCGCGGCGATCCCGGGTGTCTTCCTGCCGCAGGCCCGTGCGCAGGCCGGCAAGAACACGCTCACGATCGGCATGCCGCTCGAACCGCCGGGCCTGGACCCGACCAGCGGCGCCGCATCGGCCATCGCGGAGATCACGCAGTACAACATCTTCGAGACGCTCACCAAGGTGAACGCCGACGGCTCGGTCACGCCGATGCTGGCGGAGAGCTGGTCGTCCTCGCCCGACATGAAGACGTTCGTCTTCAAGCTGCGCAAGGGCGTGCGCTTCGAGAACGGGCAGCCCTTCAACGCGAACACGGTGAAGTTCTCGTTCGACCGCGCGGGCGGCGCCAAGAGCACGAACAAGGACAAGCGCTTCTTCAGCGAGATCGGCACGGTCGTGCTCGACGAGTACACGGTGGGCGTCAACAGCACGCTGTCCAACCCCGACCTGCCCTTCATGCTCGGCCAGTCGACCGCCTGCATCGTGGAGCCCAAGAGCGCCGAGACCAACGCCACCGCACCCGTGGGCACCGGCCCCTACAAGCTGAGCGCATGGCAGCGCGGCGCCTCGTGCACGCTGGTGAAGTCGCCGACCTATCGCGACCCGAACCTCGCGAAGACCGAGAAGTTCGTCTTCCGCTTCATGTCGGACACGGCCGCTCAGACCGCCGCGCTGCTGTCGAACGACATCGACATCTTCCCGCGCGCAGGCACGCGCTCGGTGAGCCAGTTCAAGGGGAACGCGCGCTTCCAGGTGCTGGAAGTGGGCACGCGCGGCAAGGTGATCCTGACCATCAACAACCGCAAGAAGCCGCTGGACGACGTGCGCGTGCGCCGCGCGATCCTGGCAGCCATCGACCGCAACGCGATCATCCAGGGCGCGGCAGACGGCTTCGGCAAGCCCATCGGCAGCCACTATGCGCTGGGCGCGCCGGGCTTCATCGACACCACCGCGATGAACCCCTTCGACGTGGAGAAGGCGAAGAAGCTGCTGGCCGAGGCCGGCGTGAAGACGCCGCTGGAGCTGCGCCTGCAGCTGCCGCCGCCCTCCTACGCCCGCCAGGGCGGCGAGGTGATCGCCGCGCAGCTCGCGCAGATCGGCATCAACGTGAAGATCCAGAACGTGGAATGGGCCCAGTGGCTCAGCGGCACCTTCGGCGGCGCGCACGACTTCGACCTGACCATGGTCGCCCACGTGGAGCCCTTCGACCTGGTGAAGTACACCGAGCCCGACTACTACTGGGGCTACGACTCGAAGAAGTTCCGCGACCTGTTCGTGGCCATCCAGAACGAGGAGAACAAGAAGCGCCGCGCCGACCTGCTGGCCGACGCGCAGCGGATGCTGGCGACCGACGCCGTCAACGGCTTCCTCTACCAGGCGGTGTTCCCGACCATCGCGCGCAAGGAAGTGAAGGGCCTCTGGCCGAGCATGCCGATCGTGGTGAACGACCTGGCAGCGATCTCGTGGGGCTGATGCGATGAGCACGTCGACATCGAAGCCCCTGTATGCCCTGGGTGTGCAGGAACTGCACGCCGCCTACGCGGCCAGGGAACTCTCGCCGGTGGAAGTGGCGCGCTCGGTGAACGAGCGCACCGCGGCCTACGAGCCCGACCTGCACGCGACCTGGCTGTTCCGCCCCGAGCTGGCGCTGGAGCAGGCCCGCGCGTCCGAAGCGCGCTGGCTGGCCGGCAAGCCGCTGGGCACGCTCGACGGCGTGCCCGTGACCATCAAGGACAACCTCGCGACCGAGGGAGACCCGATGCCGCTGGGCACCGCCGCCTACGACCTCGTGCCGATGACCTATGACTCGCCGCCGGCCGCGCGCCTGAAGGAAGACGGCACGGTGCTGGTCGCCAAGACCACCATGCCCGACCTGGGCATGCTGTCCTCGGGGCTGTCGAGCTTCCACGAGCTCTCGCGCAATCCGTGGGATCTGTCGCGCACGCCCGGCGGCTCGAGCGCAGGCGCCGGCGCCGCAGCCGCTGCCGGCTACGGCCCGCTGCACGTCGGCACCGACATCGGCGGCTCGCTGCGCCTGCCTGCGAGCTGGTGCGGCATCTACACGCTCAAGCCCAGCTTCGGCCGCATTCCTCTGAGTTCGCCCTACATGGGCCGCTGCGCCGGCCCGATGACCCGCACCGTGGCCGATTCGGCGCTGATGATGGCCTCGGTCGCGCAGCCCGACGACCGCGACTATTCGGAACTGCCGCCGCCCGTCATCGACTGGACGGCCTTCGAGGTCGATCCTTCGTTCATCAAGGGCAAGCGCGTCGCGCTGCACATGGACGCGGGCTGCGGCCTGCCGCTCGACCCGCAGATCGCCGAAGCCGTGCGCCGCGCAGCGAAGCTCATCGAGGCGGCCGGCGCGGTGATCGAAGAGATCCCGGCCTTCATGACGCCGAAGATGCTGCAGGGCATGGACCACTTCTGGCGCATGCGGTCGTGCATCGACATCCAGGCGATGGCGCCGGAGAAGCGCGCGAAGATCCTGCCGTACATCCGCGAATGGGCCGAGAGCGCGGCCGGCTTCTCGGGCGCGCACATCTTCGATGCCTACAGCCAGTTCATCGCCGCGCGCGCGGCGACGATCGCGGCGACCAAGGCCTACGACTTCGTGATCTCGCCGGTGTCGCCCAACATGCCCGCACCGGCCGACCACGCATCGCCGACCAACGACCCGATGCTGCCTCTGGAGCACATCGGCTTCACGGTGCCCTACAACATGTCGGAGCAGCCCGCTGCCTCGATCAACTGCGGCTATTCGGCCGAGGGCATGCCCATCGGGCTGCAGATCGCGGGGCGCCGCTTCGACGACCTGGGCGTGCTGCAGTTCAGCCGCGCCTTCGAGCAGATCCGCGAACCGCAGAAACCCTGGCCGGAACCCAGCACGTCCCGCTGACCGGCCCACAGGAGACAAGACATCATGAACGCAGCAGCCCACTACATCGACGGACGCCACGTGCAGTCCGAAGGCAACGCCACCATCGACGTGATCGACCCGAGCGACGGCAGCAAGTTCGGCGAGATCGCGCGCGGCACCGCCGCCGACGTGGACACCGCCGTGCGCGCCGCACGCCAGGCCATGGGCGAGAACTTCGACGGCCCCTGGGGCGGCCTGACCGCGCTGCAGCGTGGCCGCCTGCTGGCCAAGCTCGGCGCCGCGGTGCTGGAGCACCACGAGGAGCTGGCCCAACTCGAGGCGCGCGACACCGGCAAGGCGCTGCGCGTGGCGCGCAACGACGCCACCGCGCTGGCCCGCTACATGGAGTACTACGCCGGCGCCTGCGACAAGCTGCACGGCGACACCCTGCCCTACGAGCGCGGCTACACCGTGCTGACGGTGCGCGTGCCGCACGGCGTGACGGGCCACATCATTCCCTGGAACTACCCGATGCAGATCGCGGGCCGCAGCGTGGGCGCCTCGCTCGCCGCGGGCAACGCCTGCGTGGTGAAGCCGGCGGAAGACGCGAGCCTGTCGCTGCTGCGCCTGGCCGAGATCGCGACCGAAGTGGGCTTTCCGGCCGGCGCGCTCAACGTGGTGACCGGCTACGGCAAGGAAGCCGGCGCCGCGCTGTGCGCACACCCGGGCATCGACCACATCTCGTTCACCGGCTCGACCATGACCGGCCGCAGCGTGGGCCTGGCCGCGGCCGAGCGCCACTGCCCGGTGACGCTGGAGCTGGGCGGCAAGTCGCCGCAGATCGTGTTCGCGGATGCCGACCTCGACGCGGCCGAGCCGGTGCTGCTCAACGCCATCATCCAGAACGCAGGCCAGACCTGCTCGGCAGGCAGCCGCGTGCTGGTGGAGCAGTCGGTCTATGAAGAAGTGGTGCAGCGCCTCGCCAGGCGCTTCGCCGCCGTGCGCGCGGGCACGCCCGCCGAAGACCTGGACATGGGTCCGCTCATCAACGAAAAGCAGTTCCGCCAGGTGCGCGACATGGTCGCGACCGCAGAGGCCGCCGGCCTGAAGGTGGCGGCGCGCGGCACGGTGTCGCCCAACGCCTCTTCCACCGGCTACTACCAGGAGGCCGTGCTGTTCCGCGACGTGCCGCACGACAGCGACATCGCGCAGCGCGAGATCTTCGGCCCGGTGCTGGCCCTGACGCCCTTCGCCGACGAGGCCGAGGCGGTTCGCCTGGCCAACGGCACGGACTTCGGCCTGGTGGCCGGCGTGTGGACCCGCGACGGCGCGCGCCAGCTGCGCATGGCGCACAAGCTGCATTGCGGCCAGGTCTTCGTCAACAATTACGGTGCGGCGGGTGGTGTAGAACTGCCATTCGGCGGCGTGAAATCCAGCGGCTTCGGCCGCGAGAAGGGCTTCGAGGCCCTGCTCGGCTTCACGACCCTCAAGACCATCGCCATCAAGCACGGATGAAGACAACACATGACAACCACTGAACAGCAGCAAGCGCCGCGCAAGGTCGGCCTCGTCGGCGTGGGCCTGATGGGCCACGGCATCGCCAGCAACATCGTCAAGCACGGCCACCAGCTCACCGTGCTGGAGCACGCGGGTAACCAGCCCATCGACGGCCTGCTGAAGGCCGGCGCCACCTCGGTGAAGGACGTGGCCTCGCTGGCCGCGCAGGTCGACGTGCTGATCCTGTGCGTCACGGGCACGCCTCAGGTCGAGGCCGTGATGCTGGGCGACAGCGGCGCGCTCACCACGCTGCGCCCCGGCACCGTGGTCATCGACTGCTCGACGGCGGTACCCGCCTCCACCGCGAAGGTGGCCGAGGCGGTGAGCGCCAAGGGCGGCAAGTTCATCGACGCCCCCATGACCCGCACCGCCAAGGAAGCCGCCGAAGGCCGCCTGAACCTGCTGGTGGGCGGCGACGAGCAGGTGCTGGCCTCGTGCCTGCCGCTGCTGCGCTGCTTCGCCGAGAACATCACCCATGTGGGCGGCATCGGCGCCGGCCACGCGATGAAGCTGCTGCACAACTTCGTGTCGCTGGGCACCGTGGCGCTGCTGTGCGAGGCCGCTGCCTGTGCCGAACGCGCCGGCGTGAAGCCCGACGTGTTCGTCGACGTGCTGGCCAAGGGCGGCGGCAACGGCGTGGCGCTGGAACGCGTCAAGCCCAAGCTGCTGACCGGCAGCACCGATTCGCTGAAGTTCTCGATGGCGAATGCGAAGAAGGACCTGGGCTACTACAACGACATGGCGCAGCAGTCTTCGTCGAGCCATGGCATCGCGCAGGCCGTGGATGCGCTGCTGACGCATGGGGTCGAGAAGTTCGGCGGAGACCGGATGGTTCTTGACCTCGTTGAAGCGTTGCGCTGATTCTTTGCGTCTGCCTGGCCCCGCCGCCGCCGTTGTTCGGAGCGGTCGAGGGCCGCTTTCGTTTGAGCGCGATGACGGCAAGGTCTTGGTAGTTCATCGCGCACCCTCCAATGCGGTGAGGGCGGCGTCAAGCCCGGCAAGGCCCTCGTCGAGTTCGGCTTTGGAGATCACCAGCGGCGGCGCGACGATCACCACGTTGTAGCGCCCATAGGCATGCACGCCCCGGGCGAGCAGTTCTGCGTAGAAGGCCTTCATCGGCAGCGAACCGCCGGGGTGATGCCATTCCACCAGGGGTTCGCGGCTTTCACGGTCCTGGACCAGTTCGATGCCGAACTGCGCCCCCATGCCGCGGATGTCGCCGATGCACGCGTGCCGCCGGGCCAGTTCGCCGAGGCCATCGCGCAGCCACCCCTCGATCTCACGGGCGCGCTCGAACAGGCCTTCCTCGATGTAGACCTTCAGCGCGGCAAGCCCGCCCGCCACCGAGAGAACATGGCCCGCGTGGGTGTGGCCGACATCGAACAGCTCCGAATCGAAGTGGCGCGCCACGCTTTCACGAACCATCACGCCACCGAGCGGGGTGTACGAGGAACTGGCCCCCTTCGCAAAGGAGATGAGATCCGGCTGCACGCCGACGCGCTGTGAGCAGAACGGCGCGCCCGTGCGTCCGAAGCCCGTCATGACCTCGTCGAAGACGAGCAGGATCGCATGCCTGTCGCACAAGGCCCTGACCCCTTCGAGATAGCCGGGTGGATAGACCACCACGCCGCTGGAGCCCGTCATCGGCTCCATGAGGATCGCGGCAACGTTCTGCGCACCTTCGTGGGAAAGCACCCGCGTGAGATGGTCCAGCGCGCGCCGCGTCTCCTCGGCAGGGTCTGTGGTGAAGAAGGGGCTGCGATACGGGTAGGGCGTGAAGAACTTGACCATGCCCGGCATCGCCGGAAACGGATCTCGCCAGCGATCGATGCCGGTCATGGAGGCCGCGGCGATGGTTCCTCCGTGGTAGGAGCGGTAGGCGGTCAGGATCTTCGAGCGCCGGGTGACGAGCCTGGCGATCCTCACCGCGTCGTCGTTCGCCTCGGCGCCGCCGCACGCGAAGTGCACGCGCATCCCCTCGGCCCACGGCGAAACCGTGTCGAGGAGTTCCGCGTACTCCGCCCGCACGTCGTTGAAGTAGCTCGAAGCCACCCAGCACATGCGTTCGGCCTGATCCTGAATCGCCCTGATCACCTTCGGATGGCCATGACCGAGGGAGACGGCCACATACCCGCTCGTGAGGTCGAGATAGCGTTTGCCGGTCGCGTCGTAGAAATGGCAGCCCTTGGCGCGCGTGACCACCGGCGGATTCAGGCCGCCCTGCACGGCCCAGGGCACCAGCACCTTGCGGAAAGATGGGGCCAGCGTCTCGTTCGCCTGTCCGTGGATGCGCAGATCCATGATGAGATTCCTGTGGGTTTGGCTCAGCATGCCTGAGCCTGGTTGGTTGAGGAATCCAGAGACTAAGGATTGCACTCCAAGGGTACAAATCAAACATTTGGCGGCTAAGGCTCAGTAGGATTGAGGCATGCCGTACGAACTTCCCCCCCTTTCGACGTTGCGTGCATTCGAGGCGGCCGCACGCCACGCCAGCTTCGTGCGTGCCGGTGAAGAGCTCTTCGTCACTGCCGGCGCGGTGGGCCATCAGGTGCGGCTTCTTGAGGAATGGCTGGGGACGGCGTTGTTCGTCCGAGGTCCAAGGTCGGTGCAGATCACCGAGACGGGCCGGCGCTACCAGCGGGAGATTTCGCGCATGCTCGAGGAACTGGAGCGCGTCTCCCTTGCGGTGCGCGGCGCCGGCGATGCGAAGGAGGTCACCGTGACGGCCATGCCGTCATTCGTGACCCGCTGGCTCATGCCACGGCTGGGAGACTTCCGGCAGAAGCATCCGGAGGTCGAAGTCAGGCTTCTCGCGTCGGTCCCGCCGGTGGACTTTGCACGGGACCGCGTGGACGTCGCGATACGCCTCGGCAGCGGCTCCTACCCCGAGTTGCACAGCGAGCTCCTGCTGCGCGAATCCTTCTGCGCCATTGCGCAACCGGATGTGTGTCGCGGCTGGAAGAAGATCGGTGACATCCTGCAAGCCACCTTGCTTCATGACGAGTACGAGCCGCGGATTCCACTTCAGGTGGACTGGTCCCGCTGGTGGACCGCGCAGGACGCACGCCCCTTGTCCGAGCGCCGCATCAGGCAGGGGCTGCGCTTCTCGCACACCTATCTCACGATCGACGCCGCGACCGGGGCCGAAGGCGTGGCGGTGGCTTCCGACGTTCTGGCGGCCGACGCAGTGCGCACTGGGCGGCTTGCCATGGCGCCCGGCGAGCCGGTGCCCGGCCCCTATGCCTATCACCTGCTGACGCCGCGGACGTCTGCCATGCGACCGCAGGTCAAGTCTTTTTGCGACTGGCTGCGCGTGCAGGCGAAGGAATTTTCGGAAGCAGGCTGGCCTCGACATCCGCCTTGAACCCGATCATGCGCACCGGTCGCCGTGACCCGGTCCGCCCGCACGCGCATCTAGCCAAGCAACATGGACACCTCGACGGCGATCAGCAGCCCGACATACACCCTGGCGTGCACCTGATCGGGAATCCGCCCGATATACGGGGTCGCCAAACGAATCCCGACGTACGAGCCGGAGACCAGGGCGAGGAATGCGCGCAGATCCACATAGCCGACATACCCGCGACCCAGGTTCGTCATCCCGCCCCAGGAAAGGGCCACGTAGGTCGCAGTCCCCGCCAAGGCAACGGGAAGCGACAGCGGGCTGGCCATGGCCGTCGCGCCGGTCATGCTTGCCCCTCTGCGGCGGAGCAAGGGAACCGTCATGACGCTACCCCCTACGCCAAGCAAGGCCGCGACCCAGCCGATGGCGACGCCCACCCATGCCGTCCGTGCCTGCGCAGGTCGGGCCGCTTGCGCCGGTTGTGAAAGAAAGCCGGGCCGAAGCCAGCAGTCCACGATGGTCAACCCCACGTAGACGACGAAAGCCCAGCGCAGCCAGCTGCCCTGCACTGCCGCCGCGGTCGCTGCGCCGAGCGCGCTGCCGATGGCGATGGAGACGAGCAGCGGCTTGATGGCCGTCCAGTCCAGCGATCCTGCGCGCTGGTGCTTCGCCGTTGCCATCGCCGACCCGAAGATCATCACGCACGTCGAGGTCGCAACCGCAATCTGCATTGCATGGGACGCCGTCTGTGCTTCGGGCCCGCGCAGGTGCGTCAGCGCCTGATAGAGCAGCGGAACCACCACGAAGCCGCCGCCGAAACCGAAGAGCACCGTGGTCACGCCGGCGAGCGTGCCGCAGGCGGCAAGCCAGAAATAGAGTTCCATCGCAATCCGTCCTTCAAGATCAGTGAGGCTACGGAACCCCGTTCTGTCTGGCTTTCGAAGCTTGGACAACGATGTTTGCGTTTCAGCCAATAATGACCGTCGATGAGAAACGTACCGTTGGACAGCGTCGATGCGATCGAGCGCGATGTGCTTGCGATAGGCACCGACTACGCGCCTGGGACGCTTCTGGAGATGCATCACCATCGGCGAGCGCAGTTCCTCTATGGCGCGACGGGCCTGATGGAAGTCGGCACGGATGACGGCGCGTGGGTCGTCCCCCCGCACTGCGGAGTCTGGATCCCTGCGAACAAGCCGCACCGCGTGCGCATGGTTGGGGTCAGCACTCGCAGCCTCTACATCGAACCGAGTGCGGCGCCGCGCGAGGGATCTCGCTGCGAAGTGCTGCTCGTCTCGCCCCTCTTGCGGCAGTTGCTGCTGGAGGCGACGCAAGTGCAGGCCCTCTATGGAGAGCACGACAGGGACGGCCTGGTCATGCGGCTCGCACTCGCGGAGATCGCGCGCGCGGCCACGCTACCGATCTTCGCGCCCTTGCCCAAGGACCGCATGCTCCATCGGTTGTGCGTGGAGTTTCTCTACGCACCCAGCATCCGCGCGACTGCCGGCGATTGGGCGGTGCAGCTGCACCGGAGCGAGCGCACCTTCACGCGGTTCTTCCGCGCCGAGACGGGCATGCCCTTTGGAGAGTGGCGCCAGCATGCCTGCCTGATCTCGGCGCTTTCCAGATTGGCCGAGGGGCAACCGGTCACAGCCGTCGCGCTCGAACTCGGCTACGACAGTCCTGGCGCGTTCTCGACGATGTTCCGGCGCCGCCTGGGCTTCAGTCCGTCGAGCATTTCGCATTCGATGATGGGAGATTCGACATCCGAGCCAGCTGGATGAAGCAGTTTCTTCGCCATCCGCATCCTTCGACCTTGCTTGCAGCCGGCCGTATGGCCACCACGCTAGGCTGCCGCAATGCCTCTCGCGCCTACGAGGTTCTCGACGGCGTTGCGCGTCCGGAGTCCTTCGGAGCCAGCTCGCTCAGCCGGGACAAGAACAGCTTGAGGATCGGTGAAGCGTTGGATCGGCTTCCGTGCGCTGCGTCGCTGGTACGACGCTGTCTCGATGCGCCCCAGCGCAGCGGCTTGAACAAAGCTCGCTCCACATCTCGAGAAGCGCTCGCCTTGCCCGATGCCTCGAGCACAGGCGCCCCGCCGGAGCTGGTGCCGACGGGGCGGCTTCGCGACTGGCTGGCCGCCCTGCCGGGTGGCGCGCCGGCCGCATGGTCCAAGTCACCTGCTCATCGCTTTCCATCTCCCCACTTCTCGGCCCAATCCGCCAGCGGCTTCAAAGCCTTCGAAAGCCGTCTCCCCTCGTCCGTCAGCCGATAGCCCCCCTCGGCATGCTCGACAAGGCCGGCCTCCCTCAGCTCGGTGAGCCGCGTGTTGAGCAACCGGGTGTTTGTCTCGCAAGCATCCTGCAACGCCCTGAAGGTCAGCGGGTCTCGGCGAAGCTCCCAGAGCACGCGCAGCGCGGTGCGTCGACCCAGCAGGTCCAGGGCGACCATGAGGGGGCGGCCGGTGGTGGAACCGCGAACAGGTTGACCGATGCGAGGTGTCGTCATGCTTTACTTTATACAGCAAGAAGCCTACGATGACGCCGTCTTGGAGTCAGGAACCTGCATGCCCGCACGCATCGATCCAGCAACGCCGCCATTTGCCGAGCACATTTCCGGGCCGCTCGACAGGCTGATGAAGGGACAGCCCCCTCTACGGCTGTTCACGACGTTGGCGCGCGACCCTCGTCTGTTTCAGAAGTTCTTTGCCGGCGGGCTGCTGGACAAGGGCAACTTGAGCGTCCGGCAGCGCGAGATCGTGATCCACCGAACAACGGCGCTGTGCAGATCCGAATATGAATGGGGCATCCACGTCACGGTCTTCTCGAAGCTTGCGGGCCTGACGCCGGAGCAGGTTCAGGCGACCGTCACGGGTTCGGCGAACGAAGCCTGCTGGTCGGTCGAGGAACGGGTTCTTCTGCGCCTGTGCGACTCCCTGCACGAGCACTCCGACATCGACGACGGACTCTGGAGCGAGTTGCGAAAGTACTTCGCCGAAGAAGCCGTCATCGAGCTGCTGATGCTGGCCGGCTTCTATCGCACCGTCAGCTATCTCACGAACGGCCTGCGCCTGCCACCGGAAGAGACGGGCGCACGATTCCCGGCTTGAGGCTGCTTCTGGCCGAGCCGCGGCCGTATGGACCAACGTGCAACAACAGGAGAAATCTCGATGATCAAGGTCAGTGTCATGTACCCGTACGCCGTCGGTGCACGGTTCGATCACGCCTACTACCGCGAGAGCCATATGCCGATGATGAAGCGGCTGCTCGGCGATGCGTGCCTCTACTACACGATGGACAAGGGCATCTCGGGGCGTGCTCCCGGCAGCGACCCTGTCTACGCAGCGAAGTGCGATTTCATCTGCACTTCCGCCGAAGCTTACCGAGCGGCCTCCGGCGAGCACCAGCAGGAGATCATCGATGACATCCCCAAGTACACGGACATTCGGCCGGTCGTGCAGATCAGCGAAGTGGTGGTCGAGCGCTCGGAAGCTTGATCGAGGAGCCAATGTCGCCAGGCACCGCATCCAAGCGAACGATTCGTGTAATGGAGCGTTCGAGCGGCTTGCCTTGGCGGCAGCGTCTTGCCGGGACATCGGGTGCAGCGACGTATGGCCGTCGGCATGCTGGCCCCAGACATCCGATTCGGATTCATGGAGCGAAGACCTCGGGATGGGTATAGCGCCAGGCACCGACGCAACCGATCAGGCAAACGGTGTGGCTGATCATCGTGCTCTCGCGCCCCTGGCCGGCGAACATGACCGCGATGTTCTGGTGCTGCTTGCGCCAGGCCAGAACCCTGCCTGAGAAACCGGGCCGGTCATGCTCCTCGTCCAGGTCCGGCCGGCCATGCGCGTCGATGCAATCCTGCGGTGTAGAGCCGATGGCGAGGCCCATCGGGAGCGGGCCCGGAAATGGCGTCTTGATCCTGTCGTCCGATCCGGGCGCGAGGAACTGCACGGACCCGATGAACCATCCCTCTTCATCCGGGTAGTTCGATCCCGTCAGCCCGTTCAGTTTCTGCGCCTGGTAGATATCGATGCGCACGGATGCCTTGGGTATCCAGATGACCTCCTCGCTCGAGGAGAAGGCGCCGGGGCCGGAAACCCTCTTGACGCCCAGGGCGCCCAGCACATCTCGGACCTTCCTGCTGTCGAAAGGCTGGCCGATCATTGCGACCAGCTGCTCTGATATTTCTTTCACGCGAGACCTCTGCTTCGTACGCTGCGATTGGCCGGCGGCCAGGAGATGGCGCGGGATCATAGTGGATGGAGACGCATGGAATCCCTTGCTCTCCATCGGCGCGGTTCATGCCCTCAAGGCCTTCACCTGCGCACGAAGCGCCAGCACCTCAGTAGCCGAGTTCGCGGGACACCAGCCCGGACACGGCGCGACCCGCAAGGTAGGCTTCGATCTTGGATGCGATCTGAGCCACGGTCTCGCGACGACCGGTCTGCGCCGCGATGTGCGGGGTGACGCTGATGCGCGGATGGCTCCAGAAGGGGTGATCCTTGGGCAGCGGCTCCGTCCGGAACACGTCCAGCACGGCGCTTTCCACGTGGCCGGATGCCATCACCTCCAGCAGGTCCTCCTCGACCAGGTGCTCGCCGCGCCCCACATTGATCAGGTGGGCGGGTGCCTTCAGTCGGCCCAGCGTCCGCGCATTGAGGATGCCCGAGGTTTCCGATGTCAGCGGAAGGATGTTCACCACGATGCGGCTGCGCGCAAGGAAGGCATCCATCTGCGACTGACCGCCGAACACCTCGACCCCCTCCAGCGGCTGCCCGCTGCGCGACCATCCCGCCACGGCATAGTCCAGCTGCGCAAGCGTGGTCGCGATCTTTCGGCCGATGACGCCCATGCCCAGCACGCCGACCGGAAACTCGCGCCGATCGATGGCCGTCAGTTGATGCCAGTGGCGGTCCGCCTCCTGCTCGGCATACCGGTCGAGCTGGCGCACGATCCTGGAGACGGCATGCACCACATATTCGGCGATCTGGGCCGACATGCCGCCGTCTTCCAGGCGGTACAGCGCCAATGAACTGGGGAAGGCCGGGTTGCGCAGCAGCGCATCGACGCCGGCGCCCAGGTTGAAGACAGCGCGCAGGCCCGGCTCGCGGGCGTACAGGGCGTCCGGGGGCTGGAAGATCACCGCCAGTTCCGCGCCCTGCGTGGGCATGTCCTCCCGCCAGTGGATGAACTCCACGGCCGGAAGCGCGGCCTGGAAATCAGCGAGGAAATCCGCCGTGTGAAGCGGATGCGTGCTGCAGAAAAGAACTTTCATGGTGCTGCGAATGGTGGATCTTGTCGAAAGGCGGATCACGGCTGCCGCGGTGGCTGCTCACCGATCGGTGGCGTCGAGCGGCATGCACCCGCGCGGAGGCCGGGCTCAGAAAATCTTTCCGGGGTTCATCAGGTGGTTGGGGTCGAGCGCCTGCTTGATCCGCATCATCAGTTCGTACTCGACGGCGGGCTTGTAGCGCCGCAACTCGTCGCGCCGAAGCTGTCCCACGCCGTGCTCGGCACTGATGCTTCCCTCGTACTGGTCGACCAGGTCGTGCACCACGCGATTGAATTCGACCAGGCGGGCATCGCGGGCCGCACTGGGGGTGTCGGGCGGCAGCAGCACGTTGTAGTGCAGGTTCCCGTCGCCCAGGTGGCCGAAGTTGACGATGCGCACATCGGGCGCGAGCCGGCGCAGGGCTTCGTCGGCACGAGGCACGAAGTCGGCCACCGCGGAAATCGGCAGGGAGATGTCGTGCTTGATCGCCCAGCCCGCCCGCACCTGCGCCTGCGAGATGCCATCGCGCAGATTCCAGAAGTCCCGAGTCTGCGCGTGCGCGGCGCTGAGCGCGACACCGCTGACCAGCCCGGCCTGCAGCGCGTCGCCCAGCACTTCTTCCAGTTGCGCGTCCAGACCCGAGGCGCAGGTATCGGACAGCTCGACAAGCGCATGGAACCCATGACGGCCAGCCAGCGGTGCGCGTGTGCCGGGCACATGCGCGAGCACCAGCGACAGGGATGCTTCGGACATCATCTCGAAGGCCGCCAGACGTTCCCCGCACCGCTCGCGCAGCGCGGCCAGGAGCTTGACCAACGAACCCAGGCGGTCCGCGCCCACCCACGCCGTCGCCGTCGATCTCGGCCGTGGCAGCAGCTTCAGAACGGCGGCCGTGATCACGCCCAGCGTTCCTTCGGAGCCGATCATGATCTGCCGCAGATCGAAGCCGCTGTTGTCCTTTCGCAGCCCGCGCAAGCCGTTCCAGATCCGGCCATCGGGCAGCACCACTTCCAGGCCCAGCGCAAGCTCGCGCATGTTCCCGTAGCGCAGCGCGGCAATGCCGCCCGCATTGGTGGCCAGGTTGCCGCCGATGGTGCAGCTGCCTTCGGAACCCAGGCTCAGCGGGAAGAAGCGGTTGGCGTCCTGCGCGGCTTGCCGGACCTGGGCCAGCAGCACGCCCGCTTCGGCCACCAGCGTGTTGTTGAGCGGATCGACTACACGGATGCGATTCATGCGACCCGTGCTCAGGATGACCTGTGCCCCGCTGGCGTCAGGCGTCGCGCCGCCGCTCATGCCGGTGTTGCCGCCCTGCGTGACGACCGGCGTGTGCGTCTCGTGGCACACCCGCATCACGGCCGCCGTCTGCGCCGTGTCGGCCGGGCGAGCGACGAGCGAGGCACGCCCGTGCCATTTGCCGAGCCAATCGCTCAGGTAGGGCGACTGCGCCTGGGCGTCCTGCACCAGGCCTTCGTCGCCCAGGATGGCGTGCAGCCGCCGGTGCAGGTCGGGATGCGGCGCGGCAGTCCTTGCCCGCGGCTCGAGGAGAACCGAATTCATCGCCGGCGCTGTCCCGGATGGCTGCGCGCGCTCACCAACCAAGCAGGACACGGCCCAATGCCATCGCGGTGGCCGCCTGCGTGGGCTCGACCACGGGCAGGCCGCAGGCCTCGGCCAGTGGCGCCCGGAATCCGGCCATGCCGGCGCAGCCCATCACCAGCACGTGCGCGCCGCGTTCGTCGCGCAGCCGCCGGCCTGCGTCGATCATGGCCGCCAGCGTGGCTTCGCGGTCGGCAAGCGCGGACACGCCCCGCCCGATCGCGATCTCCCCCACGCAGCGCTGTGAGATGCCCATGGCCCCCCACGCACGCAAGTGACGCGGGATGGAGCCCGGCAGGATGGCGATCACGCCGAAGTGGTGGCCCAGGGTGAGCGCCGTGAGCACGGCCGACTCGCTGATGCCGAGCACCGGCACGGCGACGCGCTCGCGCAGTTGTGCCACACCCGGATCGCTGAAGCAGGCCACCACGAAGCCGGCCGCGTCGGCCTCATGCCGCACGGCAAAGTCGTTGACGGCCAGGGCCGCGCCGTCCACGTGCGCCTGGGTTTCCACGCCGGGCGGGCCGGCTTCCAGGGTCACGCACCGAATCTCGGGCCCGCCCGCGCGCCGCAACGGCTCGACGGCTGCGCTGAGCTGCGCGGTGACGTCTGCGTTGCTGTTGGGGTTGATGACGTAGAGGGTGCGTGACATGGCGTGCAGTGGTGGCGGACAGCGGGTTGCGGCGTGAGGAAAGTCTAGGCCGCGAGCTGGGGCATGGCACTTGCTAAGTTGTCGGTCACCCTTAACCTTCTGTTATCCGCTCACCCGGCTTTGCAGCTTGCATGCCATGTCCCTGAATCTCCGCCAGATCGAGGTTTTCCGCGCCGTGATGACCACCGGCTCCATCACCGGCGCCTCCGAACTTCTCTGCGTTTCCCAGCCGGCGGTGAGCCGGCTGCTGTCGCACACCGAAAGCCGCGTCGGGTTTCCGCTCTTCGAGCGCATCAAGGGGCGGCTGTACCCGACGCCGGAGGCGAAGAAGCTGATCCGCGAGGTCGAGCAGGTGTATGCCGGCGTCAACCGCGTGAACGAACTGGCGCAGGAACTGCGCGACAACAGCGACGGGATCCTGAACATCGTCTCGAGCCCCAGCGTGGGCCAGATGATCATTCCGCAGGCCGTGACGCGCTTCCGCCAGCGGCATGCCAATGTCAAGGTCACGTTCCAGTACCTGGGCCCCGCACCACTCATGGAGCGCGTGCTCAACCAGCAGGCCGACCTGGCGGTGACGCTTCGGCCGGTCGACCATCCCAACCTGATCGCCGCGCCGCTCGGCTCGGCCCGGCTGGTGTGCGTCTGCCCGTACGACCACCCACTGGCGCGCCTTGCCACCTTGTCTGTGGAGGACCTGCTGCCTTGGCCGCTGGTGTCTTACGAACGGAGCACGTACTTCGGCCGCATGGTGGCCCAGCTGTTTGAGTCGGCGGGACAGACGGTGCGCGCGGCCGTGGAGGTCGGGTCGCCGCAGAACGCCTATGCGATGGTGCAGGCGGGGGCCGGCATCGCGCTGGTCGACGAGTTCTCGGTGCGCAGCTGGACGAACCATCGCCTCGTCGTGCGGCCGGTCCACGGGACGCCTCTGGTGCATGCAACGCTGATGCATCTGCGCTTCGAACCGCTGTCGCAGATCGCCCAGTCGTTCATCACCGACCTGCGCGCCCTGATGGATGGCCAGGAGACATCGACGCCCCAGGAAGGTGCATAGGCGCACCAGGTGCAATCACTTAACAGCAGGTTATGGCTGCTGCATAAAAAGGCACGCGACAAGGCCTGACGCGATCGAAATAATTTCTTTCATCGCTTCACCCGTGCAGGCCTTCGTCATGAATCACCACCGCCCGACTCGCCGCAATACGCCTGCTGCCGCAGGACGCCAGTGACGTCCGCCGGGTCGGCAACAACAACCCGTCTCCACGCTCCGGCGCAAGAGCACTCCCCGCTTCGCCGACGCCAGCACACAAGAAACATGACCTCTTCATTTGACCTGACCATCCGGGGCGGCCGGATCTGCAATGCCACCGGCTGCATCGAAGGCGACATCGGCGTGACCGACGGCCGCATCGCCGCCATCGGCACCGGCCTGGCTCCCGGACGGGAAGACATCGACGCACGCGGGCGATGGGTGCTGCCCGGCGGGATCGACAGCCACTGCCACATCGAGCAGCTCTCGGGCATGGGGCTGATGTGCGCCGACGACTTCTATTCGGGCACGGTGTCCGCCGCCTTCGGCGGCACGACCACCGTCCTCTCGTTCGCCGCCCAGCACCGCAAGGACAGCATTCCGCAGGTCCTCGCCGACTACGCCCGGCGGGCGAGCGAGAAGGCCGTCATCGACTACGGCTTCCACCTGATCCTGACGCGTCCCGACGAGGAGGCCCTGGCGGTGCACCTGCCGCAGGCGATCCGCGACGGCATCACGTCGCTGAAGGTCTACATGACCTACGACCTGCTCAAGCTCGACGACCACGCGCTGCTGGACGTCATGTCCACGGCCGGCCAGGAGGGCGCGATGGTCATGGTCCACGCCGAGAACCACGACATGATCCGCTGGATCGCGCGGCGCCTGCTCGAGCGGGGCCACACGGCGCCGAAGTTCCACGGCGTGTCGCACGACCCGCTCGCCGAGGCGGAGGCCACCAACCGCGCGATCCAGTTGTCGCGTCTGGTGGACGTGCCGATCCTGATCGTGCACGTCGCAGGCGCCGAGACGGTCGAGGTGCTTCGCCAGGCGCGCCGCCTGGGTGCGCAGGTGCATGCCGAGAGCTGCCCCCAGTACCTCTTCCTCGAGGCCTCCAACATCGACCTTCCGGGCGTGGAAGGTGCCAAGTTCTGCTGCAGCCCGCCGCCGCGTGACAAGGCCTCGCAGGAGGCCGTATGGGCCGGTCTGCTGGACGGCACGCTCGGCGTCTACTCGTCGGACCACTCTCCCTTCCGCTTCGACGAATCCGGCAAGTTGCCCAAGGGCGATGCGACGACCTTCAAGGAGATGGCCAACGGCGTGCCGGGCATCGAGCTGCGCATGCCGCTGCTGTTCTCCGAAGGCGTCATGAAGGGCCGCATGAGCATCGAGCAGTTCGTGGCGCTCACGGCCACCAACCACGCGCACATGTACGGCCTGGCGCCCCGCAAGGGCGCGATCGCCATCGGTGCCGATGCCGACATCGCCATCTGGAATCCGCAGCGCGTCGTGGACGTGTCCGCCGCAATGCTGCACGACAACGTCGGCTACACGCCCTACGAAGGCATGCGCCTGACCGGCTGGCCGGAAGACGTGTTCAGCCGCGGGCGCAGCGTCGTGCGCGCAGGCGAACTGCGCGCGGAGCGCGGCTCCGGCCAATACCTGCGCCGCGGCCCGTCCCGGCCGCTCGGTGCTGCACCCGCCCGCTCGGCGAGCCGGGGCGCATTCAGCGCGCTGGTCGGACTGGATCAGCCTGAAGGTCTGCGCGGCCGCTGAAGCTCTTCCATCTTCTTTCCTCTTCCTCCCTCTTCTGCCAACTTCATCCCACACACGCGATCATGTCCAAGCTCCATATCTCCCGCCGATTCGCCGCCCTCCTGGCCGTCGGCGCCGCTGCATTCGGCCCCCTGGCCCAGGCCGACGAAGGCGCGCCGCTGCGCACCGCACTCGACCCGACCTTCGCTCCCCAGGCCATGGTCAAGCTCGGCGGCGGCATCCAGGGCTTCAACGTCGATCTGGCCGAAGAGCTGGGCAAGCGGCTGCGCCGCAAGGTCGAGATCGAGGCGACCGAGTTCTCCGGGCTGATCCCGGGCCTCAACAGCGGCAAGTACGACTTCCTGCTGGCGCCGGTGACGGTCAACCCAGAGCGTGCGCGCGCCCTGCTCTTCACCGAGGGCTACACCGAGACGAACTACACCTTCCTGGCGCGCAAGAACGGCACGAAGCTGGAATCACTGGAAGGTCTGAAGGGCAAGACCGTGGCAGTGAACAAGGGCTCGAACTACGAGGGCTGGGCCAAGGAGAACGCCGAGAAGTACGGCTTCAAGTACGACGTGTACGGCACCAACGCTGATGCGATCCAGGCCGTCATGTCGAGCCGGGCCGACTTCAACCTGGCAGGCAACACGGTGGCCGGCTGGGCCGCCAAGCAGAACTCCGCCCTGCAGACCACCTACACGGTGAAGACCGGGCTGGTCTGGGCGATTCCCTTCCGCCTGAACGACAAGGCCGGCCGCGACCTGGTCTCCAACGCCCTCAAGTGCATGAAGCTCGACGGCACCATCGCGCGCCTGGCCACCAAGTGGTACGGCATCGAGCCCGCAGCGGGAAGCGTCGAGCGCACCGTGGCGCCCGGCCACGGCGTGCCCGGCACCGAGAACTACGACCCCACCCCGGTCAAGCCCAACTGCGCCTGATCGCCGGGTTCAACGGAAGAAACGCAGCCCATGAGCGCCCCCATCCTAGAACTAGTCGGACTGAAGAAGTCCTACGGCTCGCAGGAGGTCTTGCGCGGAGTCGAACTCCGCGTCCGACCTGCCGAGCTGGTATGCGTGATCGGGCCCTCCGGTTCAGGCAAGAGCACCATGCTGCGCTGCTGCAATCGGCTCGAGGAGCCCAGCTCCGGCCAGGTGGTCGTCGATGGCCAGGACATCACGCGGCCCGACACGGACATCAACCGCGTACGCCAGAGCGTGGGCATGGTGTTCCAGCATTTCAACCTCTACCCGCACCTCAGTGCGCTGGAGAACGTCACGCTGGCGCTGCGCCGCGTGCAGAAGAAGGACCGCGCGCAGGCCGAGGCGATCGCACGCGACGCGTTGACCCAAGTGGGGCTGGGCCACAAGGCCGATGCCTTTCCGGCCCAGCTCTCCGGCGGACAGCAGCAGCGCGTCGGGATCGCCCGGGCGATTGCCTTGAAGCCCAAGGTGATGCTGTTCGACGAGCCGACCAGCGCGCTCGACCCCGAACTCGTCGACGAAGTGCTGCGCGTGATGCGCGCCCTGCGCGAGGGCGGCATGACGATGCTGGTCGTGACCCACGAAATGGCGTTCGCGCATGCGGTGGCCGACCGGGTGGTGTTCATGGACGGCGGCGTCGTGGCGGAACAGGGCACGCCGGCCGAGGTGTTCGAGAACCCCAGGGAAGCGCGCACGCGCAGCTTCATCGGCCGCTACATGGACGCGAAGAGCGCGAGCCCGGCATGAACGAAGCCAATTCCGGGTTCCTCTTCACCTTCTTCAATCCCGCGGTCGCGGCCCAGTATTGGCACGAGATCGCACGGGGAATGGTGGTCACGATCGGCGTCGGCGCGGCCACGGTGGTGACGGGCGTGGCGGCCGGCCTGGTGCTGGCGCTGGCCCGGGCCACCGGCCGCGCCTGGCTGCGCCTGCCCGTCGTGCTGTTCTCGGACATCACGCGTTCGCTGCCGCCGCTGGTCATCATCATCCTGCTGTACTTCGGCCTGCCCGCGCTGGGGATGCCGCTGTCGTCCTTCACCTCGACATGGCTGTCCCTGTCGCTGGTGCTCGCGGCCTATGCCCAGGAAAGCATCTGGGCCGGCCTGTCCTCCCTGCCGAAGGGGCAGATGGAGGCCGCCCGCTCCACCGGCCTCGGCTGGTGGCAGGCGATGCGCTGGGTGCTGCTTCCCCAGGCCCTGCGGCGCGCTGTGCCGCCGCTGACGAACCGGGTGATCGCCACGACCAAGAACACCGCGCTGGGCTCGGTGGTGGCGTTGAGCGAGATCCTCAGCACGGCGCAGGCATCTGCAGCCGTGGCGGGCAATCCGACGCCGCTCACGGTGGGCGCCTTCCTCTACCTGCTGGTGTTCCTGCCCCTCGTCTTCGCGGCAAGAACGCTCGAACACCGCTCATCCAACAGGAACTAAGCCAGGCCAGCCATGGACTCGATCATCGAGAACTTCTTCAACCTGGAGATCTATCGCCAGGTCCTTCCCTATCTGCTGAACGGTCTGTGGACGACCATCTGGTTGTCGGTGATCGTCATCCCGCTCGGGGCCATCGCCGGACTGCTGCTGGCGCTGGGCCAGACGCAGTCGGGCTCGCGCTGGGTGCGCTGGACCGTGATCGCATACGTCGACTTCTTCCGTGCGTTTCCGCCCCTGGTCCTGCTGATCTTCCTGTATTTCGGCCTGCCCTTCCTCGGCGGCGACGTGCCCAAGCTCGCGGCCGTGGTCATCGCCTTCGTGCTCAACAACGCGAGCTACTTCTGCGAAGTGTTCCGGGCCGGCATCCAGGCGGTGCACAAGGGCCAGATGGAGGCGGCACGTTCGACGGGACTGACCCGCATGCAGGCACTGCGCTACGTGGTCCTGCCGCAGGCGGTGCGAAACGTCATGCCCGACCTGCTGGGCAACTGCATCGAGGTCGTGAAGCTGACGACGATCGCCAGCGTCGTGGGCATGCCGGAGCTGCTCAGGGCCGCGCGCGATACGCAGTCGCTGGTCTACAACCCGTCGCCCATCGTGCTGGCCGCACTGCTCTACCTGGTCATGCTCTGGCCGCTGACGCGCGTGCTCGCCAGCCTCGAGAAACGCCGCACCGGCATGGCCGGCCACTGATCCTCCGCCCGGCGCCTGCGGCATCGGCGGGCACCGGCCACTCAATCGACTCGAATCTTCACCTGGGAGGGGCTGCCTCCGACCGCAGGTCGCAGTCCCGTGTCTGCCGTACATCGGCGCTCGCATTGCTTGTGCATTTATTCCTTAGCCATCAGCCATGAAACGTCTCATCACCGTCGCCGCCGCCCAGCTGGGCCCCATCCAACGTGCCGAGGGCCGCGACGTCGTCGTCGCGCGCATGGTCCGCCTGCTCGAACGCGCCCACCAGCGCGGCGCCAACGTGGTCGTCTTTCCCGAACTCGCCCTGACCACCTTCTTTCCGCGCTGGTACGTCGAGAACCTGGACGAAGCCGACGGCTGGTACGAAGAGACCCTGCCCTCGCCGGCGACCCAGCCGCTGTTCGACGCCATCCGGCGCTATGGCCTGACCTGCTACCTCGGCTATGCCGAGATCGCCCACGAGCCGGACGAGCAAGGCGTGATGCGCAAGCGCCGGTTCAACACCTCGGTGGTGATCGCCCCCTCGGGCGAGATCGTGCTCAAGTACCGCAAGGTCCATCTGCCGGGCCACAAGGAGTTCTCCACGATCCGCAAGGTGCAGCACCTGGAGAAGCGCTACTTCGAAGTGGGCAACCTGGGGTTCCCGGTGGTGCGGGCACCGGTGGCCGGCGTGGACGTGAACATGGGCATGCTGATCTGCAACGACCGCCGCTGGCCCGAGTCGTGGCGCGAACTCGGCCTGCAGCAGGTCGAGCTGGTCATGCTCGGCTACAACACGCCGGCCGTGAACCAGGAGAACCGGGGCTTCGAGGCGCCCTACCAGCGTCAGTTCCATTCGCAGCTCTCCATCCAGGCCGGCTGCTACCAGAACGCCACCTTCGGCGTGGGCGTGGCCAAGGCCGGCAACGAGGACGGCTGCGAATTGCTGGGCCACTCCGTGATCGTCAACCCGCAAGGCGAAGTCATGGCCCTGGCCTCCACCTGGGACGACGAGCTGATCGTCGCCGACTGCAACCTGGAGATGTGCGAGCTGGGCCGCAACACCATCTTCAACTTCGCGCAGCATCGCCGGCTGGAGGCCTACACCCGCATCACGAGCCAGACCGGCAGCGTCGCGCCTTCCGTCTGGAACCCCGCCTGATGGAAGCCGCCGTCGTGAACGCCGAACCCGAAGCCCGCAGCGCCGCGCTGCTGCCCGACACCATCGCGCACGAGATGCTCGGAACCCTCAGGGTGCCGCGCTTCGCGGACGTGCAGCGGGCCGCGCAAGCCATCGCCCCGCATGTTCGCCGCACGCCGCTGCTGCGCTGGCCCGCGCTGGATGCACGCGCGGGCGGTCCGGTGTGGCTCAAGCTGGAGAACCTCCAGCTCACCGGCTCTTTCAAGCTGCGCGGCGCCTTCAATGCGCTTCTGAACCTGGACCCGGCGCAACGCCGCCGCGGCGTCGTGGCCTATTCGACCGGTAACCACGGCCAGGCGATCGCCTGGGCTGCCGCTCAGCTCGACATTCCCGCGACCATCGTGATGCCCGTGGATGCACCCCGCAACAAGGTCGCGAAGGCGGTGGCGCAAGGCGCGCGCGTCGTCCACTACGACCGCCGCCACGAAAGCCGCGAAGCCATCGGCATGCAGCTGCTCGCCGAGACGGGCGCAACGCTGGTGCCTCCGGGCGACCATCCTGACGTGCTGGCCGCGCAGGGCACGGTGGCCCTCGAGGCGCTCGAGGACCTGCCGGCGGACGAGCGCGAGAGCCTCGGAGTCTTCGCCGCGCCCTGCGGCGGCGGCGGCCTGATGGCGGGCTGCAATCTGGTGCTGGATGCGCTCAGCCCCGGTGCGCAGCGGGTGGCGGTGGAGCCGGCCGGCTACGACGACACGGTGCGCTCGCTGCGCAGCGGACGACGTGAAAGCAACGACCCCGCTGCGCGCACGCTGTGCGATGCGCTGCAGGCCGCGACCCCGGCCGAGCTGCCCTTCGCGATCAACCAGCCGCTGCTCAGCAGTGCGCTCGCAGTCACCGACGCGCAGGTCGGCCAAGCCATGCGCTTCGCGCTCGAAGAGCTGCGCATCGTGGCGGAGCCCGGCGGCAGCGTGGCCCTGGCCGCGTTGCTGGCCGGCTGCCTGCAGCTGGACGGGCGCAGCGCCGTGATCGTGGTGTCGGGCGGCAACGTGGATCTGCCGCTGCTCCAGTCCGTGCTCGCCGGGCATTGAGCGGGCTGCCGCACGGCACGTCGATGCCGGCGGCCCCCGCAGCCGCTTCCATCAACCCTTTTCCTTCTTCGCATGAACTCCACGCTTTCACTGCCCTCCGCCTTCCACCTGGCGTTCAACGTCACGGACCTCGACCAGGCGCGCGCCTTCTACGGCGGCGTGCTCGGCTGCTCCGAAGGGCGCAGCACCGACACCTGGGTCGATTTCGATTTCTTCGGCCACCAGATCTCGCTGCACCTTGGAACGCCGTTCGCCACGGCCGATACGGGCCATGTCGGCGCGCACATGGTGCCGATGCCGCACTTCGGTGCCATCCTGCTGCTGCCCGCCTGGAAGGCGCTGGCCGAGCGGCTGAGCGCCGCGGGCACGGCGTTCGTGCTGCCCCCGCAGGTTCGATTCGAAGGCGAGCCCGGCGAGCAATGGACGATGTTCTTCCGCGATCCTTTCGGCAATCCGATCGAGATCAAGGGTTTCCGATCGGTGGAGGCGATCTATGCAGCGTGACTCCCGTCGCGTCTGCACCTGACTCGGCTGCGGGAGTGCAGCGGGGCTGCCCGTCGCACTTGCGGCGCACGTGCCGCCATGCACGCTCAGAGCTTCATTTCTCTGACGGCCCGCTCCAGGCTCGCCTGCACGATCAGGCGGTGGAACGGCGCGATCGTCGCAAGATAGGCGCGCCCGAAGCCGTTGTGGCAATGCACGACGGTCGCCGCCAGCAGCTCGCGTCCATCTGCCGCATCGACGCAGAGCTGGATGCTGACGCGGAAGTCGAGGTGCCGATCGTCCGCGCCCACGACCACCTCCGTCGGGCTCTTCGACAACAGTGGGAAGAAGCCGATGACCGGCCCCGCCGCCTTGCCGGCACGCCCGACGGCACTTGACGATTTGATGCCGAACGGCGCCATCGCCACGTCACGAACGAGCGTGAGTGCGCGGATCCACCCCGCCTGCCGCTCGAATGCGATGCGCGCTAGGACCTCCACATCGTTGCTGGCTTGCGAAGGCAGGCGAATTGCATAGGCGTCCAGAAGGTCCGCACCCGGGTACAGCGGCGCCAGAACGCTGTTGCTGGGCATCGGTACGGCGCGCGCTTTGATCGATGTCATGTCCCGTTTCGACGCAGGTCTTGGTGAGAGGGTGGTCTTCGCCGAAGTTCGCAGTGTCCGATCCGGGATCGAACACCGTCTTGCTTTCGACAGGGTGCGGCCATTAGCGCTGCAAGCGCCGCGCCGGCTGTCACCCGATTCTGCCGCTCTGGCAGCACTGTTCCTGCGCGGGCCACGTTCCCGACTCGGCGCCTGCAAACGCCCTGGCAGCAAAACGATCCGCGATGCCAGGGCGGGAACCGCCTGCGTGCTTCAGTGCTTGGCGGGACGGTGGTGACGCGGCGAATGCTTGGTGGCCTTGGCGTGAGTCGCCATCGGCTTCGGCGCGGGACGCGATTGCAGTTCCTGCGCATGGCGCTCCACCGCTGCCGCGCGGGCAGGATCCGTGCTGACGGTGACGCCGTTGTCGGACTGCGCCCATGCGCCAGCGGCGCCGAGCAGGACGGCCAGGGGGATGAGGAGTTTTTTCATGTGATGTCCATCCAGAAGTGAGGGAGACCATCTCCCGTTCACAAAACGGATGGCATTCCGCGGCTGTTGACTCGAAACGCCGCACCCGAGGTTGTTTCGGCAGCCGGGACGCGACCACCTCAGTGCCTGTGGCGCTCGGTCCCGGCATGGCGCATCGCGGCGTTGAGCGACAGTCGCAGCCGCCCTCGGACGACCGTGGCGGAGATGCGGAAGCCCCCGCCATCCGGCACGCCGGGGTCCTGCACGCCTTCGGTGATGCCGATGCTGCCGTCACGCACCAGGTGTGCAATGTAGTCCTGAAGTTCTCTGCGCCGCCTGGGAGTCGCGGGAACCAGCGACGAATGCAGGAAGTTGCCGTTGCTGTCGAAGACCAGCGTCCCGCCGCAGTGCATGTTCACCCGGGTTCCATTCAAGGGGCCGAAGCCCGGGCCCCTGAGCTCGACATCCTCTGTCCAGGTGAACTCGATGATGCGTTCGCGCGGCGGCCGGAAACCTCCGGCCGTGCTCTTGCGCGTCGCGTACACGGCGACGATGCGCAGGTTCGCCTCGTGCGGCACGCCGAACATGCCGCGGTACCGGTCCACGAAGCGGTAGGCGTCGCCCGGGGTCGCGGTGATCGCTTCGATATGGCCCGCATCGCGCAGCGCGTAGGTCACCTGCGAGTTGAAGCCCTCCACTTCGGGGGCCGGCACCAGGTCGCGAACGGCAAACGACCGCTGCAGCGCGGCCCGGATGCCGTAGCTGTCGACGGGGTACGCGACCTCGTGCGCGCGAAGCAGCGCACGGGCGTACTCGTCATAGCGCAGGTCCACGGGCGGGCAGTAGTCCAGGGCACGCAGCATGACGTTCGCAGTCTGCCCGGCCGCCCGGATCACGGCGCGCATGCAGTGCTGCTGGTTGCGCACGACCGCACGTCGCGGCACTTTCGACTCCCGGGCGATGCTCCCCAGGATCTCGTCCAGGTTCTTGACGTAGAGGAACTGCAGCAGCTCGTAGTAGACGCCGGTCAGCACCTCCGACCAGTCGTGCGGCTCGTAGCGGCCGGCCATCTGGCTCATCGTCCGCCTGCGCCAGGCGCCGCGCAGGTAGTCGTGGTCGGCAAGGCCGTGGACGGCCGCTCCGAACTCGGAGGCGATCGCCGAGACGATGTTCCTCGCTGCCAGCCGCGCGGGCGCATCGGCCGTCAGCCGCAGCGCGATCTCCCGCGTCCTCAGGCTGGCCATCATCGCGATGGCGTCGCCGAAGTACTCGTGGAAGCCGGCGGTCTGGGGGGAGGTCACCTCGTTGTAGCCGGGCTTCAGGCCGTCAAGCACCGCATGTCCCAGCTCGTGCGCGACGATGTCGCGCGACAGGCAGGTGTAGACCGGCTCGCCCGAGGGCCCTTGGAAATAGAAGAAGTGCAGCGCCCCGGTCGACCGGTCGTAGAAGGCGTTCTCGTCGTAGCCGGCATGCGGGATCACCAGCAGCCGCCCCAGGCCCGAGGCCCAGGGGATGGGACGCGCCAGCGCCTGTGCATCCTCCAGCCAGCTCAGCGTCTGCTCGACGATGGCCCAGACATTGACCTGGTGGAAGGTGAAATCGTCGAGGCTCCTCTCGTTCGGTCGAATCCTCGCGATGCCGGCATAGCCCGTGCGGTCCTTGAGCAGCTTCGCGGGCTCGAAGAGCACATCGAGCTCGGCGTTGTAGTCGACCACGCAGACCCGCGCGCTGGAGGGCCCGTCGCCCGCCGTCGCGGCTTCGATGTCCACATCGACCGGCCACAGGTTGTCCCGGCGCGCGACCAGCGGATCCTTGGGCAGCATCTTGACCCGCACCGACCCCTTGGCCGGCGGGCGCGTCTTCGCGGTGGAGGTTCTGGCAGTCGCCATGGCCTGTCCCTTCACGGCAGTGTGGCAAGCAAGCGGCCGTTGCGCCATTGCACCGGGGCAACGGCGCGCCGAACGCACCTGCGGCCATGCTACTGCAGCGAGGGACGGCCCCGAGAACCAGTACTTCACCATGAGCGTCGCGCTGCGCGACGCGGCGCCTTGCAGGTGGTCTGGCTGTGGGCATTGAACATGCCGTCGTACTTCCTGTTCGTCGACGAGCTCCGCATTCGACGTGACTTCGCTCCAGCCTTCAGGCATTGGGGATTGCCGCCCCCGCATCGCCGCTCTTCTTCGGTCGGCGGCGCGTGCTGCGCAGAGCCAGGAGAGAAGCCCCCAGGGCATACTCGGGCTGCGCCGCGGCGGCCTCGGGGCCATCCTGTCGAGCGCTTTCACCAGAAAACGTGTCCACGCGTTCCAGGGCGAATGAAGTCATTACGCAGTCAACTTGTCTTTTTCTGGGTCCTGCTGTTCAGCGTGTGTGCGGCGCTGGCGGTGGTGATGCTCACGCTCTACCGCGCAAGCGCCGGGGCGCAGATCGATGCGGGGCGCACGGCCACGGAGCAGTCGTGCCGCGCGATCGCCGCGCGCTATGCCAAGGCCGCGACCGACGCATCCGAGCCGAAGATCGACCTCCTGCAGGTCGTGCTCCAGCTGGTGCTGACCGAGGTGCCGCACGTCGAGGGCGGCGTGTGGCAGGCCGGGGCGAGAGCGAACTCGGGGCTGCTGGCCTATGCGTACCCCACATATGAAGGCAGCGGCGTCAAGCGCGACGTGCCCGCGGCCGAACAGCCCCTCATCGTCGAGCTCTCGCAGCTCGCCGCCCGCGCCCAGGCGCCGCAGACCGACGTGGTGCGCGGAAGCCGCGAGGCATTGATCGTCTCGGCCTGCCCGCTGGCCTCGGCGTCCAAGGACCTTGCGGCCTGGACCATGACACGCACCAACGGCGGCGCCCTGGCCGCCCTGGGCAGCCTGCGCGTGGGGCTGGGCGTCCTGCTCGCGGCGGTGCTCGCCTCTGGGCTGTGGCTGGGCTTCATCCTGTTTCGCGGGCTGCGCCACGTGCAGCGGCTCGAGACGCGGCTCGCGCAGGCGGATGCCAGCGACGGCGCGATGCCCGAGCTGCCGCGCACCGGCGTGCGCGAGCTCGACCGCATCGTCGACGGTTTCAACCACTACCGCACGCGCTTCGACGAAGCCCGCGTGCGCCTGCGGGAGGCCGCGCAGCAGCGCAGCCGCGACCAGCGCCTGGCCGCCCTCGGGCGCATGACCGGCGGCATCGCGCACGAGATCCGCAACCCGATCGCCACGATGCGGCTGAAGGCCGAGAACGCCCTGGCAGCCGCGCCCGAGAAGCAGTCCGATGCGCTGCGCATGATCGTCGGGCAGATCGATCGGCTGGAGGGACTGGTCCAGAGCCTGCTCGCACTCGTGCAGCCCGTGACCCTGGCACCGGTGCAGGTGGACCTGCATCGCTGGCTGGAAGAGCGCACGGCAGCCATCGGCGACAAGGCCGCCGCGGCAGGCGTACAGCTCGTGCTGCAGCATGAAGGCCCCGCCAGGGCCGTGTTCGATCCCGTGCACCTAGCGCGCGCGATCGACAACCTGCTCGACAACGCCGTGCGCCATGCGCCGCGCGGCGGGCACGTCACGCTGTCGGCCTCGACGAACGAGACGCAGATGCTCTGCATCCGCGTCGACGACGACGGCGCCGGCGTGCCGGAAGCGCTGCAGGCCAACCTCTTCGAGCCCTTCGCCACGGGACGCGCCGACGGCACCGGCCTGGGCCTGGCCCTCGCGCGCGAAGTGGCTCTCGCGCACGGCGGCGACCTGCGCCATCGGGCGCTCGAACCCGGCACACGATTCGAACTGGAGCTTCCATGGCGCGCCTCCTGATCATCGACGACGACGACGCGTTCCGCGACACGCTGGCCGAGACGCTGCAGGGCCTGGGCCATGAGGCCACCGAAATCGCGAGCGGCGCCGAGGCGCTCGAGGCGATGGCGCGCACGCGCTTCGACGCGGTGTTCCTTGACCACCGCATGCCCGGCATGGACGGCCTGCAGACGCTCGAAGCCATGCGCGCCCGCCTCGCGCGCGTGCCGCCGGTGATCGTGCTCACGGCCTTCGCGAGCGCGGGCAACACCATCGAGGCGATGCGCCTCGGCGCCTTCGACCACCTGGCCAAGCCGATCAGCCGCGAGGCGGTGCGCGAGGTGCTCGACCGCGCGCTGCAGCAGCGGCCCGGCGCGGCAACCACCGCCGCGGCGGCGGACGCGGACGACGACTTCATCGGTGCCAGCCAGGCGATGCGCGAGGTGCAGAAGCGCATCGGCCTCGCATCGGCGAACGCGATGCCCGTGCTGGTGCTCGGCGAGACGGGGACCGGCAAGGAGATGGTGGCGCGCGCGCTGCACCGGCATTCGGACCGCGCGGACAAGCCGTTCGTGGCGATCAACTGCGCGGCCATTCCGAAGGAGCTCCTGGAGAGCGAACTCTTCGGCCACGTGCGCGGCGCGTTCACCGGTGCCACCGGCGAGCGCGCGGGGTGCTTCCGCGCGGCCGACGGCGGCGTGCTGCTCCTCGACGAGATCGGCGACATGGCGCTGGCCGTGCAGGCGAAGATCCTGCGCGTGCTGCAGGAGGGCGAGGTCACGCCGCTGGGCAGCCACAAGACAGTGAAGGTCGATGTGCGCGTGGTCGCGGCCACGCACCGCGACCTGGCCCTCGCGGTGCGCGAGGGCAGCTTTCGCGAAGATTTGATGTACCGGCTCGACGTACTGTCGATCCGGCTGCCGCCGCTGCGCGAGCGGCTCGCCGACGTCATTCCGCTGGCCGAGCATTTCCTGCGCCGCGCGGCCGCGCCCGATGCGCCCAAGGCCCTGTCCGCCGAGGCCGCGCAGTCGCTGCTGCGCCAGCCCTGGCCGGGCAACGTGCGCGAGCTGCGCAACGTGATGGAGCGCTGCCAGGCGCTGGTGCGGCATCGGGTGATCGGCAGCGCCGACCTGGACCTGGTGCTCGGCCAGGCACGTCCGACGCAGGGCGCGCAGACCCTGCCGGCCGACTGGCTGGAAGGCGACCTGCCGGGCACAGTCGAACGGCTCGAGCGGCTGCTGATCGAGAACGCGCTCGCCCAGGCACAGGGCAATCGCGCCGAAGCGGCGCGGCGCCTCGGCATCCACCGCCAGCTGCTGTACCGGAAGCTGACGCAGTACGGCATTGAGTAGGCATCGGCTGGAGACCGCGGCGAACACCGTCGAATGGGCCGAACGATCGTGTGTCTGCAATAGAAGCTGCTGGCTCGTCGGCAAGGGGTTGCCGTGCCTCCATTCAGCTGCTTTACCGCGCCACCTCAAGAAATCGCTCTTCAAGCCTTCGCCGTCGAGCCCCTCGCCTATTTGTTCCGCGTTTTGTTCCCGGTCCTTGCTCGGCTAGAGCCGCTAGCGAGGTCAGCGAGGTCGACCCGCGCTACGGAGGCTTTCTCAACACCGACCTTGCCGAATACATGCTGCCCGTGGCTGCAGACATCGGAAGCATTCAGGTCGACTTCGTCGGCAAGCCCGACACACGCTTCAACGCGCTGGGCGCCAAAGGACTGGGTGAGGTGGCGATGGCGGGCGTGGCACCGGCCATCGCAAACGCTGTTCAGACCTTCTTCAATCGAGTTCTCGGCTCTTAAGAAATGCGCGCCACTGCCGATAAGGAAGATTGCCTGCAGCCACGGGCTGCTTCTCCTTTGAATGGAATCCAGAGTGAACGTCACCCCGAGCGCATCCGGCCTTTATGCAGCGCCCGCCGCTGTAAGCGTTTCGCGAGCCACGCCGCTGTCGACGCTCGCGAAGACTTCGTCAGCGCAAGTGACACCGAAGTCCCCTGCGTCGGCAGTATTGGTCAGCCTGAGTCGAGCACCCACACCGGCTGACATTCAGACCTACACAATCTTCGGATCCACCACAACCGCTTGGTCGCGGCCCACCGACGACGCCGTTTCGTCCTTGATGGCCGGCAACTTCGGCCTGCCCTCTCTCACGGCGCGTTTCAACGGCCTGGGCGCGGCAATGCTGAAGCGCTTCGAGACCGATGTCGACGACTTCTCGCAATCGGTGACGTTTGCGACACCAGGTGCGTCCGCCGTAGCGCCGGCAGACCTGCTGGCCGCAGCCGACAATCAGATCAATTTGTCGATCAAGACTGCCGGCGGTGCCACTGTCGAGCTGAGCCTGGCCAGCCAGGCCGACGGCATGGCGGTACAGGTAGCGGTTTCCGGCGGCGAGCTCAATGAGTCCGAGCGCAAGGCTCTCGCAGACCTCTCGGGCGCGTTCCAGGAGGCCATCGACGGCTTGAATGCCCTGCCCCCAAAGCTCGCCCTCGAAGGCTTGACCAATTTCAATACCAAAGAGCTGCTGTCCATTGATTTCAAGGCGAGCTTGAAGACTGATGGCAAGGGCGCGATACAGGCAGTGGATTTTCATGCCGACTCGAGAACGCGCGCCCTGAGCGCGTCCGGACATTCCGGCACAGTGAAGGTCGACGTCGACTTATCGCAGCCGGCCATCCTCGGCAGTGCCCCGCAGCAAGCGCGAGCCATCGCACGGTATTTGCAGCAAGTGAACATGGCAGGCAGCCGCGGCCGGGGTGACGCTGCCCTGGTCTCGATGTTCAAGGATGCGTTCTCGCAACTGAACAGCAACTACGGCGAGAAGACTGCGCCGCCGGGCCGCGAGGCGCCGACAGCGATTTCGCTCAATGCTGGCGACCATGGCTTGCTCAGTGGCCTGGCCGACTTCAATGCATCGATGACGCAGGTGCCGGATGCATCGAACCCGATGCGCCCGGACGAGGTCGATACCTTCAGGTACACGCTGTCGCAGAAGACAAGCGTGTCGGGCAAGGACCCGCGCAACCGGACCATCCATCAAGACCGGCAAGCCGAACTGGATGCAAGCTTTCACCGGGCGCTGTCGCCGGGCGCTCAACTCCTGCTCACGGCAGCGAAGGAATCTCAGTTCTACGAGTTCGTGCAGATCAACGACCAAGCCAATGCTTCGACCGACATTTCCTACGAAGACGGTACGCGCACCCGTGCATCGGTCGGTCAGAGCGCTCGGCAGTCGACGCACGTGCAGCGCTACCTCATGGCCAAACTGGAGTCCGACACAGTGCAGCCGGAAGAAGGCATGCGTGTGAACGACCTGCGCCTTCTGCTGTCGATCATCGACAGGGCAGAGATGTCAGACGACCCCGACGATGCACGCCAACGCGATCAGGCACTGGAGGCTGCTGCCGCGATGGCGGGGTTGCCCGATGGACCGGCCATGCTGCGGTAGGACACCATTCATCTCGAACCTTGCCCCGAAACAGAAAAGGCGTCTTGAAGTGCATGGCGCACGATGCTAGCGCCTAGAGCCGGCCCTTGCGGCGATCTTCGCTCAGCTTGAGGATCGGTGGCTGCTTGGCCTGATTTTCAGGCTGCACCCTCTCCCACAGGGTTCCTTGGCCAAGTGCTTGGCCCAGTTGGTCTTCACGTCGGAGCCACTCCTCGACCGTCCTGATGCGGTTCGGATGGATCTCGTCGAGAAGTGCGTAGTCGCGTTGAACGATCTCGTGCTTCCAGATGTTCCAGAAGCCGGTGAAGTTATCGCGGAAGCTCATCGTGCTCTTGTCCTGCGGGTCTGCGTTGTACCCGGCCGGAAGTCCAGCGGCCATCCTGAGCGGACCGCTCCAATAGTCCTCGAGGGAGGTATCGATGTAGCGCGCGCGATGCCCTGTGACCCGCTCGAAGGCGGCTGCCAGTTCGTGGTAGTCGACCTGCTCGATGGCGACCTCGAGATTCATGCCGTTGGCGCGCCCCGGATTGTCGAAGAGCCATCGGGCGTAGTAGCCGCAGTCGCCGAGCGCGACGTGAGGAACGCGCCCTCCCCCAAGCGGGACCCGCCAGGTAACGACCCCGTCCTCGACCGACGGGGTCATCGGCGTCATGGCCGAAAGAGCCATCTCCATGTAGGGCCCGGTCGTGAACACCGCCGCGCCCATGCGGTCGGAGTTGGCCTCGTTCTGGAACAGAATCCATTCGCCGATGCGGCCCTTGCCGTCATAGTGCCCGGTACGGAACTTGGAGTCATAGCCCGCCTTCTTCAGAGCGTAGTCGAGATTGCCGTAGACGAAGAACCTGACCCCTTCCTCGATCGCGATCTCATAGGCGCGAATCGCCCAGTACATCTCGGTCTTCTCGCCGGTATTGAAGCCGTCGATGTTGATGTAGGCGCCGTCGCACCCTCGGAAGCCGGCTCGCAGCGTGTCCTCATCCGCAAAGGTGCCTTCGACAATCTCCACGTTGCCAAGCTCGGCGAGAGCTTGCGCCCGGCGCGAGCCGCGATCGCGCGTGAGGGCTCGGACAAAGTATTTCCCGTCCGCGACCAGCGTCTTGATCACCGGCAACCCTTGAGCGCCAGTGCCGCCGACGACGAAGATCCTGGAGGTGGAGTAAGAGGTCATGAATATCTCCTTGTCTGGTGCCGTGGCCCACGATTGGTGCTGAGCGTTTGTCGGGCGGCAGGCGAAAGTGTTGGATGGACCCGTTCAGTTGCCCTGGAAGAGGCGCACTCGCCCGTCAGCCTGGGCGGTCGTTCGTCGCGAGCGCCTGAGCAACTGGCGAAGCGAAAGGGCATGCAGGACGAGCGAGGTCGGAACGGTGAAGGCCGGAATGATTGCGGTCGGATGGCTGCCGGTCAGCAGATTCGGATGGTCGAACGCAAGGTGCTGCAGCGGCCCGGGCGACGTGAGCGCCCCCAGCATGACCGCAAGAACCAGATCCGAGATGCCGATGAAATTCCACACCAGCGCAGACCTCCCGCTGCCGGGACGTCCGTTCGCCAGCATGATGGCCGTCGGCAGCGCCAACAGGCCTGTGATCACGTCCCCTGTGCCGGCGGGGACGGCGAATATGCCCGGCGTGTTCCCGACCCACCAGTTGATGAGGAACACGCCACCGATTACCCGGTAGACCTGAAACCCTACGAGCCAATTCACCGGCATGGCGTCGAGCAGGACGCCGATGCGCTTCGATCGCGTGACCAGAAAGACGACGACGGCCGTCGGCACGACGATCATCAACGCGAGCAATGGAATGGGGATGGCGCCCGGCAGGAGCAGACCGTTGGCGACGATCGCCCAGGCCGCGCCGTGCCAAAGAGTCAACGGGATGGAGATCGCAAGCCAGGTCGTCCGCCGCTGCGAAACCGTCAACGAGGTTCGGGACAGGCCGAGCCAGGCGCCAGCCAGTGTGGCGATGTGAACAGCCAGGAGCGCGACGATGACCGACACCTCGGACTGCTGGCCGCCCGGGACTGTGACAAGAGCCGCCAGCCAGATGGCCGTCATAACAGCCGTGCCGCCAAGCGCAAGCACGGGGCCGATCATGGAGTTGTTCGACGCCAACATGAAACTCTCTTCATTGGACCAATTCGATGATGTGCTGCAGCGATCAGCGCCGGATGCTCGCCATCAGGCCCTGAAGCCCTGAACATGCGTGCCTTTTCCGCCCGGTGCGACATTCACTCTTATAATAAGAGTTACTTGGGTTTTTTGCAAAGGAGTCTTGGCAGTGCTCTCGCTCGATCGCCCAGGCAGGCTGATCGGCCAAGCGCTGCGGCGGCAATGCCTCAGCGCCGCCGAGACCAGCGCCTCTTCTTATGAGAGCATCGCCAGCAAGGCAGTAGACGTCGGAAGGAGCGAGATGCGCTCGAAGGGTTTTGATGGGATGGTGTGCTCGATCGCTGGCGTGATGGCCGCGATCGGAGACCGCTGGGGTCTGGTCATCCTGCGGGATATGGTCTGTGGCCTCCGCCGCTACGAGGACTTTCGCAAGTCCTCCGGCGTCACGAATGCAACGCTGAGCGATCGTCTGAAGCACCTCGAAGCCAATGGCCTCATTGAGCGAAGGCGCTACCAGGCAAACCCAGAGCGCTTTGAATATCTGTTGACCCAGAAAGGCTGGCAGATGGCGCCCATGATGCCCGTGCTCGCCCAGATCGGCGACCGCTTGGGAGTGTCCGGCGCGGGCGCGCCTCCGATGACTTTCGTGAATCGAAAGACCGGTGCAGAGGTTCGGTTGAGTTTCATCGATCAAGAAACCGGGGACGTGGTCAGCACAGCCAACCTTGAGATCAACCCAGGCCCCGGCGCCGATGATCTCGTTCGTTGGCGTCTATCTCATGCCCGCCACCGCGGCAGGCCCTCGAACGAAACGCCCTCGAAAGAGTCTTGAGTTCGATCCTTTAGCGCAGACGCAGTGGCAGGCGACAGTCGACCACGAGTGGCCGCTCGCGTCACCGCCAGGCATGTAAGTTATGAACGAAATTCTCGAGCCTTACGCCGTCATGCGTGTTCCGAAGCTGGTCGCAAAACCTGATGAGTACGATGGTTGGCGAGTGCACCCCAGAGGCTCCTGCGATTGGAGACCTTGACGGCCTGGTTGAGCGACTTCCTCGCTGTGGAACTGAAGCCTATTCAAACCACGTGACACCTACACGGGCAGTACGCGGCTAGTAGCAGCTAGGAAGCCTCGACTGAGGCAGAATTCGAGCAATGAAACTTCAGCGCACTGGCCATAGGTATCGCGATGTTGAAACCGGCAAGACCATCGACGTCTGGTTTCCGCGAAATGCGGCTTCATGCAGGCGCAGTTGCCTAGCAGAGAAGGTTGGACTGATTTCGGGTGACGTCGTCGAGGTGATGATTGATTCGCTGAGTGCGCCGCCCATTTCGACCGAGGACGCATATCTCCGTCTTCACCTTCTTTCCGAACGGATGGTGAAGCCCAATGAGGTGAATCTGGACGGAGTTTTCGGGCTGCTCCTCAACGTCGCATGGACGTCGGCGGGTCCAGTGCTTCCAGGGAAGGTGGACGAATTGCGTAGCCTAGTGGCCGTGGAGTATCACCATCTCTCGGTTCCGTCGGTTGACAAGTTTCCACGCATGAGCGACTACGTCGTTCCAAGTGGAGTTCGCATCGCTGATGCGGACCGCGTCCGTCTCGGCGCACACCTAGCCCCAGGCACTACGGTGATGCATGAGGGGTTTGTCAACTTCAATGCAGGCACGCTCGGCGAGTCGATGGTCGAAGGGCGTATTACGCCCGGAGTGACTGTCGGCAAGAACTCCGACGTTGGCGCTGGCGCGTCCATCATGGGCACTTTGTCTGGCGGAGGAAAGGCGAAGAACTCCATAGGCGAGCGCAGTTTGCTCGGAGCGAACGCCGGAATTGGAATCTCGCTGGGTGACGAGTGCATCGTCGAAGCAGGCCTTTACGTTACTGCAGGAACGAAGGTGAAGCTTCCAGATGGCCAAGTGGTCTCCGCCAAAACATTGGCAGGTCGTTCAGGCCTGCTGTTTCGCAGGAATAGCCAGACCGGGGCAGTCGAGGTTCTTCTGACAAATGCCGAGCGATGGGGTGGGCTCAATACCAGCCTTCACGTGAACGACTGACGGGCAGCCGGGTCATCAGGATGCGGCCAAAAGCCGCCGGTCGCAAGTGGCGGCTTTCGCGCAGTTGGCTTAACCCTGTATACGATGGTGTGCAGCCATCTCCGAGCAGACAGGCACCTCAAGCGCTAGCGCACATCGCTTTTTCGCACGAGGACGCCAACTTCAGGGCGCTCGCTCGCTTCGCATCTCGTCTTTCAGCTCACGCACGCCGCGCCCAAGCTTGCGACGCAGCAAGGTCCTGAGCGTTGCCGAGTTAGCGTAGCCGACTTCAGTGGCAATGTCCTCGAGGCCATAGCCTAGGGACGTGAGATGCAAGGCGTGTTCGACCCGCAAATCCTGCACGAAGGACAGGGGCGTCTTACCGAGCACCGCTTCCAAGCGTCGATGCAGGGTGCGCGGACCGACAGAAAGCGCATCGGCAGCCTCCTGAATCGAAAAGCCGCGCGCGAGATTGTCGCGCACCCAGCAATCGAATCGCGCGATGAGCGGATCTGCCTGCGACAGGTGATCCTGAATCATGTAGGTTGCCTGGGACGAGCGCTTGTCTATCAGCAGGAAGCTCGCCACGCGCTGTGCAAGCTCAGGGCTGCGCTGGCGCACCATCCACAGTGCGAGATCGAGGTGCGCCATTGCGGCACCGGCCGTCACAACCGCCCCGGAGGGCACGACCATGCGCTTGTCGTCCAGTTTCACAGCCGAGTAGCGCTTGCGAAACATCGATGCCAACGACCATGTGGTCGTGGCTTGATGTCCGTCAAGCACGCCTGCCTCCCCCAGCAGAAAGGTGCCGCCGCATGCCGCTGCGATCTTGACGCCCGCGTTGCTCCAGGTGCGGAGCAAGCCGATGGCTTTCCGAACGTCGGTCCGCGATAACGCGCGCTCCAGCAGTTCCGGCAATTTTGCATTGAGTGCCGGCACTACCACCCAGTCCACGCGCGGTAGCGTCGGAGCCACTTCGGTGGTGAGCGTCAGTCCATGCGCGGTCCGCACGCGTCGCCGCACGCCTATTGCGCTCACGGTGATCGGCGCTCTGCGCGCGCCTTGCAGCGCGGCCAGTTCGTTGGCCGTGGAGAACGTATCGAGCAGCACGGAGAGCCCGGAGTCGAACACGCCGTCCAACGTTAGTATCGCGATGCGCATGTCAAAATCGATGCCAAAGTAGTCATTTTTGACCGTATTTTTATTGGCTTGGCCAAGCCTAGAGTTCGTGCATTCTTCAGCTCCATCACCGCCGATGCCACACGATCTCGCTTCAAGACTCCCGCCCGAACTCCACAGCCTCGCCCTAGTCGCGCTGACTACGTCGCTGATGTGGATTCCCTATCTGCTGGCGCGAGTCCTGGTCCACGGCCCATGGCCCGCGCTTGCCAATCCGCCGCCGGCCTTGCCGCCGTGGGCCGATCGCGCGAAGCGCGCCCATGCAAATGCCGTCGAGAACCTGGCTGTGTTCGCGCCGCTCGTGCTCATCGCGTCAGCGGCCGGCGCGGCCGACGCAATGATCGTCCTTGCAGCACAGGCCTATCTGGCTGCGCGTGCTGTGCACTACGTGGTCTACGTGCTCGGCATCCCCATCGTGCGCACGCTGGCCTTCCTGTGCGGCTTCACAGCTACGCTGGTTGTTGGTTGGCGAATTCTCTGCATGGCTGCGTGATGGAGGGTAGCGCCATGAACGTTTCTGGAAATCACGGTATTGCAACAGCCTCGTCGGTGCTCGACCGAGTGACGTGGGCAGCGCTCGGCGGCCCGCAGGCCCATCTTGCGCAACTCGACGCGGATGGGCGGCGGTACGCGCCGGAGGTAGCACCCTTCGCGGCCGTTCGGGACGAGGATGCCACGCTGGTCGCGGCGATGGTAAGTCGAACGGCTGCCGCGGACTCCCTGGCGTTCGCAACTTTGGCGCCGCTTGGCGAGGTAGACGGCGCGGTCACAGTGATGCGTGCGATGCTGTTGCAGATGGTGCTTGTCGACGCGGCAGCTCTTGGCGATCCGACGCAGGTCGACATCGGAACGCTGTCCGGGAATGATGTGCCGGAGATGCTCTGCCTTGCGCAAGCGACGCGGCCCGGCCCGTTTGGGCCGCGCACCATCGAAATGGGCACCTACCTCGGAATTCGCGTCGATGGTGCATTGGCCGCCATGGCGGGAGAGCGTCAGCGCATGCCCGGATTCTCCGAAATCAGCGCGGTGTGCGTGGATCCAGCATGTCGCGGACGGGGCTACGCGGGCGCGCTCGTTGCACGGCTAGCGCGAGACATTCTCGATCGTGGTGCAGTCCCTTTCCTGCATGTTGTGAAGGAGAACGTCAATGCGATCGCGCTCTATCGGCGGCTGGGCTTTGTGACACGCCGCGAGCTTCATCTCGCGATCTTTAAGAACGGTTCGCGCGACCAGGCCTGAGCTCGCCAGAGGAATGGATCCGCAACGCAATCATCAAAGCGGGTGATATTTATCGGCGCACGCGCGAGCGTTGGCAGTGGTGTGAGCAGCAGTCACTTCAGCCATGACTGTCCCGGCGACCGGATTTGAGAGGCAAATTTCAGGGCGCGATTGTCTGTACGGGCCTTTTGCCGTCTGTCGCCACGCGGAAAAGCGGTCGCTGCAAGCTGCAGGCGCGGTCGGCAATCAAGAGCAATCCTCGCCCGAAGCAAGGCTCCATCGATCCTTGGGCCCGCCCAACAAGTCGGTTGACCGCACACGCGGCGGACCAAGCGAACCACCTTCACGAACATGACGCCCTCATCCAGGTCGAGCTGGAGCTCGTTCGGTGGAGCGCGCACGCTACCCGGTTCCTTCCGACCTGCGAAAGCCATAGACCCATGGGCTCGGTCCCTCCCCTACTTGAGTTGCACTCCTTGGTCCATGCCCAAGGGCATCGACCTACGACGTGATGCACTGACACAGTCGTTAGACATTTGGCGTTCGGGGGCGAGACCACCGAAGCCGCGCGGCGCGGCGCGGCGCGGATCACCGTTTCATACTCGCGCGCCGCGCCCTGTCCCTCCAGAGCCACAGGCCGCTGCTCAACACGATGACAGTGACGCCATCCAGCATCGCCCACAGCAGCTTCAGCGGCAGGCCCCCATAGTCACCGAAATGCAGTGGGCGCGAGAGCTCCAGCGTGCGCAGATACCATGGCATGTGGACGATGGCGCTGAGCGTCCCCGTGCGGGCATCCACCAGGATGGGCTGCAACATGCGCGAGGTGAGCGGCGTATCGCCCGCGGCCCAGATCAGGTAATGATGCGCGCTGCCGTACTGGCTGCCGGGCATGAGCATGGTGCTCACATGGGTTCCCGGCAGGGCCTTTTCGGCGATGTGGATGGCAGCATTGAGCGAAGCCCAATGGCCCGGGATCGGTGGTCCATCCGGCGCATCGGCGCTCAGCCGCAGCGCCAGCGGTCGCACCTGAGTGGCCGTCCATTGGGAGAACAAAGGCTTGGAGAATTGGTTGAAGGCGCCTGTCACGCCCACCAGCAATGCCCAGGCAAGCAGCACTATGCCGAGAAGGTTGTGCAGATCCAGCCAGGCGATGCGCGCGCTGCGCTCCCGGCGCACGGTACCGAACCTGCGGCCCTTCATGAAGGGTGCGTACAGCAGCAGTCCGGAGACATTCGCCAGAATGAAGAGCAACGCCATGACACCCATGAAGATGCCGCCAGCGAGGCCCGCGAACAGGTCGGTGTGCAGTCCGCGCATGATCTGCATGAGCATACCGATGCCGAATCGGCCTTCACCGGCAGCCGCCGCCTGGCCGATGAGTTCGCCGCTGTAGGCGGCATAACGCAGCTTACGCACGCGGCTGCCCGCGGCCTCCAGCGAGCTTTTCATGCCGATGAGAACGACCGGCGCTTCATCATCGCGCACCACATATTCGGGCCACCCACCCGGATGGCGGCGCAATGCATCGGCCACAATGGTGTCGATGTCCACACGACTGCGCCCGGCCACTTCCTGCGGCACAGGATGAAGCCAGTCATCGATCTCGTCCGAGAACACGAGGGGAAAGCCGGTGAGACACACCAGCAGCATGGTCATTGTGCAGATCAGACTGGAGACCTTGTGGATCCAGGACCAGCCTTGAAGCGCTTTGGCGGTTATCGTAGCCACGTGGTCAGGCCTTACTGTCTACCAGCATCAATAGCTGGCACGAAGAGTGACCATGACATTGCGCGGCTCGCCCCAAACGCTGTAGAAGCGTGAAGGAACGCGGGCGTAGTAGGCCTTGTCGAAGAGGTTGTTCACGTTGACGGTGGCGAGCAGATTCCTGTTGATGCGGTAGCCCACTTGCGCATCGAACACCGCGTAGCCGCGCTGTGGATCCGCGCCACGGTTGGTGGTGCTCTGTGCACGCACACCCGCGCCCAGGAACCAGCCCCGCAGATCCTTGTTTTGGAACTCGTAGCGCGTCCACAGCTTGAAGCTGTTGCGCGGCTCCTCGGCCGAGTAGATGGCGCCGAGTTGAGTGGGGTCGTCGATGTAGCGGGTGAGCAGGCGGGTGTAACCGGCATAGATGTCCCAGCCCGGACGGATGCGGCCGGCCACTTCCACTTCCCAGCCCTGGCTGCGCACCTTGCCGCTTGCCACATAGAAGGTCGGGTTGTTTGGATCAGCGATGGCGCGGTTTTCATCATTGATCTGGAAGGCGGCAATCGAGGCGTTCAGTTGCCCGTTCAGGAACACGCCCTTGGAACCAACTTCGAATTGCTTGCCCTCGCGCGGCTTGAGTGCAGCGTTGCCCAACGCAAGTTGCGTCTGCGGCTGGAAGATTTCCGTATAGCTGCCGTATACAGAGATGTTCGGCTGCACGTCATATACCAAGGCGACCTGCGGTGTGAACTGAGTGCCAACGCCCGGATCCTTCTGCCACTGGCCGACCGTGGGCAGGATGTTCTGAGAACGGCTCTCATAACGGCTGAGCCGCCCGCCCAACGTCAGGGTCAGCCGATCGGTGAGGTGCGTACGCAACTGGCCGTAGATGCCGGACTGCTCACTGCGGCTGTTGGACCCAAACTTGAATGGGATAGGCCGTTCCGGCACTTGGATGTTGTGCAGGTCCACGTCAGGGATCTGCACATTGCCGCTGAGCGAGGTCTGGCGGCGCCAGGCCTGGTTGAAGCCAAGCACGACTTCGTGTTTCATGCCCGCCAGATCGAACTTGCCCGAGATGTTGGCATCGAGACCGCGCCAGAGCGTGTCGCCGTCCTGCGCCTGTAGTGTGTAGCGGGAGTGATAGTTGAAGCCCGGGCCGGGGTTCACGTAGCCATAGCGTGAGTTCCCGTCTACGCTCCGGTCGAGATATACCACCTTGGCTTGCCAGTTGCTGTTGAAGCGGTGGCTCAGCTCGGCAAAGTACTCCCTGGTGGTGTTATCAGCGCCGCTCCAGTCCGTGCCGAAGAAAGTGGAACGAGGCAGGCGAACAAATGAGCCGTCCGCATGGACGCCCACGCCGTAGTCGATGCCGCGGTCATGTCTTTTCTGTGCTGTGGCTGAGAGGGTGAGCAATGTGTCCGGCGTGAGATCGGCTTCGATCACACCGTAGCCCATGAGGCTGCGGTCACGACCCTTGTCCAGAAAAGTGCCATAGCTCTGGCCGGCCAACACGACGCGTCCGCGCACGCTGCCGCTCTCGTTGAGTGGACGAGAGATGTCCAACTCCGAGCGGCCGCGGCCCCATGAACCAGCCGACAGCGTGACTCCCATGCTGGGCTCTGCGGTAGGACGCTTACGCACCATATTCACCGTGCCGGCAGGACTGCCTGCGCCCTGCAACACGCCAGCAGGACCACGCAGCACTTCGATACGGTCGTACATGGCCAGATCGAACTGGCTGAGATACTGTAGGCCGTTGTTGGCGGGAATGCCGTCATATTGCACGTCCGACTGGTAGCCACGCGCCTGAAAGTAAGCCGTGCCGTCGCCATACGGAAACGTTGTCACACCCACCACTTGACGCAGCGCGTCTTCTACGGTCATCAGGTTCTGGTCTTCAATCTGCTGGCGTGTGACCACGGAGACTGACGCAGGCACCTCCTTCCACGGCACGGGGATCTTGGTACCGACGGTCACTTGACGCGGTGCGTAGCTGCCCGTTCCCTCCGTAGTAGCGCTTGCTTCGGCACTCCCCTGCACCACAACGGTTTTCAGGGTGTAGGCGTCGCCGTACGCCAGGGCGGGCTGAGCCATGCGCTGCAGCTGCCATGCGCCGCTGACACCACGCACCGCCTTGAGGCCGGTGTTGCCCAGCAGCATCGCCAGGCCATGCTCGGTGTCGAAACGGCCTTGAAGACCTGCCGTGCTGAGGCCCTCCACCAGCGCGCGCTCGAAGCTGAGCGTGATTCCGGACTGGGTGGCAAAGGCATAGAGCGCAGCGTCAAGCGGACCGGCGGGTAGGTTGAAAGCCTGCGCCGCATCCTGGGCGGCACTCTGTGCCGGTGCGACCGCCGTCTGCGCTGCCGCGCTCAGGCTGGACAACGCGCATAGCGCAGCGGACAGTGAAATGGTGTTGAAAGCCTGCTTCAGGCGAACGGGGGCATGGGCCGAAGCCTTGCGCGGTGAGGTATGCATGAGAACGTTGCTTCAGGGATTGGAGACGCGCTTTAAAAATCAGCGCTTCATTCCCTTGTCGAAGCAGCTCCGGAAAGGGGCCATGCAAGTCTGCCAAGAGATACGTCAGCGGCGGCGACGCCTCACTTCAGATCCCGTCTTCCCGTTGAGGCGGCAGGTTCAACGTCTTGCCGACTTCAAAATCGGTCATGCAGGAAACCCACCTGGCGATGGGAGAGGCGCCTGTTTTCAGGTGCCTTGCGACTTCGCGGTCAGCGTGACCCAGTACCGGGTGCGTTCGCGAATCGCGAGGGAAAGGGATTCCGCAAGCGCTCGCAGTGTGCGGTCTGTATCGTCGAGCTGGAACACGCCAGAGATGCGCAGGTTCGCCACTTCCGGCGCGCAGCCTAGAAAGCCACGGCGGTAGCGGGCAATTTCCGCCGTCAAATCGACCAGCCGCATATCGCGCGCCACCAACACACCATCACGCCAGGCGGCGGCGTTGTCATCCGCAGCCCGTGTGCCACCTGTACGGTGCGCATCGAAATCGGTCTGCATGCCAGCGTGCAATTCCACTGCCTGGCTGGCGTCCGAACGAGCTGGCCGGATGCGCACTGCATGCTGCAGAACGGCCACGCGCCAGCGCGCGTCTCGCAGTTCTCTCACCAAGAAGCGTGTACCCAATGCACGCACACGGCCCGCATTAACCACTACTTCCAGTGGAGGCAATGGCAGAGCGGAATGCGCCGTCTCCACCAGGACTTCACCGGCGACCAGCTCCAACGCGCGCTCGGTGGCGGTGAACCGCACGTTGACGGCGCTGCCCGTGTTGAGCCAGATACGGCTACCGTCAGCCAACGTTTCGGTGCGGCGCTCGCCCACGGCGGTGCGGTATTCGGCTGCCCATTCGCGACCGAAGGTGTGCCACATCCACCATGCGAGGGGTGTGGCCAAGGTCGCGGTAACCACACCACGAACCGCCTGGCGCCTTGTGCGGCCTGCAGCGCTCAGCGTTTTGAGACCCACGTCCTGTGGCACCTGCGCCAAGAGCAGACGCAACTCCTGCGCAGCCTGCCACGCTCGTTCGTGATCGGGACTGCGATCACGCCAAAGCTTCAAGGCGCGCAGATGGCTCTCATCCAGCTCGCCGGCGTGCTGTAGCACCATCCAGTGTGCTGCTTCCTGGGCCAGCAGGGTCCGCTGCGTGTCCTCGAGTGCGTGCGCGTTCACATCATTGCCGCGATGCAAAGCGCGAATCCTGACTGCATGTCGCGCTTGACGGTGCGTACAGAGATGTTCATGCGACGCGCGATCTCATCGTAGGTAAGGCATTCCAGCTGCGATAGCAGGAACACCTCGCGCGCACGCGCACCCAGTGCGTCCAGCATCTTGTCGATGCGCTGCAGCGCCTGCAGCACCATGTGGCGGTCTTCGGGTGAACAGGCCAAGGGTTCCGGCTGATGCGCCAGCGCTTCCAGATAGGCGCGCTCCAGTGTCTGCCGACGGAAATGGTCCACCAGCAACCCATGCGCCACTGCACGCAGATAGGCCCTGGGCTCGCGCAGGCCCCCTGGCGCCACCGTGGCTGTACGAGGGCGCATGAATGCCATGAACGCATCCTGCGCCAGATCTGCCGCATGCTGGACATCGCCCAGCTTGCGCTGCAGCAATGACTGCAGCCACCCGTGGTGATCGCGGTAGAGCTGCTCTAGGCCGTTGTGCTCAGCTGTTTCAGAGGATGAGAGTGCGATGGGCATGGAGCGATCACCATGACATGGCTTACCCAAAAATGAGAATTGTTCTCATTATATCGATGCAAGAGAAAGAGGCGGGTGCCGCCTGGTGCACCACGTCCGCGTTCAGCTTGTAAAGCCTCGCGATTGCCGCGGCAGAAGCATCCGGACGCCGGCACGCGTCCACATAAGTCATCGCGGACGCGCTGCTTGACGACTCTCAGGGAATCAAGACAACTTCACCGTGCACTTGCGATACGGGTGCCCTGCGGGTCCATGTGACATTCCGCGAACTTCGAAACCTCGAAAACAATGAGCCAATCTCTAAGATGCGCCCACAGGGATGGCCGCTGACGTCGGCAGCGCATGCTGGCGTGTATCGACGTAGTGTCGTGTAGACAGTGGACGCTCTGCGGTGCGCGATGACGGCACGGGGTTCACCCTGGTACCGACGAGGAACGGTCAGGGCAGGACATCGCTGCAACGGTGCGACGCAACAGAGTTTTCTGGCAAATCGGACGCGTCGCGGGTCATCAGTGGGATGAGTTTCCGCCCTTTGAGAGCAGTTCTCTCGCCATCTCTATCGCATGCTCACGTGAAGTAGCAAGAAGTAGAGGGTGGCCCCAGAACTTGGCAAAAAGCACCGCAAATGCCTTCAATCCAAGACGTTTTGCCGAATTGGGTTCGACCAGGATCATTGCCAGAACCAACCTGCGCAATTCGGCCTTGTGCTTTTTCATCCAGAGCGCGGTACGCTTCTTTTGTTCCGGCGAGTGCTCGTGGTCTTCGGCAGGCACGGTGTCGGTCAAGATAACGAATGGCTCTCCGCGCTGCAAATTTGCTTCGAATTCGTCGAAGTCCTTCTGGTGGTCATAACCGACTTCTTGGGTAAGGCTCATCCAGACCAAGGGGAAGTCAGAACTGTTCATCGACATTGCTGTTTCCTTTGCTCTTAATGCGACGCCAGGTGACCACGATCGCGGAGACACCGGGCAACGTAATGAAGAACACTGCCGAAAAGGCAATGTGCCAACCGTCGCGCAATCCGTCGGAGATTCCACCGAGGGTATTCAGGACGACGAGCAGGCTGCCGAGGACCAGCGCAGCCCACTGGGCCTTACGGGTTCCGATCAGCGAGAGAAGCACCGTGACGATCCAACAGCCATAGATCGCGGGAAACACCCACAGTACTCCTGGCTCGAACGTGATCTCCGGTTGCGCTCCCTGTGCTCTCACGAAGTCGTTCACGTAAAAGAACAACTGGAAGGCGACAAAAAGCACGGCACCAGCGGCTGTCGTCAACCAGCACAAGGCGATCTTGTTCGGATTGTTCGTGGCCAAGTCCTGGTCGTGGCGTAGGGGGGATTGAAGGAGCATCGGAGCTTTCTCGATCATCAATGACTGTGTGTCTGCGATCCCACGGCCTGAAGCATCGGCTGCGAACAAATCAGTACCTGTAGTTCAGCGTCACCATCACGTTGCGCGGTGCGCCATAACTCACGGTGTCGAAATCGCCCTTCTGTAGCGCGTATTTCTTGTCGAACACGTTGTTGATGTTGACGGCGACGTTCATCTTTTCGGTGAGGGCGTAACGCGCCACGAGCGACACCAAGGCATAGGATCCCTGTTCTCCGCCGAGCGAACTGGTTCCCGTGTTGGGCGCCTGGTAGAAGCGGCTTTGCCACCGGACGCCTCCGCCTAGCGTCAACTTGCTCCATTCGCCGGGCAGCTGGTAGATAGTGAAAAGCTGGACCGTGGTCCGAGGTATTTGCGAATTCAAGCGGACGCCATTGCCATCTTGCGCAGTGAAATGGGTGATGCCTGCGTAGATGTTCCAGCCACGCGCCAGCTCGCCCTGCAAGTCCAGTTCGATTCCGCGCGACTTCGTTCCATCAGCACCTCTATAGGCTTGGGCGCCTCCCGGCGTATAGGTGCCTGCAATCATCTGCGCCGCGTTGTCCAGCTCGGTCTCGAACAAAGCAACCGACGCATTCAGACGCCCGTCCATGTACGCGCCCTTGAGGCCGATTTCCTTGGTTTTTCCCTTCGACGGCGTGAGCACGTTGCCCTTGCTGTCCCGATAGTCAGTTTGCGGATTGAATATGCCTGTGTAGCTCACATAGGCCGAATAGGTCTTGTCGATGTCGTAGATCAGGCCCGCATACGGAGTGAATTCACCGCTTTTTTTGTAGTGCAACGACGAGCCACCGACGTCGTCGTCGATTTCGTAGTTGCTGAAGCGGCCGCCGACGACGAGTTTCAGAGGCTCTGCCAGCGAGAACCGGGCTGCGCCAAAGACACCGCTCTGCTTGATTCGTGTGCGGGTCGGTATCGAAGCCATGGCGTCGAAGTTGGGGCGGGGAAAGGCTGGGCTCAGTTCATAGACATTCACAGGCGCAAAGCCTGGATAGAACGGAGCGATATCCTCTTGGCTAACCGTGCGGCGCGAACTCGTCGCCCCTACCACCAAGTCATGCTGACGGCCAAGCAGTTCGAACGAACCGCTCGCCATCACATCGAAGGTGTTTTGACGGCTGCGACCTTCGGATGCCAGCGCTACCGGATAAGCACCGTAAGGGTAGGAGCCCAGTCCCGTGGCGCGATCGGGGCGGCCGATCAGGCCGAGCAGTTCGGCATCGTATCCAGTACGGTATTGGTTGGCGACGGCTCGGAGTTTCCAGCCGTTGTCGAAGCGGTGCTCGATCTCCGCGAACGCCGTCTTGAGGGTGTTGTTCCAATGGCTCCAGTCCTGCGCGTAGTTCCTGGAGCGCGAGTATTCCGCCTGCGTGCCGTCGCTGAACCATAGCGGCAACCCTCCCCAGGTGGAGCCCTTCGGCGTGATGTCCTGGTAGTCATAGCCTAGGCTCACCGTCGTGTCTGGCGTCAGATCTGCCTCGACGATGCCGTAGAAAGACTTTCTCTGCGGCTTGTAGCCGTCGACGTACGAGTGCCCGTCCTGGTAAGTTCCTACCATGCGCGCGCGGATGCGGCCGTCCCCGGTCAACGGCGTGGAGATGTCTGCCATGCCCCGGTAGGTGTCCCAACTCCCTGCACCGATCGAGGCAGACGCCGAGAAGTCACGGGTCGGTCGTTTGCGCACCAGGTTGATTGCGGCCGAGGGATTACCAGTGCCGGTCAGCAAACCAGCGCCGCCGCGCACTACCTCGACACGATCGTAGAACGCGGTATCTACGGAACCGATGCCGCTTCCGTTGACGATGTTGCCGACGTCGGTAAGTATGCCGTCGTACTGAACGTTGTTGATCAAGAAACCGCGTGAGTAGAAACTCGTTCGTTCGCTGTCGGACTGATACGCCGAAACGCCTGTAGTGTTCTCCAGCACGCCCTGCACGGAATTCAACTGCTGATCGTCCATGCGCTGGCGCGTGATCACCGTCACCGCCTGCGGGGTCTCCTGCAGGGACAGCGGCAGGTGCGTCGCCGCTGCGGTTTCGCCCGTGGTGTAGGAGCCAGTACCTTCGGTCGTCGCCGCATCCATGCGGCCCGTCACGGTAATGGCCGGCAAGGCAGCCTCATCCTGAGACGTTCCCCCCGCCTTGGTTTGGATTTGCCCTGGCTCAGCGGCGGATGCGCCCTGCGCGCTAATAAAAACCGCCGCCGCGACTGCCGAGCCCAGCACGGTGCGGGGCGAGCTCCTCTGGGCGGGCTTGCAAAGCACATTCAGATGAGGATGGGCGGCGCCCTCTGTGCGCACATCGACTGGCCAACGGGGCTTTCCAGCAGTTCTGAAAACGGACATCAACAAGACTCATTTGCATTTAGATGCCGTATTTAACGATGAAGACAAAAGGATCGATGGCGAAACTGGGCCAGATTGTTATTCACTTAGGCCAAGTGCGATGACTCCCTACGGAATGGCCGTAATGAAAAATATTCTGACCTGATTTCGCAATGAAGCATCCAATAGGCATGGTTACGCTGCTGCCGATCGTGGTTTGCCATGGCTCAGCTCCGCGTCCACGGCCGGCCGAACAAACGCTTTGTTCTTATCGAGGAAGCCCTTATGTCCCCCTTTTGCCGTTGTATGCGGACTCTGCGCAGCCAGTCGGGCGCCTCCCTGACACGGGTAGTCGTTGAGAGAAACGCATGAGTACCGCCACCATTTTTCGGGCCAAACCCGTTGCCATAAGCGTCGTCGGACTTGTCGTGGTCTTCGGCCTGCTCTATGCATGGCGCACCACTCGCGGCGGTGGTGCTGAACTCCACACCACGCCGCCGCTGCCGGTTTCGACGATCCGCGCCCAAACTCGCAGCGTGGCCGATGAGTTGCAGGCCGTCGGCAGTTTGCAGGCCGTGCGGGAGGTGCTGCTGGCTCCCGACACGTCGGGCCGCGTGACCTCCATCCATTTCGATGCCGGCCAGACTGTCAAGGAGGGCACGGTCCTGGTGCAGCTATACGACGCTCCCGAACAGGCGGATCGTGCCGCTGCGGTGGCCAAGGCCGAATTCGCCCAAGCTCAACTACGGCGCTCTCAGGAACTGGCACCTACCGGCGCCGAGCCGCGCGAATTGCTCGAACAACGCAAGGCAGAGGCCGCCCAGGCGGCGGCGGCAGTCCGACAGTTGGACGCACGGATCCAGCAGAAAAGCATACGTGCGCCGTTCTCTGGCCAGATCGGCCTCCGACGCATCAATCCCGGACAGTACCTCAACGCCGGCGATGTGATCGCCACCCTGACCCAGCTCGACCCACTCTACGTGAACTTCACGCTTCCTCAGCAGGACTTGCCCAAACTGCCTTCGGGCGCCTCGGTGCAGGTCACAGTGGACGCCGCGCCTGGCAAGGTGTTCACCGGCAGGATCAGCAGCATCGAACCACGCATCAATGACGAAACCCGCAATGTGGCCGTGCAGGCGCTGTTGCCCAACGCCGACCGACTCCTGAAATCCGGGATGTACGCGACGGCGCGGCTGAGCCTGCCAGCCACGGCCGACGGCATCGTGCTGCCGTTGACCGCCATCCAGACGTCCGCTTCCGGCGACAGCGTGGTGCTCGTGCAAGATGTTGACGCGCAGGGAATCGGCAAGGCGGTCGCCGTGCCTGTCATTGCGGGTCGCCGGCTAGGCGAAGAAGTCGTCGTGAGCCAAGGCGTCAAGGCTGGCGACATTGTGGTGATGGCCGGCCAAAATCGGTTGCCGCCCGGTGCGACGGTGAAGATCAACGCGGAGGTGGCTGCCGCAACGCCGCGTGCAGCTCCGGCTGCCACTCCCGCCGCTAACGCACGGTAGAGGACGTCGCCATGCATTTCACCGACATCTTCATCCGCCGCCCCATCCTGGCACTGGTCGTCAGCCTGTTGATCCTGCTGATCGGGGCCACCGCGCTGTTCCTACTACCCGTACGGCAGTACCCCTATCTGGAAAACGCCACCATCACTGTCAACACCACGCTTCCGGGGGCGACGCAGGACGTGATGCAGGGTTTCGTCACCACGCCAATCGCACAGTCCATCGCCACGGCCAGCGGCATCGAATACCTCACTTCGACCACCAGACAGGGCACAAGCGAGATCAAGGCGCGCCTGGTACTCAACGCCAACGCCGATCGAACGATGACGGAGGTCCTCGCCAAGGTGCAGCAGGTCAAGTATCAGTTGCCGGCGGGCGTCACCGATCCGGTCATCAGCAAGTCCACCGAAGGCGGCACTGCGGTGCAGTACGTTGCCTTCTACAGCAAGACCCTTTCGATCCCGCAGGTGACGGATTTCGCATCACGGGTGGCGCAACCGCTTTTCACCAGCATTCCCGGGGTGGCCTCGGCCGACGTCTTTGGAGGCCAGTCGCTGGCCATGCGCATCTGGATCGACCCGGTAAGGCTTGCCGCTCACGGGCTGTCGGCAGGCGAGATTTCGGCCGCGCTGCGTGCCAACAATGTGCAAGCCGCTCCAGGCCAGCTCAAGAGTTCATTGACTGTCACCAACATCAGTGCGGCTACCGACCTGCGTGGTGTGGAGGACTTCCGCCAGATGGTCGTCAAGTCCAGCCCTGGCGGCGGCGTGGTGCGGCTCTCTGATGTCGCCACGATGGAAGTCGGTGGTCAGAACTACAACAACCTGTCGTTTGCCACGGGCGTGCCTGCGATCTTCGTTGCCATCCAACCCACTCCCGACGGCAATCCATTAGAGATCGTCAAACAGGCCAACGAACTGCTGCCCAAGATCCGAGCGATGGCGCCTCCGGGGCTCACCGTCGCTCCGAACTACGACGTCGCACGATTCGTCAATGCCTCGATTGATGAAGTGAAGCACACGCTGATCGAGGCTGTCGCGATCGTGATCGTGGTGATCTTCCTGTTCCTCGGGACCTTCCGGGCGGTCATCATTCCGGTGGTCACCATTCCACTGTCGCTTATAGGAACGGCGGCACTGATGCTCGCCTGCGGCTTCTCGATCAATCTGCTGACACTGCTGGCAATGGTGCTGGCGATCGGCCTCGTGGTGGACGATGCGATCGTCGTCGTGGAGAACATCCATCGCCACATCGAGGAAGGACTGACTCCCGTGCGCGCAGCATTGCTCGGCGCGCGCGAAATCGTCGGACCAGTGATCGCGATGACGATCACGCTGGCGGCGGTCTATGCGCCCATCGGCATGATGGGCGGGCTGACCGGCGCGCTGTTCAAGGAATTTGCTTTCACGCTGGCCGGCTCGGTGATCGTCTCGGGCGTCGTCGCGCTGACGCTCTCGCCGGTGATGAGTTCGATGCTGCTCAGTTCCAAGCAAGGCGAGGGACGGCTGGCGAAGCGTCTCGAACACTACATGTGTGCTCTGACGGCATTCTATGGACGCATGCTGGCCCACACCCTGGCAGCCCGCGGCGCGGTCTTGCTGGTCGGCGCGGTGGTGTTGGCGGCGATCGTGGTGTTGTTCACCGGCACTCGCCACGAACTGGCGCCCACCGAAGACCAGGGCGCGATCATCGTCGTTACCAAGGCGCCGCAGTATGCCGGCGTGAGCTACACCGCACGCTACGCCCAACAGATTGAAAAGCTATTCGAGTCGATCCCGGAGTTCGATAGCAGCTTCATGAACATCGGCGACTACGCCGGGGGCCAGAACATGATGATTGGCGGTGCGATCCTGAAGGACTGGTCACAGCGCAAGCGCTCGGCCGCCGAAATACAGGGCCAGATCCAGGCCGCCGGCGGCGCCATCGACGGCGAGACTCTGACAGCCGTGCAGTTGCCGCCGCTGCCGGGTTCCAGTGGCGGCCTGCCGGTGCAGATGGTGCTGCGCTCGCCCGACGGCTTCAAGACGCTCTACGAGACCGGCGAGAAGATCAAGACCGCGGCCTATGCCAGCGGCCTGTTCCTCTATGTGCAGAACGACCTGTCGTACGACAGCCCACAGGCGCACATCACGATCGACAATGCGAAGGCCAGTGAAATGGGCGTGACCATGCAATCGATCGCCGATACCCTGGCCGTGCTTGTCGGCGAAAACTACGTCAACCGCTTTAACTTCCACGACCGCTCTTACGACGTCATCCCACAGGTGCGAGGTATCGAACGCATGACGCCGGACGACCTCGGGCGCTTCTACGTCAAGGCGACTTCCGGCGCGCTGGTGCCGCTATCGACCGTCACCCACGTCGAGATGCGTCCGCAAGCCAACCAACTCACCCAGTTCGGGCAGATGAATTCGGCCACGCTGGAAATGCTGCCGGCACCGGGCGTGAGCATGGGCGAAGCGATTGCGTTCCTGCAATCGCAGCCGTTGCCACCTGGCACCAGCGTGGATTGGCTCAGCGACAGCCGCCAATTTGTGCAGGAAGGCAACCGCCTGCTGGTGTCGTTCTGCTTCGCACTGGTGGTCATCTTCCTGGTGCTCGCGGCCCAGTTCGAAAGCCTGCGTGATCCGCTGGTGATCCTTGTGACGGTGCCGCTGGCGGTCTGCGGCGCACTGGTCCCCCTGTGGCTGGGTTATGCGACGCTCAACATCTACACCCAGATCGGACTGGTCACGCTGATCGGGTTGATTTCAAAGCACGGCATTCTGATGGTCACATTTGCGAACCATATCCAGCACCACGAAAACCTGAGCCGCGTGGAGGCGATCGAGAAGGCTGCGGCGGTGCGCATGCGTCCCGTACTGATGACAACGGCGGCGATGGTCGCAGGTCTGGTGCCCTTGCTGTTCGCAGACGGCGCGGGTTCGGCCAGCCGCTTCTCGATCGGCATCGTGGTGGTGATGGGCATGTTGGTCGGCACCTTCTTTACGCTGTTCGTGTTGCCCACCATCTACAGCTTCATCGCAAAGGACCACCGTGCAGCGGCGGAAAGTCCCCGCGCTCGCGAACTCGCTACTGCGGAGGCTCCCAATGTCGCGTTCTGAACCGATCCTTCCCGTGCCTGCTGCTTCGCGTGCACCCACGTTTCTCCTTGGCCGCGTGGCCTTGATGGCGGTCGTCGCTACCGCGGTCAACACAGGCTGCGCCAGCGGCCCTGACTATCACCCTCCAGCCACGCGGCTGACCGCGGCGGGCTCCTTCGTCAGCCAGCCAGCGGATACGAACGCCGCTGCATCGCCGCAGCCGGACTGGTGGAAGCTATACAACGACGCGGCGCTCGGCAATCTGGTGCAGGACGCTTTGTCGGCGAATACCAGTCTGCGCGTGACGCTGGCCAACCTCGACCGTGCACGGGCCATCTACACGGAAGCGCGAGGCGGCCTGTTCCCCTCAACCAACGTGTCCGCCGGCGTGGGCTACGGCCGCGACCAGACAACATGGACTGGAACCGATCGGGCGCCGACGCAATGGAGCTACAGCGGCGGGCTCGAAATCGCTTACGAAGTCGACCTGTTCGGCCGAGTCAAGCGCGACATCGAGGCCGCACGCAGCGATACCGATGCGGTCGCCGCCGCCCATGAGGCAGCCAAGGTCGTCGTCGTCGCCGAGACGACGAGGGCTTATATAGACGCCTGCACCTATGGCGAATCCATCGATGTCGCGCGCTCGTCCATTGAGCTGGCTCGGCGCAGCCTGGATCTGGTCAACCGACAGGAACACGCCGGCTCGGCGTCGCATCTGGACGTGGAGCGGGCCGGCGTCGCGCTGGCCCGGGCCCAGTCCAACTTGTCGCCTTTACAGGGGCAGCGAGATGCCGCGTTGTTCGAACTGGCCGCGCTGACCGGCCGCGCGCCCTCGCAAGTGCCCGAATCCGCGCGCACCTGTACAAAGGCGCCCGAGATCGCGCAAGCACTGCCGATCGGCGATGGCACTGCACTGCTGCGTCGCCGCCCGGACGTGCGCCAGGCCGAGCGCCGGTTGGCCGCCGATACCGCACGCATTGGCGTGGCCGTGGCTGATCTCTATCCGCGCGTCACACTGGGCGCGTCGGGAAATTACCTGCGCAACGACTATCTGAAAGGCAATCGCACCTTGTCGTTCTCTTTAGGGCCGTTGATCTCCTGGAGCTTCCCCAACACGATGGTCGCACGCAGCCGTGTCGCGCAGGCCAAGGCGCAAGCCGCTGCGTCGTTGGCCACTTTCGATGGCGCAGTGCTGAATGCGCTGAAGGAGTCCGAGCAATCCTTGAGCACTTACGGTGCCGCCATGCAGCAGCGTCAGGCGCTGATCGAAGCTCGTGACCGGGCTGATCGGGCCTTCCAGTTGGCAGATCAGCGCTACCGCGCCGGATCGATCAGCTACCTTGACGTGATCGTGGCACAGGGCACTTTGATCGACGCAAGATCGCAGTTGGCCGCCGCCGACCAGCGCGTAGGGTCCGCACGGGTCGGCGTGTTCAAGGCGCTTGGTGGCGGATGGGAACTGGCCGCGGCGCGTTAGCTTCGAGGGGAACCGGCGAGGTGGTGCCTCCACCATCTCGCCGGGACCGAGCTAGCCATGAGCCACGCCGCTTTCGCGTCGCGAAAAACGACCGATGTCTGCCATAGCGAAGGAACAATAGATGGAGCCCTACGATCACTCACCTCCGATCGTCGACTTGATTGCGTCATTCGGCAGCAAGAAGCCGCCATCAGGCAAGCACAAGATCAAGCACTTTGCGGCAGCCCGTGCGGAGGCCGGATCGCCGACCTCGTCTCAGGAAAGACGTTTGACGGCGAAGGGGCTGCGACCGACGAAGGCTCGTGCCAGCGTGTTGAGCACATTGGAGAAAGTCGCCCCGAGCTGTCTGGACGCCAGCCGGATGTATCGCATCCTCAGCACGCAATTCGACAGGCTCTCGGCAGGATCGATCTACCGGGCACTGCATGATTTATGGACTGCTGGATTGTTGGTCCGCACGGAGGGCGCGCGCAGGCGCGCGTTCTACGCAATCAAACCAGAGGCGCTAAACGACCAGTCCGACACACTGCGATGCCAATGTGGCGAACGGCTGGTTTTCATTGAAGACCTGGCGCTACGTGAACACCTGCGATCACGGGCATTCGGCGAGGGCTTCGCTGTCGACGAAGGTTCAATCTTCACGATCACCACGACGTGTGCGAAATGTCGGTAACTCCGCAAGGCGGGATCGCATGCGATGGAGGTTAGGCGGTCGTCCCGGGCCAAGTCAGCCTGATCCGGTCAGGATGAGATTTCATCAGGAAGCATGATGCCGGGCACGGACGCAAGCTCGGCGCCGCTCATGCGATCCGAGAGGTATCGTGCTGGAGGCTTGCCCACCGCCTTGCGGAACATCGTCACGAATCCGCTGGCGTTTTCGTACCCGAGCTCCAACGCCACCGTTTGCACGTTCTCACCCTTGGTCAAACGTTGAAGCGCAAGGATCACATGAAGCTGCCGACGCCAGCGCCCGAAGCTCATTCCAATTTCGTGCAGCAGAAGACGGCTCATGCTTCGCTCGCTCATGCCAATGCGCACAGCCCAATCGGCCTTCGAAGTCTTGTCCGTGGGATCGGCCAGCATCATTTCCGCGAGGCGACGCAATCGGGGGTCGCGCGGCATTGGCAGATGCAGATCTTCCACCGGCGCTGCCGCCAACTCATCGAGCAACGCGGCGATCAGCCGGTCTTCCCGCCCCCCCAGCGCGTATAGCTCAGCAAAACCGGCCACCTTCAGCAGCAACTCGCGTAGCAACGGCGATACAGAAATCGTGCAGCAGGTTTTCGGAAGGTCTGGCGCGGCATCCGGCTCGACGAAGAGGCAATAGCATTCCGTTTCACCCGACCCTCGGGCCGCGTGCGGCAAGTCTCCCGGTATCCATATGGCGCACTGCGGCGGAACGATCCAAACGCCGTCTTCGATCTCGCAGTTGAGGATGCCGCGCACGGAGTAGATCAGTTGAGCCTTGCGGTGCTGATGCCTCGCGTTTTCCCAGCCCTGCGTCACCGAAGTGGCACTCAGAGCAACAACGGGTCTAGGGACGTTGTCGACATCCTTGGGCACAGTGAAATCCACGATGGCGACGCTCGACATGGTGCGTGTTGATATCTGCAAGGAAGAGGAAGGGCGTCCTATTTGAAAAACATTATGGGAAACTTTCGCAAATTCGTCTAGGTACTCGATATCGCGAGGTTGCGCACCGCCGCCTTGCTTGCGCTATGGGCGCTCACTGGGGCGCAGGTGGTGCGGGCGCTAGGGATGCCCACCTCTGCACAAGCTGCTGGAGGGCGTCCGTCGACAAATACAAGCGGCGCCCCATATATCTGATCGCGATCAATTCATTCGATGGTGAGTACCTCGACACATGCGAGGAAGCAGTGGCGTGACCGCGTGCGCAGAGGACGAGCGAAGTACGAATCGCTGTCGCCCGTTCCGCTAGCTGTAGATGCAAGAGCAACAGCTCGCCGATTCATCGACGAGTTCTAGGCTGCTAAGCCAATTGAGCCAAGCGGTATTCACAAAGGCCAAGAGTGATGCCAAGCTCGAGCAACTTGTGGTGCAAGAAGTACGATTGCCGTCGTAGCGTCTCGTGTCGGCCAGCGGGGCCCGCTCTTCCTGCAACACCGTCCGAACGCTCAGTGGCGCCGTCGATGGGCCCTGAGCCGATCCAGGGCGCTGACGACATGCTCCACGCTGACGTGCCCGGACGACGGGCGGCTCTCCAACTCGACCGCCGCGATCACTGCATCCAACCCGGCCATCAACAAGATCGCCAGCGAGTGGTCGCCGGCGACCTGGTGCAGCCGATCGCGGTGCAACAGCTGCGGCGCTTCAGGCATGTCCACGAAGGTGCGCCGTTCCTCAGGGTTCCGGCTTGCGCTGTACCAGCAGGATATTGCGCTGCCAGTCATAGCTGGCGCCTCGGGGAATCGCTAAGGCCGCGGGCCCCGCGGTGCACATTTTGGTTGAAGTTCGCCGCTATCGCGGCGGTCTCCCCTGGCGCTGCTGACGCTGACATCCCCATCGGGGTGGTGCAGCCGTTCACCGGGGCCAGCGTCCGGATTGGCATCCCAGTAAAGAACGAGGTCGTGATCTGGCCCAAGACCGTTGCTGACGGCAGCCCTTTTCTCTCCTTCTGTGCCGGCGACTTCGACCCTCGAGGCGAAGGTGGCTTGCGGCGGATCGGCCAGTACTTTCATCGACAGTGCAGCAGGCCGGATATCCCGATCACCTTGCTGCACTTTCACGCGGAGGCGACTGGGTGATCGATCGACACACCCAGCACATCCTCCGCCAAGTGTTCAAGCAGTCGAATGGTCCACTCGATCACCTCGGTCTCGCTGAGTGCCTTGTCGGCAAGCCAGCCAAGCACCAGCTGGTCATGAAAGCCTATCCAGGCGCGCAGGGACACCCGCATGCGTTTGGTCGGCCGGGCAATGCCCAGCACAGCCATCACCTGATCGATGGCTTTGCCGCGTGATTCTTCCCAAATCTTCGCGATGGAGTTGCTGAGCGCCGCATTGGACGAGCGAGCCCGAAAGATCGCATCCCCCTCCCTCTGCTTGACGGCACGCATGTGCGCGCGCAGGAACGATGTGATCCGCTGGCGCGCGGTGTCACCGCGAAACGATGTCAGCTGTGCCTCGTCCATTCGCGCCGCAGCTGCGCGGCTGACCTCGGCATAGAGCTCTTCCATCGAACCGAAGTGATGGAACAGAAGCCCGTGAGCCACACCGGCTTCCCGCGCGATCTCCGACGCCGGCACGTCCAGAAACCCCCGGCTGGCGAACAGTCGTTCGGCGGCCGCGAGCACTCGCTGCTTGCCGGTGGGTGGCTTTGCCGCGCCCGGCCGCGCAGACCGCGGTCCCGGCGAATCAAGGGGTTCGTTCATGCAAGAAATCATATCCCCGTGTCTGGCGGCCAAACCGCCACCGCCCCCGGGAAAACCACAAGACCAGAGATATGACAGTCTCCTAAACTGATTGACAGTCAGTCAATGTAATTCGAATCCAGATGATTTCAGATGCATCACCTACCGGCTCAGAGCGCTTCGACGTGCTCGTCGTGGGCGGTGGCCCCTGCGGCTTGGCCGCAGCCATCGCGCTGGGGCGCTGCGGCGTCAAGACCTTGCTGGTCGAGAAGCATCCTTCCACCTCGTTTCATCCACGCGGCCACGTGGTGAGCGCGCGGACCATGGAAATCCTGCGGACCTGGGGTCTGGAGGAAGCGGTGCGCTCTCGGGGAATTCCTCACGATCGCAACCAAGGCATCGCGTTCGTGCGCTCCCTGGTCGGCGAGCTCATCGGGGAGATCCGTACCTTCGCGGATCCGCTGCGCAACCGGCTCGCCGAGACGCACGGCCCGAGCGCCAAGACCTCCTGCCCCCAGGATGCCTTCGAGCCTGAACTGCTGCGCGGCGCGCAGGGCCTGCCTTCGGTGACACTGCGTTTCGGCACGCGCGTGGACGCGCTCGGCCAGGATGCGCACGGCGTGCACGTCACCGTCGAAATGCCCGACGGCGAACGCCGGCAGGTGCACGCGCGGTACGCCATTGCCGCCGACGGCGCCCGCGGTGCGCTGCGCGAACAACTCGGCATCGGCATGAGCGGCGCCGGCGTGCTAGGCGATCAGATCGGCGTCTACTTCGAGGCCGATCTCTGGCGGTGGGTGGCGCAGCGTCCCAACCTGCTCTGGTGGATCTACAACCCCCGGACCGTCGGCGTGCTGATTGCCCTGGACGGGCGTCGCCGCTGGACCTACAACTTCTGCTACGACCCCGCGAAGAGCGCCCCGGAGGACTTCACCCCCGAGCGTTGCGCGCAGATTGTGAAGGCCGCCGTCGGCGCTGCCGACCTCGACCTGAGCGTGCGCGACGTTCGTGTGTGGCGCATGCAGGCGCGTGTGGCCGAGTCGCTTCGCGCCGGGCGCGTGTTCCTGGCCGGCGACGCCGCCCATCCGCTGCCCCCCACCGGGGGCCAGGGCATGAACACGGCCATCGGCGACGTGCACAACCTGTGCTGGAAGCTGGCCCTGGTGGTCAACGGCGTGGCCCTTGATGCACTGCTTGACACCTACGGCGAAGAACGGCTGCCCGTCATTCGCTTCAATGTCGAGCAGAGCGTGCGCAACGCCAGGAACATGGAGGCCAGTGGCCTGGGCGGCATTCTCAAGACGCACGAGGATTTCCGGGAGGACGACATCGCTCGCATGCGAGAGGCGATCCCCGCGCAGCGCGAGCACTTCGACTATCCCGGCCAGACCTACGGCTACAGCTACCGCTCGACGCTCGTCTTCGATGACGGCAGCGTGGCCGCACCGACCGAGGTCCACAGCTACCGCCCGTCAGCCATGCCGGGCGCACGTGCCCCGCACTGCTGGCTGCGTCGCCCGCAAGGCAGCGACCTCTCCACGATCGACCTGTTCAAGGATCTGAATTTCACGCTGCTCGCGGGCCGTCTCGGCCAGCGGTGGCGGGCTGCCTTCCGCCAGATCGCCTCCGAAGCGGGCCTGACGGCGCAGGCCTTCGTGGTCGGGGCGCAGGGCGACCTGATCGACAACCTGGGCGCCTTCCAGGACCTGTACGGCATTAGCGCCGACGGCGCCGTGCTGGTGCGTCCCGACGGGCACGTCATGTGGCGCTCCTGCGGAGGTCACGAGTCCCCCCACGACGTCTTGCGCAATGTGCTTGCCTCCGTGGTCGGCAACAGCCAGCGCCTGGGCACGCCACTGCCCCTGGCGTCCTGACCTCCAAGGACAAAGGAAACCGCCATGAGTCTTCTGCAGCCTTCCCCGTCGCCGCGCCGAATGGCGCACATCGCGCTTCGCACCAATCGCCTGCAAGCGATGACGCAGTGGTATTGCAAGGTGCTGGGCGCACACGTGGCCTACGGCTCCGGCAAGGTCGCCTTCCTGACCTACGACGACGAGCACCACCGCATCGCGTTGCTGGCCCTGGACGACTATCCGCAGCGACCGCAGCAGGTCACGGAGGGCTACTTCCATACGGCCTTCGCCTACGGGTCGCTCGGCGACCTGTTGGGCACCTACAAGCGGCTGCAGGGCCTCGGCATCGAGCCGCACCGCACGATCAATCACGGGCCGACCGTGTCGCTGTACTACCTCGATCCGGACGGCAACCAGATCGAGCTGCAGGTCGACAGCTTTCCCGACGCCGAAGCCACCAATGCGTGGATGCGCAGCGAGGCCTTCAGCCGCAATCCGATCGGCATCGAGTTCGACGCCGAAGAGATGCTCGCCAAGCTGCGCGCAGGCGTACCGGAAGTGGAGTTGATGCGCCGTCCTGACAGTGTGTAAGTAGGTCCCGACCAACATGGAGACAAAGAGATGCTGAAACCTGTGATCAGGCGAATGGCAGGCTGTAGCCTGCTGGCCCTCGCCTGTTGTGCGGCGCCCGCCACCGCGCAACAGGCCAGGACGACCATGATCCTGCCGGCCGTGTCGGTGCTGTTCGCACCGGTCTACATTGCCCAGGACGCTGGGTACTTCAAGGAAGCAGGCGTGGACGTCGAGCTCGGATTGCTGGCGGGTCCGACCGCCCTCAACGCGCTCATAGGCGGCAGCGCCGACTTCACGACCCTTGCTGGCCTGATCCAGGTCCGCGCCGCACAACGCGGCCAGAAAACCCTGGCGATCGCGGGCCTGCAGGAAAAAGCCACCACCGAGATCGTGCTCGGTGCGAGCACGGCCGAGAAACTGGCCGGCGCACGCACGCCCACGGAGCGTGCCAAGGCGCTCAAGGGCCTGACGCTGGCGGTCGATGCAGCCAACGGCCTGCCGCACGCCTTCCTTCGCTATGCCGCCCGTCAGGGAGGCTTGGACGCCGACCGGGACGTCCGGCTCGTCTTCATGGCGCCCACCGGGATGGATGCCGCCCTGCAGCGCAAGGAGATCGACGGGTTCGTTTTCTCCAGCCCGTTCACGCTCGAGTCGGTCCGGCGCGGCGCTCAGCTGTGGATCAGTGGACCGCGGGGCGACCTCCCCGACCTGGACCCCACGGCGTACAACGTGCTGGTGGCACGCGACGGCTACTGCACCACCGCGCCCGGCACCTGCAAGGCCGTCGTCGCGGCACTGGCGCGGGCAATGGCGCTGCTGGCGAACGAGCCCGGGCAGGCACTGGCGGTGCTGTCCAGGCGATTCGACAAGATGGACCCCGCGTTGCTACAGGACGCCTTTGAGACGTTCCGCCGCAACGCGCCGCCGCGCCCAATGCCGATGGCGCAGTCGTTCAGCCACACGGTCGACACGATGTTCGGTCCGGCCGACGACAAGGGCGCGCTCAAGACCCTGGTCAAGGGCCTGTACAGCGATGAATACGTCGCGGCCGCCAAGAAGCAGTAGTCGGTCCGAACCATGCGCCATCCTTGGATCGATCGCACGCTGCTGGGTGCGGCACTGCTGGCGGCCTGGCAGCTTGCCGCACAGACCTGGGATCCCTACTGGATCAGTTCGCCCCTGCTGGTGCTCGAACGCGGGTACGACATGGTCTCGACGGGCGATCTGTGGTTTCACGCCCGCTTCACCGTGGGCGAGGCGCTCGGCGGCTTCGCGCTGGGTACCGTGCCGGCGTGCCTGCTCGCGATGCTGCTGCGTCGGCACCCTCGGGCGGAAGCTGGCGTGCTGGCGATCTGCGGTCTCGGCTATGCCTTGCCGAAAACCGCGCTGGTCCCGCTGTTCATCCTCTGGCTGGGCGTCGGGCCCGGCGCCAAGGTGGCACTGGTGGCCTCGGCCGTCTTCTTCATCGTGTTCTACAGCACGCTGCGGGGTGTCAAGGCCGTCAGCCCACACCTGCTCATGACAGCGCGTGTGCTCGGCGCCACCGAGAGCCAAGTGCTGCGCCAGGTGGTCTGGCCGTCGGTAGTTCCCTATGTCTTCGGGGGACTGCGGGTGGCCCTCCCGTACGCCGTTGCAGGTGCGATCGTCGGCGAAATCATCTCGTCCAACCGCGGCCTGGGCTACCTGGCCCAGTACGGTGCGATGGACTTCGACACCACGCTGATCTTCGTTGCACTGGCAACGGTCATGTCGCTGGTGCTGCTTATCAACGCGGGCGTCGAGTTCGCACAGAAGAGGCTTCTGCAGTGGCAATCGGAACCATCGCAAGACAGCGCGACGACGATCGGCAGCTAGCCGGTACGCTGCCGCTGCATCCCCCGGCGCTGCTGGCATTGCGCAGCCTCGGCGTCTCCTTCGCTGACGCCGGTGCGCCGGAACGACGCTGGATTCTGAAGGACATCGACCTGGCGGTGGCGGAAGGCGAGTTCGTCACGGTCATGGGCGCGTCGGGCGCTGGCAAGTCCACGCTGCTCAGCGTGATCGCTCAAACGCTCGCGCCGAGTACGGGACAGGTCGTCTTCAAGGATCAGGTCGTCGCCGGCGCGGGGCACGAGGCGCAACCGGGCTGCCATCGGCAGATCGGCTTCGTGACGCAGGACGACAACCTCCTGCCCTGGCGCACCGTATGGCAGAACCTGTTGTTTCCGCTCACGCTGTCGGGCAAGCCGTCACCTGCGCAACTGGAGCACGCGCGCCAGCTGCTGGAGCAAGTCGGCCTGGCAGGCTGGGCCGACCACTACCCGCATCAGCTGTCGGGCGGGATGCGCAAACGCGCGGCGTTGGCACGCACCCTGGTCTACGACCCTCCGGTGGTTCTGATGGACGAACCCTTCGGCGCGCTGGACGCGGAGACGCGTGCGCAGCTGCAGGCCGACCTGCTGCGGCTGTGGGAGATACGGCGCAAGACCATCCTGTTCGTCACGCACGACATCAACGAGGCGATCGCGCTCGCGGACCGCGTGGTGGTGTTGGCCGGCTCCCCGGGCCGCGTCGAGCTTCAGCGGCGCATCCGCATCCCACGTCCGCGCGACCCCGAGCTGATCTTCAAGGCGCCCGATTTCGCGGCCCACTACGACGCGATCCGCAACTGCCTTCGCAAGGTGCCGCACCCATGACCGCCGACTGCCGTCTGTGGCCGTCGAGGATGGCCGGCCTGGCCATCTTCCTCGCGTGCTGGCAAGTCGCCGGGCTGGTCGTGGGCGACTACTGGATGCCGGGGCCGGCGCAGGTGGCACAGCGGCTCTGGGCTGAACTGACAGCAGGCAGCCTGCTGCGCGACCTCTGGGCCACGGGCCGGCTGGTACTCATGGGGACGCTGGGCGGCACGGTCCTGGGCATTGGCCTGGCCTGCCTGCTGCGGCTGCTGCCGCGCCTCGACAGCATGCTCCAGCCGTTCATCACGGCCCTCATGAGCGTGCCCAAGCTCGGCCTCGTGCCGCTGCTGGTCCTGTGGTTCGGCACGGGCTTGGCCCCTCAACTTCTGCTGGTGGTCCTGACGGTGCTCTTCATCGTCTTCGCCATCGCCTACGCCGGCCTGATCACCGTGAATCGCCAACTGCTCATGACGGCGCGCGTGTTCGGCGCCAGCGCGCTGCAGCTGACGCGGTTCATCGTCCTGCCGACCTTGTGGCCCTTCGTGCTGACCGGCTTGGAAGTGGCACTGCCGTGGGCGCTCAGCGCCGCGCTGGTGGCGGAATTTCTCTCGGCCAAGGTGGGCGTGGGCCATGCCATCGACCAAGCCCGCCAGGTGCGCGATTCTGTCGGCGTCTTCTATGGCATTGCCGCGGCGACCGCCATCGTCCTTGTCTGCAACGCCGCGCTCGCGCTCGCGCGGCGCCTCACCCTGAAGATCCAACCGGAGCATTGACCCATGAAGATTCTCAAGTTCAGCGATGGCCGACGAAAGGCCTTCGGCATCCTGCAAGGGACGGACCAGATTCGCATTCTGAACGGATCGCCGTTCGAAGGACCCATCACGCCGACGGACGCCTTCGTTGCCCTGTCCGAGGTCAGCCTGCTGGTTCCGACGGTCGCACATCCCCGGGTCTTCGGCATCGGCCTCAACTATCGCTCCCACATCGCCGAGACCGGCCGTAGCACGCCCGAGATCCCACCCGTGTTCATGAAGCCCGATACCGCGCTCCTGCCGCATGGGGGACAGATCGTGTTCCCAAGGGCCGCCCAGATCGTGCACTACGAGACCGAGTTGGTCGCGGTGATCGGACGCAGGGCGAAGGAGGTTCGTCGTGAGGATGCCCTGGCGCATGTAGTCGGCTATACCTGCGGCAACGATGTCAGCGAGCGGACCTATCAGCGCAAGGAAATGGCCATGGGACTGATGACGATGGGAAAGGCCGCCGACACCTTCGCGCCGATCGGCCCATGGATCGACACCGAGGCGGATCCCACCCGGCTGCACATGACGGGCCGGCTCAATGGCCAGATCGTTCAGGACTGCGAGACCTCCGACCTGCTGTTCGACGTCGCCGACCTGATCTCCTACTTGAGTTCGTTCATCACGTTGCTGCCCGGCGACCTCGTCATGACCGGCACGCCGGGCGGGGTCGGGCCGCTCTCGCCCGGAGACACGTTCGAGATCGAGATCGAAGGTGTCGGAAGGCTTTCCAACACCGTGGCCCCCTTCACCCCTGAGCGCACATGAACACCGCCGAACCCACTTCTGGCACCTTTGCCACCTCTGATCTCTTGCTGGCGGACGAGGCACGCTATCAGGCGCTGTATGCGCGAGACACCGGGGCACTGTCGCAGATGCTGGACGACACCTACCTGCATACCCATGCGAACGGAAGAACCGACGACAAGACCGCTTTCCTGGCATCGATCGCCGCCGAAAAGTACCGCTTCGTCGATGCGCAGCGGAAGGACCAGCGTGTGCGTCGCTTCGGTGACGTCGCACTGCTGAACGGCGTCGTGCACACGACCGTGGACGTCGCCGGCTCGCGCAAGACGCTGCACAACGCGTTCTTCACGGCCTGGCGCAATGACGGTCACCGCTGGCGGATGCTCCACTGGCAGGCCACCAAGATCGTCGAGAGCTGAGCGCCCCACCGACATGCAGGCCATCATGAACTCTCGCCGCAAGGGCCTGCGGGCTCTCGTACTGACGTCCCTGCTCGGCTTGAGCGGGCTGGCCGCCGGCCAGACGGAGCGCTACCCCTCGGCGCCTGTGAGGCTGATCCTGCCGGCTGCGGCCGGCACGGGCGTGGACATTCTCGGGCGCATCGCCGCCCAGTACCTGGGCGACGTGCTCGGGCAGCCGGTGATCGTGGAGAACGTGGTCGGTGCCAGCGGGGTCATCGGCGTACAGCGCGTCGTGCGCGCCAAGCCTGATGGCTACACGCTGCTGTTCACGTTCAACCAGACGATCACGATGAACCCGCACGTGGTCGCCAACCTTCCCTACGATCCCGAGAAGGACCTCGTGCCTATTTCGCGCTTCGCCGAATCCACCTTCGTCTGGCTCATCAATGCCCAGGTCCCCGTCACGACTTTTCCTGAGCTGCTGCGCCATGCCAAGGCGAATCCCTCCAAGCTCGCGATGGGCGTCACCGGATATGGCTCCGCGGCCTACCTGGGTGCGCAGATGCTGAGCCTGCAGACTGGCGCCGAACTGCTGCACGTCAACTATGCCAACAACTTCAGCGCCAATCTGCTGTCGAACGAGGTTCAGCTGTCGATGAGCCCGGCGTCGCAGGTGCCAGGTCTCCTCGCCACCGGTAAGGTGCGCGCCTTGGCTCAGACGGGTCCGCGGCGTACGCGCGGCATGCTCGACCTCCCCACGGTCAGCGAGTTCGTGCCGGGGCATGTGATCGAGGCCTGGTATGGCGTCTGGGCGCCGCAAGGCACTCCCAAGCCCACTGTGCTTGCGCTTTCGCAGGCATGGATGAAAGTCGCGGCCATGCCAGAAGTCGCCGCCCGCCTCGAAAAGCTCGGCGCCGAGCCCGTTGGCAGCAGCGCGGAGGCACTCGCGGACCATGCGCGCCGGGAAACACGCACATGGGCCGAGGTGGTCAAGGCGCGCGGCATTCGACCCTCGCAATGACGACTGCAGCAAATGACGTTGACGAGGCGCCCTCCTCGTCCCTGACGCGACGCCTTTGGCCAAGGCCGTGGAATCTATGCGAAATCAGTCGTCGCGATCGTTGGCGACACGCACCGCGTCGTTGTCGCGGCACACCAGCCCACACTGCTCGAAATCGCGCATGGTCTTGTTGAGCACTTCGCGCGAAAGACCTGAATACGAGGCGAGCACCGATTGCGTGATCCTCCGGTCGTAGCCCCGTTCGCCTGCGGGCGCGAGCCGCATCAGTTGCTGCAGCACACCCAGCACCGAGTCTTCCGCCGGAAGCACCGAGATGCGATGGAAATGACCGCGCGCCGACGACAGTCATCCAGCAGTTGTCGACTGCGCTGACGGCGGTGACGACTAGCGCGGCCTTTCACAAACAACAGATGGACTCCGGCCTGAACCCAGTTACCGACGCGCGCCTGACGCCCGCCGGGCACCGAAAATACCTGCTGGAGGAGATCAGTCGCTGGGCTGCTTCCATCAAGGCAGCTGGCGAGTATGCCGATTGAGTCATCGACGTGCAGATGCTCGACGACGAGAGCGAAGCTCGTCTTCGTGTAAAGAGACTGCCGGTCGGATGAAAGGCGGCATTTGCCCGATGTCTGGGTCGAACTCTCGACGATGCGCGCAGCGTGCAACAAGGCCTGTAGCTTTCCAGAGTCGCCGCGGCGCAGGCATCGTTCTGGCCGCGGCGCAACCGCAGGCCTACATAGCCAGTCGCGGTCGCAACCAGCGGCTGGGCGACCTTCTCGGCTCTGGCACCCTGTCCCGCCCGCATCGGCCAGCGCCGCTGGCGGTTTGCGCGCGCGGGCGCCGATCCGCGATGCACTGGCCGTCACGCTCGCTCGCCCACTGGTGCGCCCGCACGTGGCCGTTGCCGGCGATGGCCTCGCGCATCCAGGAAGGCGGCTAGTGGACCCGGCCACAGTCACGCTGGATTTCGTGGGCGCCGCGCTGGCTGGACTACTGAGAGAGATCACGATGCTCGCCGGTGCGCGACGCGCGCCCTGATCTGAGACTGAGCGGCGGTGCGCCGAGCTCAACCCTCAGGCTGATGGCACACAACCTCGACGTTATGGCCATCGGGCGCAATGACGAAGGCGGCGTAGTAGTTGGGGTGGTAGTCGCGGCGCAATCCAGGAGCGCCGTTGTCCCTGCCGCCGGCATCCATTGCCGCGCGGTGGAACGCATCGACCTGGCTGCGGCTGTCCGCAGCAAACGCCAGATGTAGCGGCGTGGGTGAGGCGCCTTCGCCTTCAGCCTGGTAGATCCACAGCGAAGGTTTGCCATGCTTACCCAGGCCCGCGCCATACGGCCCCTTCATTGCGATGCCGACGCCCAGCGGCGCCAGAGCCTGCAGAAAGAAGCGTTCACTGGCATCGACGTTGCTGGCGCGTATTCCGAAATGATCGAACATAAGAAGCCCTCGCTCGCGTTGCTTCAACCAGATATTGCCAGGTCACGTGGCACGCATGCCATCAGCCCGGGTCGGTGTTCGCACGTCTTTGTCACGCAGCCAATTAGGCGTGGCCCCGAAGCTGGCGCGAAACGAGGTGGAGAAGTTGGCGGTGTTCGAATAGCCGGCGGCCATTGCCACTTCCGCGACCGTCAATGCAGATTCGAGCAGCAGCTGGCGCTTGGCGGACTGACCCTTCGTCAGCCCCCAACAGCGGCAGAGGCCCTTACGGCCCGGCCACAGCCGATTCAGCAGGCTCACAGCTGGGTGTCGTGGCCCCATCGAATACCGAGGGAGTTTTGGACTTACGGCATAAAACCAGTCCAAGTTTTTATCAGCACCCCGACGACCCCTCGGCGGTCGCCGGGCACTTGCCAGACGCCGACAAAGGGCCGTGCGAACAAGGCCGAGCGCGGTCGGCGTTCCCGAGAGGTCACTGGAAGCGCACCTGGCTCTTGGAACCACCGCGTGAACGCCTCCGCGGCGACAGGGATGTCGGATTCGACCATGACGGATTCGTAGGTGGTGTCGGCTTCTACCGTAGGTGCTGGCATGTGCCGTGCGCCTGATCCCGCTGCGCCGGCGAAAGCAAAGGATCCGCGTCCCCCGCGTCGTACAGGCTGCCAAGCCGACGAGCATGGCGAGGAGACAAGGCGAGGGAAAGGATCGGCTTCGTCTCAGTTGGCTCGCTGAATGGGAGTTGACGGGAATTCCAATGAGGCACGTCGCGTGCTTGTACTGCCACGCGTCATCCTCATGGCAGACGAGCTTTTGGCAGGTGAGGTCTGAGAAATGAGGGGTGCGCGAGGATGGACATCCAATTCGTCTGCCACCGTGCGAGCGCATTGCCATCGCGTTCAAAGACCAGATCGAAGAACGCCAGGGCAAGATCCGCCGTGGCGATCTTGACCTTGGCGTTCAGCGCAGGCCCACCGGTCAGCGGACGGTCGGTGAACATGCTGTGGGAGCCGCCGCGAAACACTGCCAGCAGCTTGTGTGGGTTGGGAATGGCCTCAAAGACGGCCAATCGATCCGCCACGCCGGAGCGATAGCCCGGAATCTCGATGACATCCTCGGTGGCTGTCACGTGGATAGTCGGGACAGCGACCTTGCTCAGCACGGCTGTCAAATCGGGCTCGTTGTAGAACGGCGGCGTCGAGATGATGATTCCGGCAGTGAAGCGCGAATCGTGGCAGCTGATCGTCTGACCGTCTCTGACGACCTCCGCGCCAACCGTCAGCAGCGTGGTGTTCGCGCCGTACGAGTGGCCCGCCGCGATCAGTCGCTGCCGGTTCACTGCGCCAGCCCGATTGCCGGTCTCGTCCAAGAGCATTCGATCGAGCGCGAACCGCACGTCAGCAGCACGTGCAATGGCCTCCTGCTCCTGGGCCGCCGCCTGCAGGCGACCGACTACACCGAACGGGTTGCCCGACCAGAGCCTCGCATCACTGCCCACGTGCTGGACATGCAGGCTGGCGATGCCATGACTCGACCAGTGCCTTCCAAGATAGCTGTAGCCCTGTCTCGAACCACCGATACCGTGCGAGAAAACCACCAATGGCACAGTACCCTCGAGCGATGGCCCCATTGGCCAGTACAGGCGCGCCGGCACCGGACGTGACCGGGTTGAATCGACCCAGTCGTAATCGATCACCTGGTAGGTCCGCCCGGCGGTCTGCGCCCTCGTCCGCGGCCACCCCAGCGCCAGAGGAGCTCCAAGCAGCATGGCACTCACTTTTCGCCGCCACATGTCGACGTGCGTGTCCTGCGGCCGACGACGCTCCACCTTTGAGATCCGGTCTTTCATCACGCACGCAGGTGGTGGACACCTTGGAATGAGTCCGAGGGCATCAAATCCCAAGGGAAGACCGTGCCTGTCAGCTCCTCGGAGGCTGACCAAAGTCGCGCTGCAGCCGTCGAATCCAATGCCAACGGGGGAAACGCGGCGGAAGCGGGGTAGCCCCGGGTCTCACCGAGCCTGTCCGGGCCATAGTAGGTCCCGCCGCGCGCCTGTGGCGAAGTCGCCGCGAACAGGGTCGGCAACGCGCCCTGCTCGGCCGGTTGGAACAGGAACCACATGAAGCGGCGAAGCATGCCTGCGACGCTCCATTCCCCTGCACCATTGGGCAGCAGGTCCGTGCGCGAAATGCCGGGATGGGCTGCAATGCTCTGGATGCCCCATCCGGCCGCATCACTGCGGCGCTGCAGCTCAAGCGCGAACATCAGGCAGGCGAGCTTCGATTGGCTGTACGCGCGCATCGGCTTGTAGACACGCTGGGCCTGCAGATCATCGAAGTCGATCACGCCGTTGCGGGCTGCAATGCTTGACAGGGTTACGACGCGCGCCTGGTTGCCCTTGCGCAGAAGGGGCAAGAGTTGTGCCGTCAAGGCGAAGTGCCCCAGGTAGTTCGTGCCGAACTGCAGTTCGAAGCCGTCGACCGTGGATTGACGTTGGGGCGGGGTCATCACCGCCGCGTTGTTGATCAATAAATCCAGGCTGCTTCGCGAACTGCGCAGGCCTTGCACGAACGACCGCACGGAATTGAGGCTGGCAAGGTCCAGCAGGCCGAACACCACATCTGCTCCCGGGACTTCCTGGCGGATCTGGTTCACGGCGGCCACCCCTCTGGAGGGATTTCGTCCTGCAATGATCACATTCGCACCCGCACGGGCCAGTGCCAGCGCGTCCTGGAATCCCAGGCCACCGGTGCCCGTGACAACCGCCGTGCGGCCATGTTGGGAGGGGATGTCGGAAGCTTTCCAATGGGTCATGGTTCTTGCCTGAAGAAGATGGGGGCTACACTGGGTGCACGCATAACTTTACTCAGTGCAAATATTATTGCACTGAGTGCAGCATTGGAGAATGGACCCTAAAAATGCAAGGGAATTTGGATACGACGGGCGCTCCGCTATCCGGGAGCTTGCGGGAGCGAAAGCAACGTGAGACGCGACAGCGCATCGCAGAGGTTGCGCTGCGCCTGTTCCTGACCGATGGCTACGAAAGCACGACGCTCGATGCGATCGCGGCCGCCGCGGGAATTTCCCGACGCACCTTCTTCTCGTACTTCAAGTCGAAGGACGACATCATCCTGTTTGGGATGGAGGCCGATTCGGCGGAGTTGATAGCCGAACTGCTCAAGACATCGCCCGACGTACGGCCGCTCGATGCGGTCCAGGATCTGCTGGTCAAGCGCATTGCACGGCACACGACTGAAGAGATGACGGCCATCGACAACCTCATGCTGTCGAGCGAGTCGCTGCTCGCACGCAAGCAGGCGTTCTACGCGAAGCAGGAGCAGGCGCTGTTTCTTGCGCTGCGCGAGGTCTGGCGACAGCCCGAACGGCAGAGCGCACTTCGGATGGTGGCCATGGTGTCCGTCGGTGCCCTGAGGCTGGCGCTACAAGCCTGGCGAGAGCAGGTAGGCCAGCGAAAGCCGGCGGCCCAATTCTTACGAGACGCGTTCGAAAGACTTCGAACGGGGCTTTGACTTGCATTGGGGATGAGGCAAAGCAAGACATCTGATCATTGCCGCGCCCAGATCGAGACTGCGACGCGTTGCCACCGTCGATCGAACTGCTACCCCGCTTTACTACGCCCAGGCCAAAAGCCGAAACAGTCGTCAACACGCTGTACGGTCACCCTGCTTTCTCGTGTTTGGGCTTGCTGTTTTGAACTACAGGGCGTTGCGCAACCTCAACGAGGCTTGCCCGCGTCGAATGAAGCCTGGGTAGTGCTTGTCCTTGCCGGGATACCACGGCATCGAGGCAATCTGATTGAACCCTGGGAGGTGTTCCAGATATCGCAGCATATTTGCACGCGTGGCCGCGTCTGGCAGGGGGCCTCTCAACGCACCCACATTCTCCGCGGCATGATCGGGATTCGCCGTCGAGCTCAGACAGCATGTGACGGCCGGATGCGACATCACGAATTTCAGGAAGTATTGCGCCCAGTTCTCAATGCCGTACTCGCGCGCAAACGCCGGCAGCGGATGGCCCTCGACGACCTTGTGGAGCCGCCCCTTTTCCATCGCCATGTTGACCAGAACGCCGACGCCATGCGCCTGGGCCGGCGGGAACACGCGCTTTTCAGCATGGCGGTTGAAGATCGAATAGTTCACCTGGACGAAGTCGACTGCGCCGCGATCGATCCATTGGGCCAGCAGGTCCTGATGGCCGCTCTCGTGGTGGGTGACCCCCACAAGCCGCGTGTGCCCTTCCTTCTTCCACGCGTTCAGCAGCGGCACCACGGCGTCGGCGTTCACCAGGCTGTGGCATTGCATCAAGTCGAAGCGTTGGCGCCACAGACGCAGTTGCGATTGCTCCAGGCTGCGCAAGGCGTGGCTTTCATCGGTCAGGTACTCGCCCGTCGTCCACAGCTTGTTCGCAATGAAGAGCTGATCGTTGATGTCCAGAGCGGTCACGAAATCGCCGACTGTGTTCTCGGCGCTGCCGTACAGCGGTGACGTGTCGAGCACCCGCACGCCTCCCTCCCAGTAAGTCTTGACGACCTCGCGCAGATTCGAACGAGGTTGCCCCGGCAACGTGTCGAACGTCAGAAACGTACCCAGCCCCAGTGCCGAGACCGATTCGCCGGTGCGCGGAATCGTCCTCGTCAACACCCCCGCAGGAGGCGCGCTCGACCGGGGTGCCGACGTCCCGGTTTGTGCGCCGCTAGACTTGGCGGCCCATGCCAGCGGAAGGGCTGCCGCAACGCCGATCCCGTGTTGCAGCAACTGGCGACGATTCTCGGAGAACGAGGTGTTTTTAAGGGGCATGACAGGCCTGTGCAGATGGTTCAGACTCAGTGGAGGCGATTGCTCATCGGGTGTCGTCGAGCACCAGCACTTCGTGGATATCGCTGGCCGCGTTGCCTCCCGTCTTCAGACCGCCGCCGAACACATGGATGCGGTCATTCAACGTGGCCGCGCCCAGGCCGTGACGTGCAGTGGGCATGGGCGGCAGTGCCTCCCAATCGTCGGTGGCGGGGTCATAGACCCAGCTGTCGGCGAACACCTTCTGCTCGGGGACCCACTGCTCGCCACCGAAGACATAGAGCTTGCCGCGATGCGCGGCCGCCGCCAGCCCGCCGCGCGCCTGCGGCATCGGCTTTCGCGTCGTCCAGGTGTCGAGCACTGGGTCGAACACCTCGAGCGTCGAGACATTGATCTGGCTAAGCGTGCCGTCGGCCTGCTTGCGTGCGCTGCGGCCTCCGACGACGTAGATGCGCCCGTCGATGACCGCGGAGGCAGCGCTGTTGCGGGCCGTAGGCGCATCGGGCAGCCGCCGCCAGCGTCCGCTCGCCGTATCGAGGACTTCCACTGCAGCGGTATCCTGGTGGTCGTTGAAGTGGCTGGCGCCTGCGAACGCGGGCACCCGGCCGCCGATCACATAGACCTTCCCTAGAACCGCCGCAGCGACACCCTCCGCTCGAGGTCGAGGTAGGTCGGGCCCTTGGTGCCAGCGGTCGGCTCCGGGCTCATACCAGAACACGCTGGATTGGGCGCGCCAGTTCGGAAACCCGCCACTGAACCCCCCGACGCCCCACAGGCGACCATTCGCCGCGGCCAGGGCGATATGGTGTCGAGCCTCAGGAAGCGTGGCCCTGCGGGTCCAGCGCGCCTGGCTCTCGTCCCAGGACTCGAAGTGCGCCGAATACCCCGTGTTCGGGCTCAGGAGGCCTCCCGCCACATAGATCTTGCCGTCCAGCACCTCGGCATACAGCTCCTGGCGGGCCACGCCGGTCGGTGCTGCCTGCTCCCAGCGCGGGAGCCGCTGGGCTTGAGACTGCGTGGACACGAATGCGGCTGCGACCAGTGCGAGGTGGGCGATCCTGGAGCTCGTTCTCATGGCGTCTTGTCCTTTGCGAATGGCCAGATCGTAAGAGCCGGTGTCGAATGGGACTAGGTGGATAATCCTGCATGAGCTGTTCAACAGGACTAAACAATGTCCCGATCCGTCCTGCCTGATCTCGATGTCTTCGCATCCGTTGCAAAGCACAGGAGCTTCCGCGCCGCAGCGACCCAGCGCGATGTGTCCGTGTCGCTGATCAGCCAGACGATCCGCCGTCTGGAGGAGCAGATGGGGGTCACGCTTCTGACAAGAACCACGCGCAGCGTCACCCCCACCGCTGCCGGGTGGGAGCTGCTCAGGGAGCTGGAGCCGAGCCTGGCGTCGATTCACAGGGCGGTGGAGCGGCTCAACCAGCACCGCGACTCCCCCTTTGGCACCCTCAGGATCAATGCCCCCGCACCGGTCGCCCAGTTCCTGCTGGCCGGCTTGGCCGCTCGCTTCGTGGCGATGCATCCGGGCGTTTCCATCGAGATCACCGCTGACGCCGCAATGACCGATATCGTGCGCGATGGCTTCGACGCAGGCGTGCGTATCGACAAGGATCTACAGCAGGACATGGTGGCCGTGCGCATCGGTGCACCACAACGCTACGCGGTGGTGGGATCCCCCGCCTACTTTTCACACCGTCCCGTGCCAAGGTCCCCGCGCGATCTTGCTGAACACCATTGCATCCAGCGACGATTCCCGGGTGGAGGACTCCAGACCTGGGACTTCCAGCGGCGCCACGCGGCGGCGAACACAGGGCCTTCACGGCTGGTGGTCAACGATGCGCAGGTCGCGGTGAATGCGGCGGTGGCAGGCGGGGGCCTGGCGTATGTTCACCAGAAGTATGTGGAACGCGAGCTGGCTGCAGGAGAGTTGGTGCGGGTGCTGGAGAACTGGTCGCCTGGGATCGGTCCGCCTTATCTCTACTATCCACGCCAGCGCCACATTTCTGCTGCCATGAAGGCCTTCGTGGAATTTTGCCGATCGGCGGCTATGCAGACGCCGGGCTCGGCCCACCCCGACTGAACGCTTGTCCTAGGAACTTGCTCGTCCCGTGTCGGTGTTCCGATGCGCCCATCGCGCCTGCGGCCGGATGCCCGGCCTTTGATTGCATCTGGACTCGACCATCGGGCGCCCGAGCCGCCGTAACACTGCCGGCGCGCGCATGTCCAGGCACATGACGCTCAGGGCCGGCGGTGGCATCTCGTCGATGGCCTTCCCTCGCTCCTGCGGCCGAGTGCCACGCCCGTTTCGCTCCGCGCGCCAGCGTAGTGACTTGACTTCAGCCGATCCCCGGCCCCACACGGAGTTCGTCGATGAGTGCGCGCGGTGTCACGCCGGCAATCGCGCGGAACTCGCAATGAGGTGCGCCTGGTCGTAGTAACCTGCGACAGCGGCGATGCCCGCCCAGCCCGGGCGGGCGTTCTGGCGCGCAGCGCCTAGCGCGCGATGGAAGCGCGTGAGCCTGGCGAACGCCTTGGGGCTGGTGCCCAGGGCCTCGCGAAACACGGCGCAGGTGTCGGGCGCTCACGCCGAGGTCTGCGGCGACGGCGTCCACGCTGGCGCTCTGAAGCCTCCTTGCGGCTTCGAGCGCGAAACGCGGATGGACACTGCGTCCCTGCGCGGCGCCGTGGCGCTCGGAGATGGCGACCTCCAGTGCCGCGGCTGCCTCGGCCATGCTGCGCGCGCCGGCGAGCCGATCGAACAGCCGCGCACTGTCGCCCCACAGATCCCCAAGTTCGATGGTGTGCCCGGCGATGGCGGAAGCGGGCGCGCCGAGAACCGCCTCGTGCGTGCCCAGGCGAAGACGCGCCACCACGATCCGCTGGCCGCCGAAAATCAGCTTGCGGTGCACCTGCTGCCGCGCACCGAGCACGTGCGCATCAAGTCCGCTCCGAGCCATCGAGCCGAAACGAACGACGATCTGAGTTTCCAAGCGCGGCACCAGGGGTGCCGCGCATGTCGCGGTCGATCTCGTGCAGGGAGAGCGCGCTGGCGCCTAATGCCGCGAAAGGATAGGCCCTTCTGGGGGCCTCTGTCGTGCGAGGGCCGGGCAGCACTGCACGGAGGTCTGACGTTCGTCCACGCAGAACATCAGCAGTTTCTGCGGCAACTTCTTCCTATTGATGAAAGGACTCGCCGGACCAAGCGCAATGGTTACTGAGCAAGGGAACACCCGAAAGTTGACACCTCAACGTTGATAGATCAACAATCTGCTTTTCGTGACATCACCGCTCGCCCGATGCCGTCCAAGAAGAAACCAGACTCGCCTCAACGCGCTGCGCATTCCAGCTCTGCCGCGAAGACACCGCAGCGCAGCCCCAATGGTCATGACCCGGTCGTGGAACGACCGGTCCCTGCACTCGCGACAGACTTCATCGGGTGGCTGGTCACCAGTCTTTCGGTACGCCTGAGTCGCAGCGCTTCGAGCTATTACATGCAGCGCTGGGACATTGGCACCACGGAATATCGGCTGCTGCTGGCACTCGGGGTCGAGCACGAATGTAGCGCCGCGTCGGTGGCTGCCGCCGCTGACGTTGACAAGGCTGCAGCCAGCCGCAGCCTTCAGGTTCTGAGCCAGCAAGGCTTGGTGACTCTGGCCCGATACGGCCGCGAGATGAGGATCAGCCTGACGGATACCGGGCGATCCCTTTCCAAGGAGCTTTACGCGGCTTCGTTGGAGCGCGAGACGATTCTCACGCAGGGCATGAGTGCCTCTCAAGTCAAGCGTCTGCGCGCCGACCTGCACCAACTGATTGAGAACCTCCCGCGGATGAGCGACGGCAGCTTCGACGCCGATCCAGCTGATTGATCCCTTTCCACACCTTCACTCCCCCACGCGAATCATGCTCAGCACTGAAAACAACGATCTCTTGACCCGAACCGGCCCCGAAACTCCCATGGGCAAACTGATGCGGTGTTTCTGGACGCCGGCCATGACCGAGGCCGAAGTGCCGGCTGCCGACGAAGCGCCGGTGCGCATGCAGCTTCTAGGGGAAGCGCTCGTGGTGTTCCGTGACACAGAAGGCCGGATCGGCGTGCTTGACCAGCACTGCCCCCATCGCGGTGCCAGCCTGTTCTTCGGACGCAACGAGGAAGGCGGCATTCGCTGTGTGTACCACGGCTGGAAATTCGGCGTAGATGGCCAGTGCCTGGACATGCCCACGGAGGCGTCCGACAGCCCCATGCGATGCAAGGTGCGCGCCCGCGCGTACCCTGCGCGCCTCGCTGGTGGTGTGCTCTGGGTGTACATGGGCGAACGCGACATGATGCCACCCCTGCCCGAATTCGAGTGGCTCGGACTTCCTTCCTCCCACGTGTACGTTTCACGATGGGAACAAGACTGCAACTATGCCCAGGCGATGGAGGGAGAACTCGATAGCGCGCACGTCGGCTTCTTGCATAGCCTCGTGGACAAAACCAACGACGATGACCGCGCGCTCACGGGGCGCTTCTTCAAAAACGACAAGGCACCATTGTGGAAGATCGTGCCGACGCCCTCCGGCTTCATGGCTTGTAACGGCCGCCGCGTCGATGAGAGTCAGCGCTATTGGCGCTTGAACCAATTCCTGCTGCCTTTCTACACGATGATTCCCCCTCATCCTGCCGAAGCTCGACTCGTGCGCATGTGGGTGCCGATGAACGACGAGCGCTGCTGGGTGCTGTGTGTCACTTTCCGCCCAGACAGGCCACTGGAAGAGAAGGAACTCACGGCATGGCGCAACGGTGACTATGCGCACCGCAGAGTCATTCCCGGCACCACGCGTCCGACCGAGCGACTGGACAACGACTACCTGATCGACCGGCAGCAGCAAAAAACCATCTCTTTCACCGGAATCGCAGGCATTCGCGCGCAGGATGCGATGGTCGCGGAATCGGCGGGGCCGATCGTGGACCGCACACGCGAACACCTGGGCACCAGCGATCGTGCGGTCGTCGCGATGCGCCGTGCCCTCATGGATGCGGCACTGGCCTGTGTCGCCGGTCAGCGACCTGTCGGTGCAGACCATCCGTCCCTCTACAGCGTTCGAGCGACGCAGACGGTACTGCCCGAGGGGCTCGACCCCACCGATTCGGATGAGCTCATGGGAACGGCTCGCCCCAAAGATCTGCCCACTGCCGCCTGAGCCCCTCACTGAATCCCCGCAGCCGCGGTTGAAGGGCCTGCGCTTCGGGATTCACTGCGCATCGTTTTCATACAACACCAGGAGACTCGCGATGAAACTTCCCCACGTCCCCCTCGGGACGCGAGCGCTGATGCGTTCCGTCCTGCTTGCCGGCGTCGTCGCGCTCGGGCCAGCTCAAAGCCACGCAGTAGAAACCGACTTTCCCAAGCAGCCGGTCAACATCATCGTACCCTTCGCACCCGGCGGCAGCCTGGATGCGACAGCGCGCGTGCTCGCCGAAAAGCTGCGCGATCTGCTCGGCCAGCCGGTTCTGGTGGTCAACCGTCCCGGTGCTGGCAGCGCTCTGGGAGCCCGCTACGTCGCCCAAGCCAAGCCCGACGGCTACACGCTGCTCATCGCCTCCGGCTCTGCCTTTGGCTTTTTGAATCTGATCGTTCCGAACTTCGAATATCGGCTGAAGGACTACGCCCCCCTGGGAGGCGTAGCCATCTACACGTCGCTTTTTGCGACCAACTCCTCGGTGCAAGCCAGGACGCTGCCTGAGCTCGTGAAGTTGTCCCGCGACAAGCCTGGCGGCATCAGCTTCTGCACCACCGGCGTGAGCGGTCTGAATCATCTGCAACTGGAGATGTTCAAAGGACTGGTCAAGTCGAAGACGGGAGCGGCGCTCAATGTGATCCACGTGCCCTACAACGGCGTGGCGCCCGCACTCACGGCCCTCAAAGCTGGTGAGGTCCAAGCATGCGCCCTGCCCTACAGCACGATCGTGCGCAACTTCGAGGGCAACGGCATTCACAACATCGCGGTGCAGCGCCATGAACGCTTGAAAGCCATGCCACAGGTGGGCACCACCGGAGAACAGGGCTACGCGGAGATGGACGACAACGAACAACTCGTGACCCTGTCGGCCCCGGCGGGCACGCCCGCGCCGGTGATCGCCAAACTCGAAGCCGCGCTCCAAGCCACGATGAAGGATCCCGACGTCGTGAAGAAGCTGGACGACCTTGATGTGCAGCCCACCTTCGTCAGCGCCAGCGAGGCGCGCAAATGGCTGGAGAAAGACGTCGCCAAGTTCAGCAAAGTGATCAAGGCGGCGGGCCTGACTGCGCAGCAGTAACAAAGAAGGCAAGAGAGAGACGACATCCGATGCGCCTGGAAATGCGAGAAATGAGTACCTGCAATCCCTCCCAAGCCGGCGAATTCATGCGGGTACAGGTCAGCGCAATGCGCCTGGAGTCACCCGATGTGCTCAGCATGGAGCTGCGCGACTTCCATGGCCTCGAACTTCCCCCCGCGCCCCCAGGCTCCCACATCGACGTGAGCCTCCGAGAGGGATTGACACGCCCCTATTCCGTGGTGCGCGGTGACAAGGGAACCTACGTGCTGGCCGTCAAGCGCGAATCATCGAGCCGGGGCGGCTCCGCCCATGTGCACGAACGGCTTCGCGTGGGCGATGTGATCCAGGTCTCGAAGCCGCACAACCATTTCGCCCTGGCCGAGGGCACCGGCCCCTGCGTGCTGATTGCAGGAGGTATCGGCATCACCCCCCTGCTACCAATGGTGCGTGCGCTCGAACGCGCAGGCCGCCCCTGGCGCCTTCACTATGCGGCCAAGGACATCGCGAAGGCGCCCTTCGCGCGCGAGCTACGCCAGCTGGGGGAGCGGGTCATCATGCACTGCAGCCAGACCGCTGGACGGCTCGATCTGGCAAAGCTCGTGGCGAACGCGGAACCAGAAACCCATTTTTATTGCTGCGGTCCCGCAAGCATGCTCGACGATTTCGCCGAGGCGACTCGCGCCGTGGAACCGGCTCGCGTGCATACGGAGCGCTTCGGTCCCGCCGCACTACCCGCAGACTCGTCGAGCTTCGAAGTGCAGTTGGCCAAGAGCGCGCAGCGGATCGTCGTCGGATCTGACATCAGCATCCTCGATGCACTGCTGCAGTCGGGCGTGAACGTGGATTACTCCTGCCGCCAAGGCATCTGCGGTGTCTGCGAGGTTCGCGTTCTTGAAGGCGTCGCGGATCATCGAGACGAAATCCTGACCGATGCCGAGCGATCGAGCAACAAGACGATGATGGTCTGCTGTTCCCGCGCACGCAGCCGGACATTGGTGCTCGACCTCTAGGAAAGGCTGACTTCATCTTGAGCAGATGATCGATATGGCTATCGGTGCTCGACCAATGCGCACGCCTCTCGATGCAGCGCGACCCCATCTTGCTCTCGTCCGAGCCTCGCTGACCACCGCTACAAAGTACGCATGATGTGCGCAGCGTCGTCATCTTTTCGCCTTGCCTCGGCAAATTCTTGCTGTGATTTGGATCTGCTTGGCACAGGGCTCTTCCGAAGATCGAAGATGAGATCCGGCCTGCAAGAGCCACAAGCAGCGCGACTTCTTCATCGGCATTCACTCGCGCAGCCCGGTCCGTCTTCCTCGGTCCAAGGTGCCACTGCCATCCAATGCCCATGGATGCCTGCCGGCTACCACAGCATTGCGTCTTCGCTGCAAATCAGCGGAGACGTCTACTGATCTGGGGCACTCGACATGAAAAAAACGGACGTCTTGATAGCGACGATCGAGATGGCGCGCGCCGGCCTGGGTTTCACTCCCGCAGCGGGGCTGGACTTCATTTGCGACCTGATTGGGCTGGAGGATGCCCAGGACGAGGATCATGACCAGAACGTCGAGCGGCTGCTCCGACTTGCTGCGTGCATATGGAGCTTGAGACATTCCCTTCTTGCACCGGCCTCCGCCTCAGGCGTGCATCCGAAGCACCCAAAATAGCAGGCCGATCTTTCGGCCACCCACGACTTCGAGTTGAACATGCAAGACTCAGGGCATTCAGGCCATGCCCCCACATCGAGGAGGTGGTCGCGGTGATGCACGGCCTTCCGCCGGCGCACCGCATGTCGATCGCCCGCCACGTGGACGTCACGCTGCTCGATACTCCCTCGCCTACCCGTTTTCAGGTATGGCCGAGGCGCTATCGCGTCCCTACGATCCGCGCTGTCGGTAATAAAGAGAGGTCAGACATGCCCAAACGCGCAATCCAGCCGACTCCGGCCTTCCGGCAGGCGGTGGAGGACATGCAAGCCAAGGCAGGGCCGAACACGGTGGGCCTGGTCATGCGCTTCAACGAGGACGACAGCACGCTTCGCGACCTTTGGTCGGAGGGTTCCAATGCCCCGAAGCACAAGTACAACCCCCATGCTGCGGATCGGCCCGAGATGTGGCGCTGCGACCTACCGGGAGGAGGATCGCGCCGTGCAAACAAGGTCGGCGACGTCCGCGGCTATCACGCTGAGGAGATATTCATCGCCTGCTGGCCCGCCTTGCTGCGAGGTGCCGACTTGCAGGAAAACCAGTTGCACTGTGTCGAACTCGCACTTTCCAAAAGCCCCTGCTATGGCAACTCGGGGTCTTCGCTGCTGCGCCTCGCCAACGCGCCGAGGTACATGCCAGTCGGCTGCTCCTCGAAGCTCTCCGAGTTCGTTCAGTCGAAGGGCAGACAGATCGAATGGCGTATCGCATTCCTTTCGCTGAACGGCTCGGACGCGACGAGCTACGTCCCTATTGGCGGCTTTAGCGTCGACCGGCTCATGAGCGCCCGGGAGCGACAGATCGCCGATGCGGCCGACCGGCAGGTCCGGTTCCAGTCCGTCGCTGCACCTCAGATGAGAGGTCATGCCCTTCACCTGAACAACCGGGCTGCCGTCTTCGAAATGGTGGCGCCAAGACTGAATGGTCCCGCCAGAGGGACTCTGATGTCCATGGCAAGAGAGGAAAAGCAGGCAGCCAGAGACCTGCTCGCCAGGGTGAATCAACGGTCGATTGCCCTGGCCAATCAGGCCAGAACCCTTTCGGTCGGCGTGGCCCAGCAAGGTATCGCGTTGCTCGAAGGCCTGCCCAATGTCGACGTCAGGCGGTGGATCTGATCCGCGTTGAGCGTCTGGACGTAGAGGCTCAGTCGACCTTTCGCTGCTCCGTCCCCGGCACAGTCGCGATCAGGCTGCGCGTATACGGATGCTGCGGTCGATCCCAGATGTCCCGGCGGCTGCCGGTCTCTACGATGTTCCCTGGTTCATTACCCTCACGCGATCCGCGACCTAGCGCACCACTGAGAGGTCGAGCAAATGAACAGGTACGCGAGCCCGGAGTCCTCCTTCCGCTCCCCCAGCAGATTCAGGATCTGCGCCTGCACCGACACGTCGAGCGCCGACGCGGGCTCGTCGAGCACCGCCAGTGAGGGCATCAGCACCAGCGCGCGAACCAGCCTCCCAGCACAGGCGCTGTACTCCGCATATGTAGCGCTGCGCTTTGGGTGAGGCCACCGATTTCGCTGAAGGTGCGCCTGTGGGACCGGCGCGTCGTCTACGCTCATCGTCGAAGATGTACACGCCCGAGTATCAATCGGCATACTCGCCGGCCGCCTTGATAGGTCCAGCCCAACGATTGATCTCTTCGTGCAGATACTTGCGATGCCCAGCCGGGGTCAGGCGCCAGTCGTTGACCGGGTTCAAGCCGGAGTCCATCTGCTGTTTGCGAAAGGCAGCGCTGTTCGTCACTGTGGTCAGTGCGGCTGACAACTGTTGAATGACCGGCGTCGGCGTGCCGCGAGGAGCGTACAAGCCGTACCAGATGGCGAGGGGGCCTTGGGCAATGCCCAGCTTCTCCATCGATGGGACGGCCTCCAGCGGCGTACCGGTCGCCGGCTCGCGCACCGTGACAGCAATCGGACGCACCTTGCCAGCTTGAATCTGCGGCAGCGCATTGGCTGTCAGGTCGCACATCAGGTCGACCTGGCCACTCATCAAGTCGATCATGGCCGGGCCGGTTCCTTTGTACGGGACAGTGGTCATGCGCAGCTTCAGCGAGGACTGCAGCAGCAGGCCACACAGGTGGGAGGCCGATCCGATTCCGGCATTTGCCAGGGTCACTTGAGGCTGCCGCGCCATCCAGCGCAACAGGTCGCCGAAGACGTTGGGAACGTCAGGTCTGCTGATGAGAATCAGCGGCGACTCGGCAACCACGCCCAGCGGCTCGAAGTCGATTGCGGGCGCAAAGTCGAGCTTGCGATACAGCGAAGGGGCCGTGGCCATGTGCACGTGATCGAGCAACAGAGTGTAGCCATCGGGCGCAGCGCGCTTGGCCATGGCCACGCCGATGTTTCCGCCCGCCCCACCCTGGTTTTGCACGATCACGGGTTGACCGAGCAAACTGCTCACCTGGGGCGCAAGCTGGCGGGCGAGCTTGTCCATCGGCCCCCCCGCAGCGTAGGGAACGATGATGTTGATGGGCCTGTCCGGAAAACCAGCGTGGCAATTTCCGAAGAGGACAGCAACCATCAAAACGGCCATTGAGCGTAGAAGCGAAGACATGTCGCGCTCCCTCGTTCACGCACTCGGGATTCCCGTGGCGCCCATGGCCGCTGCGGCGCGTGCGACTGCCTGGCTGCGCAGGGCGTGTCGCTCGCGCGTGGCCTCGAGGCACCGCTTCACGATGTAGTCGGGCGACGTGCGGGGAGTGCCGCCCTCGAATGGCGGCTCCGGGTCGTATTCGATCTGGAGCTGGATCTGCTTTGCGGCGTCTTCGTCCAGCATCATCGCCACCGCCCGAAGGGCCATGTCAATCCCGGACGTCACGCCGCCAGACGTGATGATGTTTCCGTCGATGCAGGTGCGCGCGTCATCGGGAATTGCTCCGAACGAAGCCAGGAACTCTCTCGCTTGCCAATGGCACGCTGCCCGCTTGCCGTGCAGCAGTCCTGCTGCGCCCAGGAGGAGCGAACCGGTGCACACGCCGAGGATGAATTGTGCGTTGGCGGCCTGGCTAGCCGTGAATTCCACCCAGGCCGGGTCCACCAGGGCGTCATCCGTGCCGGGGCCACCCGGCACCACCAGGATGTCGCAAGGGCCGGCGGTCGCGAAGGTGGCTGTCGGGATCATCGACAAGCCCCGATCTGAGCGGATGGGGTCCATGGTCGGCGAGACGAAGTCAATCTTGAAGCCTGGTGCGCGTGCGAGCACCTCGAATGGGCCGGTTAGATCCAGTTGTGTCAACGCCGGAAATAGCAGAAAGTTCACTTGCATGAAGACGCTCCTTAAAACGAGAACTCTAGAAGTCGGGCCCCTTCCAGGTGTGCCAAAAATGGGTGGCGGCGCGCCAATACGCGTGGCGTTTCTGGTCTTTCCGAACTTCCAGCCTCTTGACCTGAGTGGCCCCTGGCAGGCATTCACCACGGCCAACGAAGAGCTGGGATACGTGCGCTACGAGCTCGCCACATTCGGTCCTGAAGCAACGGCGTCCACCCCTGATGGAGGGCTTCGCATACTAGTCGGCCATTCGCTTGCGGAATCGGTGAAGTGGCAGCCCCACACGCTTGTCGTTCCCGGCGGAGAAGGTGTGTATGCAGCGAGCGAGGACCTGGCGCTGCTGGAATGCCTGCGGGCGCAGGACAGCACGACCGAGCGAACCTGCAGCGTCTGTACCGGCGCTTTCCTGCTGGCCGCCACGGGATTGCTGGACAGCCATCGTGTAACCACCCATTGGCGTACCGCAGAGCGGCTGCGCCGCGAGTTTCCTCGACTGGACGTGGCGGACGAACAGATCTTCTGCGAGAGTGGAAAGTTCTGGACCACAGCAGGCGTGACTGCCGGCATCGATCTCGCACTTGTATTGGTAGAGCGCGACTGCGGTGCCCTGATCGCACAGCGCGTCGCGCGCCGCCTTGTTGTCTACCTGCGCCGCACCGGCGACCAGCGACAGTACAGCCAGACGCTGCGGCTGCAGGACCGGGCGGGGGCACCGTTTGCGAAGCTGATCGAAGAGATCGAGGCGCAACTGTCTTTGCGCTGGACCGTGGACGACATGGCGGCGCTGTGCCACATGTCACGGCGCAGCTTTCAACGCAAATTTAAGGAAAGCTTTGGCGTGGGCCCATCCGATGTGCTGAAGATTCTGCGCTCCGAGCGAGAACAGCAGCTATCGAAAGCAGGCCATCTGCCCAAGAAGGAATTGGCCCGGATGATTGGAACCACAACCGGTCGTCCGCGAGTCGATTGAACGGGCCACTCCGTATCTCTGGCTTTCGGTCGGTTGCGAGCTTGACCTGAAAAGTCAGGAAGGCCCGCGGTCGATCGTCTGATGATCACCTCGCGCAGCAAGCCCAGAAAATAGGCCGGGATGACAGACGACGAGGCCGAGGCGGCGTTCCGCATGCCTGCCAACGAGAAGACAGAAGAAGCGCGCTAGCTTAGAAGGTGGATCGATCCGAGTGGTGAAGGCGTCCCCGCGAAGTGCCTGCATCACGCCACCATGCCGCCATCGACATGCAGGTCTGCGCCGCCGACATAGCGGCTGTCTTCGCTTGCGAGGAACAGAGCGGCGGCCGCGATCTCGTCCGGCTGGCCAAGGCGCCCGAACGGAATCCGGTTCGTCAAAGCCCGGCGTACGTCCTCTCCCACCCCATCAAACATCGGCGTGTCGGTAGGTCCCGGGCTGAGCGTGTTCACGCGGATGCCCCGGCCGGCCAGCTCGTGGGTCCAGGTCCGGGCGTACGAACGCACCGCTGCCTTGGAGGCCGAGTAGGTGGCATAGCCGGGGTTGGCGATGCTGCTGGCGATCGAGCCGACCAGCACGATTGATCCGCCATCCGTCATCAATTGCGTTGCGCGCTGGACTGTCAAGACCATCGCACGGACGTTCAGGTCGAAGGCGCGGTCGATGTGCTCCTCGGTTGTGTCTGCAAGGGTCGCGTACTCGGCGATCCCGGACGACGTGACCAGCACGTCGAGCCGACCGGCGCGTTTGGACAGGGTTGCAAAAAGCCGGTCGAGGTCGGCGGTTTGGGTGACGTCTGCCTGGATCCCCTCGGCACCGTTGCCGATCTGGGAGAGCGCTTGGTCGAGCTGCCTCTGCTTGCGGCCGGCAACAAAGACCTTTGCGCCCTCCGTCGCGAAGCGGCGCGCGACGGCCAGGCCGATGCCGCTGCTGCCGCCAGTGACGAGGGCAGTCTTTCCAGTAAGTCTTGACATGCGTCGCTTTGCTTAAGTGAATGAACCACGCATGATGCATTTTGTATATCTAGTGTCAATTACGCACTTGATCTATGCTAGATATACGAAAGGAAAGCGTCATGCCTCAAGACGTCGCGACCATGCTCGCCGAAATCAACAGCACAAAGCCGGTGCTCGAACAGATCGCCAGCAAGTGGTCGGTCCTTGTCCTGGCTGTTCTTTGCGAGGAGCCGGCGCGCTTCAATGCGATCAAGCGCCGCCTCGATCCGATCACCCACAAGGCGCTGACAGAAGCTCTGCGCCGACTGGAAAGGAACGGCTTGATTAACAGACAGGTCATCGCAAGTTCGCCAATTGCCGTGGTGTATTCGATTACCCCGTTGGGACGCACGCTGCAGCGGCCGTTCGAGAGCCTGATCCGCTGGGCCCAGCAGCACGGCGAGGAGCTGATCGCCGCCCAGTCAGCGCAACGGCGCCAATGAAATCTCGACCTTTGCCGGGATAACAGGCTGCCAGGAAACAGCTTTACCAGCAGAAGGCTCTCCGGGCTGGCGACAACCACCTCTTGGACGTCAAGGCGCAATTTACCACTAGGACCGGTGACCGGCGTTTCCACCGAACCCAGTGTTCATCCAGCCACTCGCCAATGTTGTTCCAGAGAACTTCAATGTTGGCCGCCTTGCCCAGCACATGCCCCTCCCCCAATAGCGAATAAATCGAGCCTTCCTTCCCAAGTGGGAAAGCGCCGAGAACATTTCCTGTCCCTGAGAGATAGGGACATAGTCTTGATCGCCCTGCACGACCATCAGGGGTGCTTTCATCCGATCCGCGGAAAAGATCTGTTGCGGATGTAGCGATCCGCATCCGTCCACGGTGGCCCTCCGAGGTGAAAAACGCGTTCGCACAGATCGGCCAGCCCGAAGCCGTGGGTCGACGGGGACTCATAGCGCATGCGCGGATCGCACGCCCCGTGATAGCTGATCAAATTTGAGATACCTGCCAGCGCGATGCCAGACTTGAACATGTCCGTAGTGGTCATCAGACTCATTGCCGCCCAGCCACCCCTTTATCATGCCGGTCGTTCTGTTACCGAACGGTACGGAAACCTGGGACAGGGTCATCTGCAAAGCAGGTGCCGAACCCAGGCGAGAACTCGCGGATGCGTTGCCGCTATTGCGATCAAGGTGAAGCTCGACAAAGCACCATGCCAGATCCGAACTGTGGTCGCATCAAACGGCTTCAACGCGTTGATGAGATCTATCAGTTCGCCGCGAACTTCGGAACTGTTTTTCGAGAATTCCTTGATGCTGCTTGCCGTCACCACCAACTCCAGCTGAGCCGCATAAACAGCATAGTTGCGTGCAATCGCGAACGCGATATACAACAAGCCTATTGCCCACGCCAGCGCACCCGTTAAGCCATCGGTACGTTTTCGCGACCAAACGAACCCTGCGGCGCCGACTGAGACGACCTGGAAGTAATTCCAGAAAACATGTACAGCTCCTGAGGCATAGCGATATTGCTCCATCGCATTTGCGACCGAATAGACCTCCGCTGCCATCGCCTTTCTCCCTGTAGTGGCCCGGAACGGTTGTCGGATGAACTGAGTTGGCAAGCTGATCCGATACTCCGTCTCTACTCTCAAGGTGCCAGCGCGACTTCCTCCGGAACCGAGTCGAAGTACTCCTCGGCAAATCTCAGCTGGAGCTTCGTCTCCACCCCTTTCAGTTGCTGATCCAGTTCTGTATCGGCGAGCCCCATGTCCTGCAGCGCCATGATCGAGCGGGGTCCGATAGCGCCGTCAAGGTTGCCTATTTCGTATCCGAGGCGGATGAGGCCCGACTGGAGCCTAGCCGCTGAAGCGTTCTCCAGGAAACGATCATGGCGGATCCCGACTGCGAGGATTGCGCTCGCAGCCATGGCGGCATAGGGAGTCTTGAAGTTCTTACCCTTTCCGCTCTTGTAGTAGTCATAGACGAGCTGATGACTTCCTCTGCACTCAAAGTGCCAAGCCTCGCTCAACTTTGGATCCGGTTCGGCATTGATCGGAACGACTCCGACGCTTGCAGCGAGGGTCCAGAACTTGTCCAACCCCATCTTCAGTCCACCAAGATCGACATCAAAAGCACGCCCAGACTCGTGAAGACTGCTGCCGGGTCTTGGACTGTATGCCGACTTCTTCTTCGACTCGTAGTCGAGGGCCGCTTGAAGCTGCATCTCGTAGCTCCGGAAGAGATCCGAGAGAGCGAAGAGCCCCCCTTTCTCCCGGACGGCTTCACCTAACCTGAAGATCGCCATCTTCATGTCTGGCGTGCACAGTGCCATGCGTTTCGGCAAGGAAACCTTGTGGCCCGCGTGCAGATAGATAGATGGCACGTCGATCGGAACCAGAATTGCTGACATCGTGAGCTCCTTCGTTGGGTATGCGCCGCTGCCGGCGCCAACACAGACATGGAATTTCTTTCGATAGGGCTACTCCTGTGTATCGTCGAATGGCGCCGCTGCGAATGGCAATCCCTCGAACGAGGGTTGACCTACGCTCTCCGATATGCCACTAACAGGGCTATTGCCCTGAGCCACCCAAGGATGCTGGAAAACGCCACGGGGCGTCGGACTACCGCGTTCATTCGATGCGATGGACTTCCCATACGCACCAGACAATCCTAGCGAGCACCCAATTGCAAAGGCCTCTTGCAACTCGCCCTCCCAAAAATTGGGGATGTGCAATAGCGGTCTCTGCTCGTATGGTGTGCCTTACGGAGCCGGTGATGCGGAGAATGCAGATGAGTCGGGCGAAGCTATGCGAACTTGAGGCTTCGATCATGCTCGACCCATGCGCCCGCCCTTCATTGGAGGAGCTTTCATGCGCACAGTGTCATTGGCAGCCCTTGCCGCCACGATCCATATCGCCACTGCGCAAGCGGCCGAGCCAGACTACGCGGCGTGGCGAGACGCCGACCCCGCGGGCAAATGGACTCAAGAAGCGGAAGCCGCAGTCACTGCCGCCGGGTTGCTCGCATTACATCCTTCAGATGTCACCACCTTTTGCCCAAACTACGGGCAAGCGAGTGAGACAGAGCGAACTCACTTCTGGGCAGGTCTCTTTTCGATCATGGCTAGGCCAGAGAGCAACTTTGATCCCGCTGCAACCTATGTAGAACCCGATATCAAAGACAGCGCAGGCGCCAACGTCATCAGCCGAGGCCTCCTTCAGATCTCCCAGGAGAGTGCTAACTCGAAGGCATACTCGTGCGGCATTGTGAGAGCTCAGGATCTTCACGATCCTGCGATCAACCTGCGCTGTGGAGCAAAGATCCTGGCGTATTGGGTCAAACGCGATGGCCGTATCGCAGCGATCTCAAAGCCGGCCCGCGGAGGAGCCCGCTACTGGTCAGTTCTGCGCGGTTGGCGCCCTCATATTCCCGAAATCACGAGTTTCACGACATCTCTCGCTGGGTGCAGGTCCAAGGGGATGAAATGAAAAAAAGGGAGTTTGATTTTGCGCAAATCGTGCGATGGCTTGCCTTCGGTACAGCGATAGTCGCCCTGCTGGTGACAGCCAGTTGCACCACGGCAGATGTTCACTATCGGGGGAGTACTTTCGAGCAAGGGCATTGCGGTACGCCATCAGCCCCGGCGCTGATCGACGCCAGAGCAGTTACCGCGGCCTTCCACAGTTTCGAACAATCACACCCAGCAGATGCCCTAAAGTGCTCTGTGCAGTCGTACAACAAGGGGCACCCGATAGCGTATGACATGGCGTTCGTCGAATTGCTGGACAGGGGGCGCACGCCGGTCGAGGCCTCCCAACAGGCTGATCTTCACGCCTACCTTGATGCTCAGTCAAAGCAGCCGCTGTCGGTCTACGTTTTCGTCCACGGCTGGCGACACAATGCGGCGCTCGGAGATGAAGACGTAGCCCGATTCCACACCATATTGGCCTTGATGAAGTCCTATTGGAACCAGGCTGGCCAACGAGATCGAAAGGTGCTTGGCGTATACGTAGGGTGGCGCGGCTTAGCCGTCTCTGAACCCGGCTGGGGTGAAGCGATGGATACAGTCGTCGCCATCCCTTCCTTTCCGGGACGAAAGTCGCAGTCCGACCAGAATGCCCAGCGCCTGGAGACATTGCTTCTCGATCTCGAATCGCAACTAAACGCCCGCATTTCAGCTGGCGAAGTGTCTCAATTGGTAGTTATCGGCCACAGCCTTGGTGGCAACATGGTCCTGCGTGCCACTCGGCCGACACTGATAGACCGACTGCAGAAGGCCCGCCAAGGCGAAAAGATACCCGGCCTCGGGTCGCTTGTCGTACTGCTGAACCCAGCCAGCGAACTGACCGAGTGGATGGCGCTCCAACGCGCCTCGCGGTTGCATGCGGACATCGCTGATCCCGATCGAAACTCGTATCTAACGCCCAACGAATGCGAGGGACTCTCAGCAGAAGCCAGTGCGGAATCCAAGCGTCGGTGCGCAAACGAAGGCACCGCTTGGATCTATCCGCCCGAGCAATTGCCAGTGGTTGTGAGCTTCACTGCGTCAGAGCACTTCAAGAAGGTGAGTAGCACTACCGGAGCTACGGATCTAGCTACGAGCATTGCCTTCCCGATGTCTCAACGCCTTTTCAGATGGCCACGCGAGTCTAGTGATTTGGTGGCATTGGGGCATGCTCTGCCGGTACGGGCTTTTGGAGCCGATGGCCGCGTCGATCACGCGGCCCCTGGCAACCGGCTTTATGGGGTCACTCATGAAATGGAGGTCAACCGCAGCGCCAAGGTTGCCGCACGCTATGGAGAAGTATTGCGCGACGCCGAGGCGAATCGCGGATTTTGTGAAGCAAATCAACGCTTGATTCAAGCATCGATTCAAGATGCCGTGCATGCTGCGCGTATTGCCAACCCAGCCTCGCGAGGCCGTGGCTGGAACCAGGAAGATCTCTGGCTCGATCGCGGAAGACAAGTTCTTCAACTGAATGTAAAGCACGAGGCTGCGCGCGGGCGCTGCGCCGCCAGCTCAGCATCGCAGATCGAAGCGGGATGTGCCGATATCTCGGGCGGGCGTCAAGTCCCGCGACTAGGTGATGTCCACGATCCTTACTGGAACGTAGGCGTCCACCCTAACCTAATCGAGTCACACGGACGCTATGTGTCGCAAAATCTGTGGTGCTTGGTGCACGGACTGGCAACGCGGTGAGAGGCGCTCAAAGCAGCGAGGAGCGTTCCAAGATGATGTTGAAGCGGCCTTTGCGGATTGCAGCGCGCGGAGGATGCCTCCTCGCTGACCGAGCGATGCTTTACCTGAGACCTATGAACCGGTAGCGCCGGTACACGCTTACCGGGATAGTCCGGTACATTGCGCTGCGCGCGATCACGAAATCACCAATTCCAGGTCCTGAAAGGAACTGAACCTCATGAGTACATCGATCGGCTTCGTCGGCCTGGGGGTGATGGGTACGCCGATGGCTCTCAATCTCGCGCGCAGCGGCGTGCCGCTCGTCGTCTGGAGTCGCTCCACCACGCATTACGACACCCTGCGCAACGCAGGGGCCATCGTGGCCGAAAGCCCGGACGCGCTTTTCTCAAGGTGCGAGACTGCCGTGCTGATGCTGGCGCACGAAGAGGCGATCGACGAGGTTCTCGGCCGCCGCACGCCGCTGTTTGCACAGAGGGTGGCACAGCGGTTGATCGTGAACATGAGCACCACGTCGCCCGGCTATTCACGCTCGCTGGCCGATGAGATCGGCGCATGCCGGGGGCGGTATGTCGAAGCCCCCGTGTCGGGTTCGCGCAAGCCCGCTGAAGCCGGCCAGCTTGTCGTCATGCTGGCGGGCCAGCCTGAAGAGGTCGAGCGGGCGCAGCACCTGGTCCAGCCCATGTGCCGGGACAGCCTCGTTTGCGGCGACGTGCCGGCCGCGCTGACGATGAAGCTCGCGGTGAATCTATTTCTCATCACCATGGTCACCGGCCTGGCCGAGGCCACGCATTTCGCCCAGCGCCACGGCATCGACCTGGCGCAGTTTGCACGCGCCCTGAATGCGGGGCCGATGGCCAGCGACGTCTCCCGCATCAAGCTGGACAAGCTGGTGACGCAGGATTTCTCCGTGCAGGCCGCTATCACCGACGTTCTCAAGAACAGCCGCCTAGTGGCGGAGGCGGCACGCAGCACCGGCATCGCATCGCCGCTGCTGGATGCGAGCCATGCGCTCTATGGCGAAACCGAAACGATGGGGTACGGCGGGCTGGACATGGTGGCGGTGATCCATGCGCTCTCGCAGCGCAGCGCCCAGGTAACCGGCGAAGCACTTCCCAGCCGCTGAAAGCGGGACTTCGCACATATGAACGCCAAACCCGGCGTGCATGCCAATGTGATCACCAGCTAGCTGCACAGCCGGGGGCCTCTATAGCCTAAATATGGGATGCCCCAAGGGTAACCGGAGATTACATTCGTGCCGCATGAACCTGCTGCTCCGAACTCGATTCGTACTCGCTCTTTGTGCAATCGTTATGCTGGCGGCCTGCGGTCGGGCAACTCTTCCAGTGCTTCCCTACCCTGCCGTGCAGAGTTCAAGTCTTTTGAGTCAGTACGTGCTCGCGCTTCGCGCGATGGAGAAGCGACAGATTGCCTACCCTGACGAACCGTTGTGGCTGCGCGATGAAGGTGGCAGGAGCGTCGATACGGTCCTGAACGCGGACAACGCAGCAATGATCTTCTATGGCCTTGCGCAGGCGGGTCTCGGCAGCGAAAAGGTCACGAACGAGGTTCTCAACAGCCTGCCGCCGATCTTGCAGCGCTACGAAACAGCATTCGAGCGGAGCCAAGGCAAGTGGTATCAGGACGAGTATGTCGAGACGATCGGCATCCAGCTTGCAATGCTGACTGTGCTTCAGCCTAAGCTTTCCAACGTTCTGCCAGGTCCGGAGCGCATGATCTATCGCGGGGCGTCAAAAGCTGTCCCCCCGCCCGCTTTCGACAACGCCCAGCAACTTCTCCAGTTCTACAAGGCATCTCAAACCGATGCGAAGAACAGCATCCTCGCCAAAGCCCGTGAGCTTACGGGATCAGAACGGCTGAAGCCTGCAGCCAAGGACCGCCTGCAGGCGATCCTTGCCAGATACAGCTGATTAACTCACTACACGTCAGGCTTTTGCAGCTGGGACGCTAGGTCGAAGAGCATGCAATGCAAAGCGGTCTCAAGGCATCTGCACCGTCTCTTGCTGAAGAAGCTTGCGAATGAATTCGTCATCCACGAGCGGTGAGACGCGCGTTGCGGTCCTCGTTGACTGCGACAACGTCACACCTGAGATTCTCGAGTATGCATTGCGCGTGATCGCGCAGTTCGGTCGTGTTGTCTTGCGTCGTGGCTACGGGAATCATGGCACTCTGGCGCACAAATGGCAGGATGCGCTGGTTCGTTTGGCATTCACCCCTTGCCTGCAGTATCAGTACGCGGCCGGCAAGAACACCGCAGACATCGCGCTGGCTCTCGATGCGATGGAGGCCATGTTTGATCATCGGGCCGACACCTTCTGCTTGGTCACCAGTGACTCCGACTTTGCGTACCTGTGCCGCAAGTTACGCGAACGCGGCGCGACCGTCTGTATCGTTGGCGAAGCCAAGACACCAGACGCATTGCGCAATGCCAGCGACCAATTCTTCGAGTGGGTGAAGCCAGAAGCGTCTGAACTGCCACCGGACACGGCCGAAAAAGCATTCGTGAAGGCAGCGATGGTGAAGCCGGAAGCAACGAAGCCGGCAGCCAAGCGTAGGCCACGTTTCCTCATCGATGCAGTCAGCCTGCTCGCCAGCGATACTTCCGAAGGCAAAGTCGGTCTCGGGGCCCTCGGGCAGTATCTCAAGCGCACCGATCCTGCCTTCTCGCCAAAGCTCTATGGTCATTCAGGGCTGCTCGACATGGTGCGGACCTATGACCTTCTGGTACTGCGGCAGGAGGCCGAGGGACTTTGGTCTGTGAGCTTGGCCACGGTTGATGAAACGAAGTAGCTGGGACATTGCCAAACAGAAGCATCTGCCGGCATGGGCCCCTGTCGGGGGGGAGGTCACCCTGCCCTTGATATGCGGGCAGGATTTGCACCTGCAGAAGCACCCATTCCTCTGGACCTCGATAGGTAAGCGCGCGGTGATCCCGTCTGGAGCGCGGGCCTTGTGTCCATAACGATGGTGTCCACCAAGGATTTAGGTGGACACCATGGAAGACTCCAAACGCGTAAGCCGTCGGCGCCACGCGGAAGACCTGAAGCAGCGGGTACTGGCGGCCTGCGCGGAGCGGTACTGATTCAGGTACAGGGTCAGTCGTACGGAGGCGGACGTCAGCCGGGGCTACACTCCCGGCCGCACCATGGTCAAAAACCCATCCCACCTTTACACCCTCGGTTACGAGGGGTTCAATATCGACACGTTCATCGCGCGCATCCGCGAAATCGGGGTCCAACTCGTACTGGACGTTCGCGAGCTTCCTCTCTCCCGGAAGAAAGGCTTCTCCAAATCGTCGTTCCGCGAGCGACTTGCCAGCGCGGATGTGGCCTATCTACATGCCCCCACACTGGGCTGTCCCAAGCCCATTCGCGACCGTTACCGTAAAGACGCCGACTGGGCCGAATACACCCGCGCTTTTCTTGCCTACATCAGCGGTCAGGAAAAGACAACCCGCGAACTTGTCAAGCTATCGAAGACGGCGACAACCTGCCTGGTTTGCTTCGAAGCCGACTACGAAATGTGCCACCGCACCTATGTTGCCCGCGCGGCGCTGAAGCAAGGGGGACTGCCTGTGATGCACCTCACTGCTAGAACAGTGCTTGCTGATTCTCCCCATCGGGCTGCGGCTTAGGCGGATAGATCACACTGACAGCAAGCCACTGATCCTTGAAGCGATGGATCGTACCCAGCAGCAGGTGGACGTCCTTCGAAGGCAGAGCCAGCTCGTATTTTTCCCGAAACGGCGCCTCCCAGCCGGAGGCGCCATATTCTCTCCGCAACCGCCGATATAGGGCACCAACTTCCCAGTCAACGAGCTTGTGTTTGTAGACGACGGGGCTCCCGCCCACCAGACACTCGTAGTGGTAGTAGAAGTCGAAGGGCATCTTCTCCAGCAGCTGGACCGACTTGCGGTGCTCATCGGAGTCGAACAGGCTTGCCTGGTCATGCATCTGCTGCAGCTTGGCGAGCTCCTCCGTGGTCCATTCTGGATGCCGGCTCGCCTTGATCTCCAGTTTGACTATACGGTCTGGGCGCAGCAGCGCAAGGGTGCCGCCCGAGCTTTGGCGATCCTTCTCGATGGCTCCAAAATCCGAGTAGACGGGCAACTTGCTGAGAAGCTCCATCCTCCGCGGCCAGCCGTCCTTGCCGGCCTTGAGCGGCTCGGAGTCAATCTGGATCTTGTCTACGTAGATCCGATGACTCTCGGGCCGATGGTCAGCAGGGGCTTTCTCGACCAAGGCGGTTATCCATTGCCACTTCCTGAACTGCTGATCATCGGCTATGAGTCGAAACGGGACGGGAAACAGACGAATGAGCCTCTCTGCCTCGGTGATCCCAGCCACGCAAGAGGTCTCGGAGTAGCCTGCACTAGGAGACGGATAGGTCTTGCACAATACGAGCACACGCTCAGTGAAGGTCGCCAAATACTTACCCTCCCGGCATCTGTGGGGCAACGCCGTAGTCAAATTTTGAGGGACAGAGGGATTTTCGACAACGGGGCCCTGTGCCGACTCGGTATGGTTGCTCATGAGAAAGCGAGACTCGATGCGCTGCATATTCTGCAAACACGACTCATCGGGATCGCAATCTCGAGAACACATCCTTCCGGAATCGCTCGGCAACACTGACCACGTTCTCCCGAAGGGGGTGGTTTGCGACGGCTGCAATAACTACATCGCACGCAAGATTGAGAAGCCGATCCTTGATTCGCGCTACTTCCAGGAACGCAGATTCCAGATGGCAGTGCAGAGTAAACGCGGTCGGACCCCCTTGCTGGATGGAGTTCACCTTGAGTCTCAATCGAGAATCCAGCTGAGCAACTCACTTTCCTATGGAGTTTTCGTCGGCGCGCATCCCGACGCAGATGAGTCACGATGGATCGAATCGATGCGCACCAACCGCAGGGGAACGTTGATTCTTCCAATGAGTGCCCCCCTTGGCGACTATCCTCTTTCTCGATTCATCGGCAAGATCGGACTTGAGGTAATGGCGCAATGCGCCCTGGAAGTGCCCGGTGGGCTCGACGAAATCGTTGACAAGCCCGAGCTCGATGAACTGAGGACATATGTCCGGCGCGGTAGCGCCAAGCTAGTCTGGCCGATAGCTCGCCGGCAGATCTACCCATCCGATCTCGACTTCGTCGAAGGCGCAAATGTCTGGCAGGTTCTTCACGAATACCAGATTCTGCTCACACCCGAGAAGGAGTACTTCATCGTGGTAGCCATCTTTGGCGAAGAGTTCGCCCTCAATCTCGGCGGGCCCGACATCTCCTCCTACTCAAAATGGCTGGCGCAAAACAGCGACAGAAGTCCTCTGTATTGAGAGACCAATCCATACGTCGAGCTAGGCATCCATAAGTCCCCTCTCCTTACGCGGCAAGCGCCGTTCAAGGTTGAAGCCCTGGAGCTGTACAACGAGGTCGCCATCGTTGTGCGGCAACGCTGTGTCCGTACCTTAGGCGGCTGCTCGACGCTGATCCGACCGTCAGCAAGCCGTTGGCGACAGATTCAAGGTAACGGTGAGATCAGGGATCTTGCCAAGCTATATGCCAAATGCCTCCCGAATCTGCCTGGATCGGAAGCGCTACAGTGTACGGATATCGCAAATCAAGAAGCTCCATGCCACAACAAGAGATTCCTGCAGGTCCGGAAGGAGAACCAGAACCTGCAGCGAAAACGAATGCGACCAAACCTTCATCGCAAGGCCCCCTCAGACGACTCTCTCGATCGATGTGGTGGAGGGCACATTGGCTGTTGCCCAATTTGCTGCCACCTCCTCAACAAGACCGGGACTATCAGCTTAAGCACGATCTGGAGGCGAACGAGAAAAGTCGCGTCCCTGTAGAGGAGAGTTTGCGTCTTGGCGCGTTCTGGGCGATGGAAATCTTCGGTCCAACTGAAAGCGACCGGCTGTATTCCGCCCTGGAAACCCTAGGCTGGTCCGCTGGTTTCAGATCGCACGATGAGGGAGGTGCACTTGAGTGGGTTCAGCAGCAACGAACCTATGGCTTTGGGGGTATGTACAACGTCGGCCACGTGACCAAGCGCGCCGACCGGGGGAAATACCTTCTCAAAGGAAATTATGCGCCGCTTCCGGATGAGGTGGATCACCTGCTAGTTAGGCTTCACCAGGTAGTGCCCTCAGTAACCTGCGTTGTTGTGTGCTTCGTCATGAGCCCAGAGACGGCCGCCAGATACGAACGCGAACTCAACGAGGACCGAGTCTCGCAGCGCCAACGACTACCCAACTGGACCGTAGGTGAGCTTGACCCCGTGCATCTGAAGCAACGCGCGATGGCTCGCGCAAGGGACGATGTACTTTTCATGGCCCATAGATGGTTTTGCGATCATCTTCCTGGGTTTTTTGCTGGAACCAACCGACCTGAACGACATCCAGCAGCTGAATTTCTAACTACGAAGTCGCAGGCACTCTTCTCTCGAGACCCCGGAAGTGGGTTCTTTGGCTGGCAGCGAATTTTGGCCAACGGCGGACGAGACGAGGTATGGACCTGTCAAGAAATTCCAAGCCTGCAGTTCACTGAGGAAAGGGCGCGATGGCCCAATGAGCGTCGCTTCTGGCTGACTGCTCATCTGATAACGACGAAGTTGTCCGAGAAGAAACTGGAGATCTACGGCGGCGGGCAAAGCGCATACATGCACATCTGCCACGAGAGGCTAGAGGGCCTTCTGAGCTACTTTGCAGTCACTGCATACCTTACTGAAGTGTCCAGGGATCTGAAAGTCGCTCGCGAGGGGTTGAATGTTTCTCAAAACAAGGGCCGAGTATTCCGAAAGATTCAAGAGATTCAACAATTCTTCGATCAAAACCTAGGCATCCCCGCCGCGGCTCGTGAGCTTGTTGAAGGCTCGAAATTGAAAGGCCAATATCGCCACGACTGCGAGCACTTCACTACCCCCTCATGGGAGGAAGGCAAACCAGACGTTCAGATAGCGGAAGTATTGCAGGAAAGAGTGCACTCCCTAGCTTCCGGGATCATCGTAGATGAGTCCTCGACGAGAGAACACTTCGAGCAGGTCTCAACCATCTTGAGCATTCAAGAAAGCATCCGAACCCAGCGTCGCATGGAGTTCCTGACGGTCGCGGCGCTCTTGGTTGCTCTCGGTTCGCTTCTCGCTGCGCTTCCCGAAAAATGGATAGCCAATATGAGCGCGATATGGAGTCTGCTTGTCAATTAGCGGTCAGACCTATTAGACGACAGTACGCTCAGTTGCGGCGTGAGCTGCCCCGCAGTGACGTCTTGGCGATGTAAGGCGCGCCGAGTGCGCCGACTCGTGATGGCTGCGGCTGGCCGACCGTGCGCAGAACTTCGTCAAACAGCCAGTTGGATGGCTTGCGCATGAACCGGTCCAGCTAGGCAGGCATCTCGAAGGCAGTAGGCCACGGGAGCGCCCGAAGCCGGCCAAGCACCTCTCGCGCCCATCTTTTGTCGATGCCCAGGGCATATGCAGCCAATCCAAAGAGATGATTCTGCAGGCCGATGACCGAGTCGAACCCGCGGTTTGCCGCATGAGTGACGGGCCCCAGCACCTCTAGATAGTAGAGGTGCTGGCGCATCTGCGCGCGAAACTCTCTGGTCAATGCAGGTCGAGCACCATCAACGAGCAATCCCAGAACGATCTTTCTGGCGCCTGGTGGGATGACACGGGTCTTGGTGCGGTTCGGCCATAGTGATCTCGCAATCATGAGAGCCTGGCACTGCCCGATCACGGCTCGCGCTCTCTGGCGACTGAAACCAGCGCCGACGAACGAAAGGGTGATGTCGTCGGCATAGCGCGTATAGGAAAGCCCTTCCGACTTGGCCAATCTGCTGATTTCGCTGTCGAGTTCGACAGACACCAAGTTGGCCAGCATCGGGCTTGTGGGTGCCCCCTGAGGCAGATGCCCGACATACGGGTGAAAGTACGGTCCAGAGCCTGTATCGCGACGCGCCGCCACGTTGCCTTCGGCACGTACCCAGGTGCAGAGCCTGGTGAGTTCGAATGCGACAAGCGGCTGATAGCCAAGACGGCGAAAAACCCGATAGACCTTCGGTTCAAGAATCGACTCGAAGAAATTCGAGACATCCAGCTTGATAACCCACGATGCCCGGCAATGGGGTCGCGCAGCCTCTATCAAGCTGCAGTCCTCTCCATAAGCCGTGCTCGCATCATGCATGTCCGCCTTGGCCAGGATGTTCCGATGAATCCAGCGCTGCACCCGTAGCAACAACGGCTCCGGCGCGTAGATGGTTCGCGGCGACCGACCAGAGTTCGCAATGTTCTTCTTGAGACTGAAGACACGGTATGGCTCAAAGTCCTTGTCCGTGCGCGCGACTCTCCGGAGGTACTCGTAGGGGACGTCGCACATGTGCGCAAGATGCCGTAGCGACAAAACAACCGTCAAGCGGGGATTGACGGCCAATATGCGACTGGCAGTCTGTTCGGCACGCAGGAGGATCGTCGGGTCGACACCTTCCGCTTGCCCCTGCAAAAGATAGCGCTGAGAGTCCCAGGAAGTCATCTACCTTTGAAGTCGCCCTGGCGAACCAGTGCCACCTGAGCCGCAAGGCTACGCGGCGAGTGGCGGTGGCACTGGTTCTCCAGTAAAGCGACAGTTCCTCCGAAAACACGCGGAATCCGCGGCCTGCAAGCTCGATTGCTCGAACTCGCCCCCCTAGTAGAACCAGGGGACACTAGAAAATCTACACCGGGTCCCTCAGCGATTTCGGATAGTACAGGGGTTTGTCAGGCAGCGGACGCCCCTGTCTTTGCATTCGATTCAGCCGCCGAAGTAGACTCAGCCCCGCAGCAGAAAGCCGCAGTTCGCTTCCAAGATAGCCGTCGGCAGAAGCCTTTGCGATAGCGGCGGCGATCTCCGGCAGCCCCAAAAGAGTAGTTGTTGCGATCTCATCCGCGGCCCGTCGCCCTCTGTGCACCGCTCCAAGCAGCAGAATCATTTCGCGCTCCTCTTCTGTCGCGCGTCTGAATGCCGATCTTTCGCTGATCGGAGCCAGATCCAGAGCTTCGAGGGCCAGTCTTTCCCGGTCTCGACGGGATAACAGTCCGACCTGCCCAAACACCTCAGTGGTCGACTTGGCAGGAAAGAGCGGATGCCATGGGCGACGGCGGCTCTTGCTGGTTTCCGTGAAGATGGCCGGGACGTTGTTAGGACAAGAATGCTCGAACGCGATGAGCGCCCCCGTTTCCTTGAAACCCAATGGCAACGAGCCAGTAGGGGCATGCTGCATGCACAGCTCCCTGATCGCGGCCATTGCGGCTCCCCCAAACGATGTGTTGATCGTAGGGCACGAAACCAGAGCTCTTACAGTCGGTTTGCAGCGGTGCTTTTCGACCAAGTCGATTCCGTTCGTGGTGCCGCTATAAGCCAGCACAGAGATCCGCAGCAGTCCGCCAGAACACCAGCTTCTTACCGATCTGACCCGCCAAAGTGAGTCCAAGACAGTATTGAGCCGCGTCCCCGAGCCTATAAAATCCGTCAGGACAACAAGATGCCTGATCTTCTTGCCACGGATGACGTTCGCCGATGGATGGACAAGAACGTTGCCCTGCGTCTTGGCCGCGGTTGATGCAATCGTGGCGAGCACGCCCTCGCTGCCGATCGCCTGCTGATCAAGGCGTTTCGGTTGGACGATAGGCAATGCGGCTCCGATCGCTCGCAATTTGGGTGGCACCCCGCGCGCGATCTTGATGGCCTCTTCCTTGTACATCCGCACCGGCGCGAGAAAGCGCTTCGAAAAGAACCTGAACTCCATCTGGCGTCGGGCCGGCTTCATGGACCAGCGAGGAGCAGAGTACCTGCTCACGGTCCACCTATGAGCTATCTCCCGCTCGATAAAGACGCCGATCGTCTCTCGTTTGCCATAACTTCGGATCTCTCGAACCAGCCGATTCGACAGAGTGCTGTAGTCGACCAGCATGAAACTCGACAAGAGTTTCCTAGCCAGAGCTTGTTCGTCTCCTGACTTGAACTGAGATAGCCAGAGCCTTTCTCTTTCGCCGTCGGTGATCATGGTGGATCAAGTGTGCCTTAGTTCCACTTTAAAGAGGAGAGCCTTTCCCGTAGCTTTTGGCACCGCTCGGGTTAGGGCAAGATCTCCAGGATTCAAACGTACGGACCATGAGCCATCAATGAACACAGGACATGAAATCCGCCGAGGATGGGCACGCTGGGCGACTCGGGCCTACAGGATTCGCTACCCGCAATACGAAGCTCGACTTTATGAATACCCGGCGAACTTTGTCCTTTACAGCAACATCCCGGACGACGAGCTTGCGACCATGCGGAAAATCGTCGACGAGCAAGTCCGTCCGGTTACCTGCCCTCTTCAGCTGATCAACATTGTTCCCCCCGACGCCCTCCTCCTCCAGGACGCACAGACCTATGATCGGGAGCTGTGGCTCAACGACGCCCCGCTATCGACGCCGGACATCAACCGGCTGCTGGGATTGGTCGACCCAGCCATCCCTGACGGAGGGATTGACTACGCCTTCGATCTCGACAGTTGGGTTTTCAAGAGCTTTGAACCGGTCGACGACGAACAGCGCGACCGAGTCCGGGCCGCTATGAGGACACTGGGGGTCGTCGGGGAGGTCCAGTTTCAGACGGCTGATCGCCCTGCGGAAACCGATCTTCAGGCGGCCGCCCGGAGAATCCTCCCGGATCTCTCGCTCGCAACTTCCCGGCAGCAGACGCACCTTGACAGTGCCGTTCGCCATCTGCTGGCGCAGGACGAAGACGAATGGCGCACCTTTCTCAGGCAAAGGGGCGCGCATGTACCGCTACAAACCTTGCTCGAGGACGAGCGTGCAGATTGCCTCTTCGACGCTTCAGACAAGAGCGATGTTCGTCTTTCGGAGCTCCTGACCTTGTATGAACGTGTCAGTTTGATCCCCGACCCTTCGGACCCTCTCTGGCTGAAACGCCATGGAATAGAGCTTGCTGATCTCCAGGAACTGGTTATGGCCGGGCGTTGCAGGTTGATCTTGCCGTTCTCGATCACTCGCTATGAACCCAAGCTGCTCGCAGCAGTTGCCGAAGTGGACCATGATGCCTTGGTGCTCTCCAGATCGCTGGCCAGACGGGTGATCATCGCGGGGCAGTCCAAGGATCCCCTACTCTACGGGCCGTTCACGGTCTCGCAGAGATCCGCGATCCTCTCGCTGCTCCATGAAATGACCCGAGCCAGTGGCGATGCTCACAACATCTCGGGAAAAAGCTATTCGGCGATTCTTCGAGGACAGCACCAAGCCTTCATGATGCAGGGAGCCGCTGCTTGCCTGAACGGAGGGATAGGTGCGTATCTCGGCGAGCTCATCTTTCTGCTGAAAGACCAGGACGCACGGCTGGAGTTGGGTACTGCCGGTGCTGCGGTGGAGTGGGCTCTGGGCCTAGGGGCCGCGCTCATTCCGCGCAGCTTTGCTGGAGGGTATGACGAGACTGGCAACTGCCATACGGTTGCAAGCTTCATGAGCCGGACCAGATCCAGACCAATGGACCCTGTCGCGCAACGCATGCACACCCTGACAGATGGCCTCTTGGCGCTTGCTGATGTACCTGTGATGGAGGTTGCAAGAAACTTCAAGGGAGAATCCGCTCGCCGGTTTCGTACGGTTGCCGCTCGCCTGATGAAGGAAGCGACTACGCAAGCCGCGATGCAAGAGGTCGTCGCGCAGATCAACGTCGAGACACAGAAGTTCGAGCGTCGCCGGGAACGGCTCAAAAAGTGGAAGCTGGATACCATTTCCGCAGGCATCACCGGGAAGCTTGTGGGCGACGCCATCGATGAGGGATTCGGAAACTGGGCTTCGGTGGGCGCATCCATTCTGTACGCTTACTTGTCGGCTTATGCCCCGCAGCGTCTCAAAGACTCGTGCGACGAGATTGCGACAATCATGCGTGGCCTCGTATTGGCACCAAGCTTGGATGCAGTCATCGTGAGTAGATGTCGCGCCCAGCTACCCTCGAAGTAGGGATTCTTCAAGGCTTCCCCTTGAGCAAGGCCGACATCTCGATGCCGATCGCAGCGCAGTCTCGGAGGGTGCTAATTGAAGCTGTTGCGGCGACGAGCAACGAGGGATTCGCAAACGGGATGCTGTTGACCGTCGCAGCGACGGCTGCCGCTACCGTGATCCTGTGGGTCGCGCCCGAAACGAAGAACGCGAGGATCCGCTGATCATGAGAGCGACCTTGTTCGACAGCCGAGCGGCTCTTCTGGTCATCGACCTGCAAGGGGCGTGGTCGACCCCAACGCATCGCAGGTTCGGGCCCGGTCGTCGTGAAGGCCCGCGCGCTCGCCGACGCGTTCCGGCACCAAGGATTGCCGGTTGTAGTCGTGAATGTCGCGGGCGGGTTGAGCGCCGACCGGACGGCTCGTTCCGGAGTTGGAACTCTCGGCAAGCGAGATCGCTATCACGAAACGCACGTTGGGGCGTTCACCGCGACGCCGCTGGAGCAGATCCTGCGCGATCGGGCGGTGACGCAAATGGTCCTGGCGGGAATCTCGACGGGCGTAGGCGTCGAGTCCACCGCGCGCCAGACGCATGAACCGGATGCCAACGTCACGCTCGCCGCCGACGCGATGACCGATGGCGGTCCGTGAGCATACGCGACTCGTTCACTGTACCCGCCGTCGACATATGACCTTGTATCGCACGGATCAGTCGTTGAAAAGTATTCGAGCGGGCAGGCATGACGGCTACCTTCCGGCAGGGACCCCGACTACGACAGGCACCTCTAGGGCTGCGTCGATCTGCAAGGCCACCTGAGCATACAAATCCTGCTCGACCGCTGGCGCTTCAATAGAGATCAAGAGGCTGTACCGGGCCGAACGATCGAATCGGCCATGGGACGGGCGGTTGCGCCACCAGCCCATCGCCGGAAAGATCGCCAATTGCCCCCGGTTGGCCAGTTGCACGGCTGTTCCCGTCCAACTGTCGGACAGCAGCGACCCACGCGCGCGCAGCTTCTCGCCAATGGTCCAGCCGCCGTCCCCTGCACCACCGCCGACCGCCGAGCCCTGCTCTTCCGCGGCTGCCTGAGCGTTGATGCGCCCCCTGAACGCCGCCTCGCTCTCCAGCGGGCGGCGCACGGCGAAACGCAGGGCGTGCGACTGGTAGGCATATTTGTCGATGCCGCCGCGCTCGCCTGGGTTAGGCTCGATGAAGTACGACAACGTGACACGCAAGGTGACCGGCGTATTGCCCAGCGCCATCAACATGTCAGTCGGCCAGGGCATGGCGTGCAGGTGCATGTCGCGCGTCTTCACCCCAGTACTGTCCTTGTAGTACGGCTGGATCTCGTCCTGCACAATCATCGTCAGCGAATTGCTGGCACTGTGTATGGCGCGCTCCAGGCTCGGCACACCGTAGCCGCAGTGGCGCAGCAGCAGCCTCAGCGTGTCCCGATTACGCACACCACCAGGTGTGTAGGTGTCCAGCATCGGCTGGGTCCACCTGGCCGAATGCACCATCAACCCGCGGATTGTTTCCGGCCAGAAGCTGGGATACGCCGCGGTAATCCGCGCGCTCATGCCTGCAGCCAACGCCGTTGCCGCGCTGGTGGCCCAACTCAGTGTGAACAACCGCTCATGTGGCTCATGGCCCGTCGTCAGAAGCGACAAGCTGTCCATCGAGCATGCAAATCCCATCGGCTCGATTGCGGCGTTGCCCCCCTCCATTACGATGTCTGGCTTGAACGGCCACCCGTTCTGCCAAGTCACGGACGTCGTCGTGTAGGGGCTCAGGCTGCCCGCGCCAGCGACGGCGGTGTAGTGCGGTGCATTCTCTTCCGAGATCGTCGTGAGCTCTGAACAAGCTCCGACCGTTAGCGCGTTCCACGCCTGACCAGGGTCGTGCACTGAACTCGTTACTAGGCTGTGCGGGTACTCGGCCCAGGCATGGTTGTCGTTGGTATTGCCTGCACACAGAACGAAGAGCCTCGGCGCCTCCCCTTGTCCATCGTAGTCACAGGCCAAGCGATCCACTTCAGCCGACCAGGACGATGGCCTGCCACGGTCGCGACCATCCGTCGACGACACCGCCATTGCAAACACGCGCCTGCGCTCGGTGTCGGTGATCTCGACACGCGCTACCGCTTCAGCAGTGATGGCGCCGAACGACTCGCCTTCGTTGTCTCCGGGCCATCGCAGGACTTTCACCGACTCCAAGCGATGAGGCACCTGCAGCGGAGCGTCCTGCGCAAGCGAATGCGTAAGGTCACCCATCAAGGCAAGGCCTGCCAGTTCTGTTCCGTGGCCATTGACATCGTCTTCGCCCCAGGCTGGGTCCACACTGTGGCGGTCCTCGTCGATCACGAAGGGCGCAAGCAGCGGATGGCCATGATTTACACCGGTATCGAGCAAGGTGACGTAAGCGTTGCCGGCGGGCTGAGGCACCAAGCGCTCTTGCAGTTCGCCGCGCCACTGCGCCTGCTCATCCAGCGGCAGGCCGGAAAAGAACTCCGCGGTCGTCTTGGCGCGGCGAAGCTCCGCGATCATGTTGAGCACCAGCGACGATTGCAGTAGCTGCGCCTTACTGCCATAGACCTGCGCGACGGTCCGCTCGGGGAAGAGCAGCACGCGCTCGCTGACCTGCAGGCCCGCCATGTCCGCCACCGTCCTAAAGTCCCTCAGCGTCAGTTCCACATCATGGCCCAGTGGCAACCAAGCTTCCCACCAGATGGCCTCGGCATCGTCAATTGGCAAGGCCTCGGCTGTGTCAGTCCAAATCGATTCGAAGGCTGCCACACGCAGCGCGCTGATGGCGTCGATCAGCGTTTGGTGATCCAGGCGTTTCCCGTTCTTGCCTGTCCTGTGATTGGCGTACTCGGCAATCAGCTTCTCGAAGTGGGTCAGCTTACCTTCGGGCACAAAGACCGTGGCCAGCACTTGGTTTCCTTGCCTGCGCACGTTCATCAATTCGATGCCTTGACGTTCACGCGCAAGGCTTGCGGCGGCGAGTGCGACGTTCTGTTCGCTCTGGAACTCGACCTGGATGCCAATCGCGCTGCGCACATTGGCTGCTTGGAGTTCTGCCACGCGCTGCTGCTGCGCCACGGCCACCTGCACCAATTGGGCACGCAGTGCGCTCGCATGCTGCGCCCTGTCCTTTTCAGGTACGCCAGGCTCCGGATCGCGTGCCTGCGATTTGGCGGTGTAGCCCTCAGTGCTTCGCGTGTCCCGAGGGAACAGATGCGGACGATATTGTGGATGCCCGGTCGCCATGCCTCGACAGCGCTTAGACCATGGCGACTGGAGTGCGGCGGCGCACTGCGTGTCGTTGTTGCAAAAGAAGCTTCACGGCCTCGGCCGGAACACTTTCCTGATCGTGCATGACGGCTTCTTTTACCGCGTCGCCAACAGCACGCGTGATCTCTGCGTGGCTTAGGCCGATGGCGTCCGTCGCCAACATAGCGACGGATCTTGTGGACTTGAGATAACTCCCCAGTCGCATGCGCAGCAGCGCTCGGATTTCGTCGGCAGACGGGACGTTGTACTCCACCATATCGTCAAATCGCCTGAAGAGCGCTTCGTCGAGGATATCTACGTGGTTGGTCGCGGCAACGATCACGCTGTTTGACTCGTCTTGCTCGATCATCAACAGAAAGCTGTTGAGGATGCGGCGGATCTCGCCGACGTCATTCGTCATGCCACGCTGACTGCCGATCGCGTCGAACTCGTCAAAAAAGTACACCCCCCGCGTCGAGGCCACTGCGTCGAAGACTTGGCGCAGCTTGACCGCGGACTCTCCCATGAACTTCGTAATGAGTGCGTCCAACCGCACGATGAACAACGGAATCCCGAGCTCCCCCGCCAACGCAGCGGCAGTCATCGTCTTGCCGGTGCCGGACGGGCCGACCAACAGCAACTTTCGCCGCGGATGTAGACCATGGCTACGCAGCTTGCTCAGGTGACGCTGTTCTTTTAGAACCTGCTGTAGACCACCAAGAACTGGTGGTGCCAGCACCATGTCCGAGAGGCGCTTGGACGGATAGGAAACACTCAGCAGCGAGGCAAGCTCTCCCTTGGGACGCGCCAAAGGAACCGCGGCCTCGTTGGCTCCTGCACTCCGACGCGACTTCGCCGCGTCAATCAGGCCTCGCAACTCCTCCGCCAATTTCCCATGGCCTTGCTTCGCCTCATGGGCAGCCATCTGCATGGCCACGGAGTAAAAATGGCGATCATCACCCTCCGCATATGAGCGGAACAAGGCTTTGAGCTGATCACCGTTTGCCATATGCTTTCGATTATCGAGCACGTGGCCCGGTTTACAGGCATCTCTGCGGGTTTGTTCTTGGGGCGACTTCAGCCACCAGCGCATAGGTAGCCGAGCGCACTTGGGCGAGCAACTACGCTTCGATTTGCTGGATGCTCTCGAGCTGTTTGAAACGGCCATCGCCTAGTTCAGCAACTCGGCATCGAGTAACGCGCATCATACCGAGCAGTTGCATCTACTGCAGAGCCTTTCAACCCAACTGAGCGAGACGTCTGCATTGGCTTCACGCCAGCGCGTTCTGATGCACTCGGCAGGCACGCCGGCCGAGAACGACTAGGACTCCGACCCCACCGTGCGCTTGCGCCGGCCTCCGCTCCATGGGGTATGAAGCTGGTTTTCACGTACCCCCATTCCGTATTTCGATACCCCTCGAGATACCCCCAAAACGCGTCGGATTGGGGGATACTGCATTGGACTCAATCGGACAACTGAATAGCCTTTCCCAGAGGAGAAAACAAAAAGCCGGACTCCTTTGGAAGTGCCCGGCCTTGTAGTTAGTCCCCCTCATGACCGCGTTACCTCAAGAAATCATCCCTCAAGTCTCCTCCGTCCAGGCCGTCCTGAAGTCGCACCTGGGCCGCAACCTTCGGGCGATCCATCTCTTCGGCTCGGCTGTGGACGGCGGCTTGAAGCACGGCAGCGACATCGACCTGATGGTGTCGATCAATGATCCGCTACCGGAACCGGTCCGGCGCGCTTTGATGACCGATCTGCTGGCGCATTCGGCGTGGCCGGGCAGCTCCGACACGCTCAGGGCGCTCGAAGTGACGGTCGTCGCGCTGGGCGAGATCGTTCCCTGGCGGTATCCGCCGCGGCGCGAGATGCAGTTCGGCGAATGGCTGCGTGAGGACATCGAGGCCGGGCGCTTCGAGCCCGCCATGGTCGATCACGACCTTGCCATCCTGATCACCAAACTGCGCCGTCACAGCTCGGCCTTGCTCGGGCCGGCGGCCGCTGAACTGTTCGAGGAGGTGCCGCGTTCCGACTTCAGGAGATCGCTGCTCGACACCATTGCGCAATGGAACGAGGAGCCTGATTGGCTGGGTGAGGAAAGAAACATCCTCCTGGCACTCGCGCGCATCTGGTTCAGCGCCTGTACCGGCGACATCGTGTCCAAGGACGTCGCTGCGGCGTGGGCAGCGCAACGCCTGCCACCGACCTGTCGCTCGCTGATGGAACGTGCGGCGGCGGCCTATCTCGTGGGCGGGGAGGACGAGCCGGCCTGGGCCCGGATGCCCGTCGCCGAGACCATTCATTTCTGCAAAGGCGAGATCGAGCGAGTGCTGTAGCGGGCGCAGTGATACGCCATCGCGAAGGCTGCTGAGGGGCGGCTGCCGCACCTCCGATCCGGACACCTGCAGCCGCCGACGTGTCCGCAAACCGGACACCTGCTGTCCCCAGACCGTACGTCCGGCCGCAGCCCGGGTCACGCAAGTCATTGATTTAAAAGGAAATACACACTGGCACGATGTGTGGTTCATCTCAGGCACCTGACACTTCAAAGGAGCCTTTCATGACACCCCGCTTCACCCTGATCGCCATCGCCGGCCTGCTGTCCGGCAGCGCCGCCTTCGCGCAGATGCCGCCCCCGCCGCCCGCGGGTGTCGTGCCACCGCCGCCCCTGGCCGCCGCGCCGGAGTCCGGCATGACGACGCAAGGCCGCGTCTCGCAATGGCTGGTCAACCCCAACGGCGAGGCCGACGGCCTGCTGCTGGCCGACGGCACGCAGGTCGCCTTCCCGCCGCACCTGTCGGCCTCGGTGATGCAGATGCTGCGGCCCGGCGACACGGTGCGCGTCGCCGGCTGGCGCGCGCCCAACGTGCCGGTGGTGCGCGCACAGACGCTCGAAGCCAACGGCCGCAGCGTGATCGACCAGCCGCCCGCCCCGGGCATGTTCCCGCCCGGCCCGCGCGATCTGGCCGCGCTGTCGGCCATGTCGGCCGGCGGACGCATCGAGCGGCTGCTCTACACCGACCGCGGCGACGTGCACGGCGTGATCCTGGCCGACAAGTCCATCGTGCGCTTCCCGCCGCACATCGGCGCGGCCTATGGCGCGATCCTCCAGCCCGGCGCGCAGCTCTTCGCACGCGGCTGGGGAACGCGCGGAGCCAACGGCAGCGCGATCGAGGCGACCAGCCTCGGCCAGAGCGCCGACAGCGTGCGCGAACTCGTGAGCGGGCCTGTCGGCCCCATGGGACCCGCCGGTCAAGTGGGTCCGCGCGGCCCGCGCCACCAGCGCCCGATGGCTCCCGTGCCGCCGGTGCCGCCTGCACCGCAGTTCGCAACGCAGCCTCCCGCCAACTCCTGAGGCCCTGAGCGATGACCTCCCCCGCTCCCTCCTCGCGCAGCGTGCGCGCGCTCGACGCCCTCGCCTTCTTCGCGCCCGACATCCAGGGCGGCGTGGGGCCGTTCCTGGTGATCTTCATGGCCGGCACGCTGGCCTGGGATCCCCAGCGCATCGGCAGCGTGATGTTCGTCTCGGCCCTGGTGGGCCTGGCGGCACAGGCGCCCGCCGGGGCGCTGATCGACAGCGTGCGGCACAAGCCGCGCTGGATCGCGGGGGCGGTGGCACTCATCGCGCTGACGCTGGTGGCGATGGCGAACTGGCCGGGCTATGGGGTGATCCTCGCGGGCCAGTCGCAGATCGGCGCGGCAGGCACGCTGGTCGCGCCCGCGCTCGCGGCCACGAGCCTGGGCATGGTGGGCCGCGCGGGGCTGGACAGCCGCATCGGCCGCAACGCCGCCATCACGGCCGCGGGCACGGTTCTGTGGGCGCTGGGCACGGGGGCGGTGAGCCACCTGTACGGCGCGCATGCGATGTTCTTCTATGCGACGGCGATGGCCGTGCCGACCATCGCGGCGGCCCTGCTCATCCGCGACCGCGACATCGATCCGCAGCTCGCGCGTGGCGCCGACGCGCAGGACGCGACGCCCGCCGCTGCGGGCGTGCGCACCGCGCGCTGGTACGACCGGCGCCTGGTCGTGCTGCTGGCCTGCGCCTTCCTGTTCCACCTGGCCAACGCCGCGATGCTCACGCTGGTGGCGCAGAAGGTCAGTTCGCGCGCCGGCGCATCGGCGGCGCTATGGATGTCCGCGGGCGTGATCGTCACGCAGCTGGTCACCATCCCGATCGGCCTGGCCGTGGGCCGCTGGGCGCCGCGCCTCGCGCGCAAGCCTATCTTCCTCGTGGGCTTCGCGGTGCTGCCGCTGCGCGGCCTGCTCTACCTGCTGGCCGACAGCCCTGCGGCGCTGCTGGCGCTGCAGGTGCTCGACGGCGTCGGCGCGGGCATCTTCGGCGTGATGCTCACGCTCATGATCAGCGACCTGACGCGCGGCAGCGGACACTTCAACTTCGCGCTGGGCATCGGCGCGGCCTGCGTGGGTCTGGGCGCCGCGCTCAGCAACCTCGTGGCGGGCACGGTCGCCAATGCTGCAGGTTATGGCACAGCCTTCGTCCTGCTCGCGGGCATCGCGGCGGCCGCGCTCGCACTGTTCGCGATCGCGATGCCGGAGACGCGTCATCCCGGCCAGGCCACCGCAGCCGGCGCCGCCGCACTCGAGGGAGCCGCCGCATGAACAGGGATTCCGTGTCCGCCACGCTCCACGCGCCGCTGCCCGGCGATGCGCACGCCACCGTGGAGAATGGCGGCGGCGGCGGCAACGGCCTGCTGTGGGTGCTGGTCGCCGTGGCGGTGCTGTTC